>NZ_JAQZAB010000048.1:0-610 GCF_028640915.1 Pseudomonas sp. B3G-3 | reverse complement strand
AAAAGCCAATCAAATAGTTAAAACCGCCATGGACAAGAAAGGCGCGACTTTTGTCGAAGCCTGTAAAGCTGCGGGTTTGCATTGATTGAGCGTCAACGAACAAGCTCGGCGGCTAGCATATAGCAGCATCAGCAGGCCTGCTGCTCAATCAGGTTAATACGACGGCTGATCAGATGCAGGTTATCGGCGTATTCGTAGCAGGTAATGCGATCAACTTTGCAAATTTCAGACTCGCCCTACAAGTGATCGCAATCCAGGAAAGTAGGTCAGCTGATATGCTTTTTTCAAATATCTCCAGTGGTAATTCCATGACACTGAGTCTAGCTCAGCATGCCTAACAGCTCCCCTAACTTCAGGCTTCTAGCTATACAGGGAAGTATGATCATCACTCATCGCACAGATACCGCCCTAGGTTTTGAGGCGCGCGTCCTGCAGATAAAAGGAACATTGAAGGCGATACGACCACCTGCTGATGCACGGGAAACTCGTGCCTGTTGACACCTTGCCAGGCGGTACGGGCAAGTCATCGTTCAGACTTTTCAAAAAAGAAGATTTGGCGACTGTCGATGTTTAGAAATCTGTTCAACCGTAAAAACAAAACTGCAGCCAC
>NZ_JAQZAB010000047.1:0-949 GCF_028640915.1 Pseudomonas sp. B3G-3 | reverse complement strand
CGAGCCGATGCGCTCCAGGCGCTGAATCAAGGTTTTAGGTAGCTTTACCGTCTGGCTCGGTACCGAGCAGGTACCGTTGATAGGGGTGATAGTGCCCTTCAGGTAGATTAGAAAAGAGTAGCTACCTCCTGTTGATAGCTGGTAGTAGTACGGTGAGGCGTGGACGCCCGCAAGGGAGCCGCCTTTATTTTCCCGACCATCGCCGAGTAACTGTACTTCGATGGGCCGTGTGACCGTTTCCCCAGGATATGAAGTTCCGTAGGCTCTTCCATTGATCAACAAACGAGTCGATATGCCCGAGACATTCGTGGTGAGTACTGTTGAGTTTGAGGGGGATCCGCCGCCATCTGGGTAGGCGAGAACTTGGCTGACTTTGCAACTCGATGCGCCGCATACCTCCTGCGGAGTGATGTAATGTCGAGCTACTATGGTGCCGCTGGCCGTGTTTTTCGGGATCGAGAGCTCCTGCCCGAATGCTGTTACATCCGCATTCGCGGACGGCGACACGGCGAGGGCCATAAGGCTAATTACGCAAAGTTGCCGCGCGATGAACAGGGGGCTGATCATTTTTCTTACTGTGGTCTTCATTGCCTGTTTCTCTCTGATCGACCTTGAATGTAGTTTGTGGGTGAATCGTTTTTGCGCACCCTTGGTAGTGTGTAAGTCACTAACAAGTGGTACTCAGCCGATAACAAATGCTGGGTTAAGCAACCAACAAAGAGTTCTGATCTTTAACTATGCTCGGCTGGATATGTCGCCTGAGTGTTGTACAGGCACTCCGTCGTCGTCATTGAGGCTCTCGAACTCGATCCTTGTTGTTCCGCCTGGAACCAAGGAAGAAGCGCTCTCGATCGCGAATGATTGGCTTGGCTAGCCAGGCATCTGCTCAACTGGCGAAGCCTCCTGTCGTTGATTCGAAGGAGGCAAGCAGGATGGCGAGCGGAAAGGG
>NZ_JAQZAB010000046.1:0-255 GCF_028640915.1 Pseudomonas sp. B3G-3 | reverse complement strand
GATGCTGATAATCTTTCTGACTATCAGTCTGACTCCACAAGCACCCACACGAATTGCTTGATTCAGTTGTTAAAGAGCGGTTGGTTAAGTCTTTCGTCTCAACCGAGGCGCGCATTCTACAGCAGCCTCTGTATCTGTCAAGCGGTTATTTTAAGAAGTTTTCAAAGTTTCCTTTGCAACTTCAACCACTTGCGCTTCCGATCTCTCGTCAGCGGGAGGCGAATTCTACAGCGTTACACGCTGCTGTCAACACCT
>NZ_JAQZAB010000045.1:0-225 GCF_028640915.1 Pseudomonas sp. B3G-3 | reverse complement strand
CCGTCCAAAAAATGCAGCGCCAGCACGGACGCCATCGCGGGCAAGCCTCGCTCCTACAGAAGATGCGCAACCTGCTGCCTCACAGCACACGCCTTCCTGTAGCCGTTGCCGAAGGCTGCGATAAGGCCGCAGGCCTTCAGCGACCTCAAGATCCTGCGCCCCCTACGGGGTCGATCGCAGCCTCGCAGGCTCGGCAGCGGCTACAGGGAGCGACTCAGCCCCAGG
>NZ_JAQZAB010000044.1:0-263 GCF_028640915.1 Pseudomonas sp. B3G-3 | reverse complement strand
TGAGCCTGAGTGCGGGGCGCGACGCCAATATCGTCTCCACCGAGCTCAACAGCAGCCTGGCGCTGGGCAAAAACCACTACAGCAGCGCTATCACCCAGATCGGCTCCGAGGTCAGCGCCGGTCGTGACCTGACGGTGAAGGCCGGTCGCGATATCAACGCCATCGCCAGCGAGATCGAAGCCAAACGCAATATCGCCATGGCGGCCACCGAGAACCTGACGCTGTCCTCGGCGGCGGACGAGCAGCACTCCTACGAAAAAACC
>NZ_JAQZAB010000043.1:0-850 GCF_028640915.1 Pseudomonas sp. B3G-3 | reverse complement strand
CACCACCAACTCCAACAACTACAGCATCGACACCGTCCTGCCGACCGCGACCATAGTGGTGGCGGACAACGCCTTGAGGATCGGTGAAACCTCACTGGTGACCATCACCTTCAGCGAGGCAGTGAGCGGTTTCGACAACAGTGACCTGACGGTGGCCAACGGTACCTTGAGCACGGTGAGCAGCAGCGACGGTGGCATCACCTGGACCGCCACCTTCACCCCGACCTCGAGCATCACCGATACCACCAACGTCATTACCTTGAACAACAGCGGCGTGACCAACGCCTCGGGCAACGCCGGCAGCGGCACCACCGACTCCAACAACTACGCCATCGATACGGTGCGGCCGACCGCGACCATCGTGGTCGCCGATACCGCGCTGAGAATCGGTGAAACCTCGCTGGTGACTATCACCTTCAGCGAGGCCGTCAGTGGCTTCACCAACGCCGACCTGACCATCGCCAACGGCACCCTGACCGCGGTGAGCAGCAGCGACGGTGGCGTCACCTGGACCGCCACCTTCACTCCGAGCGCCAGCATCGGCGACAGCAGCAACCTGATCACCCTGAACAACACGGGCATCGCCGACCTGGCCGGCAACGCCGGTAGCGGCACCACCGATTCCAACAATTACGCCATCGATACGGTGCGGCCGACCGCGACCATAGTGGTTGCCGACAGTGCTCTCAGCGCCGGTGAAACTTCGCTGGTGACCATCACCTTCAACGAAGCGGTGAGCGGCTTCACCAACGCCGACCTGAGCATCGCCAACGGCACCCTGAGCGCGGTGAGCAGCAGCGATGGCGGCATCACCTGGACCGCGACTTTCACCCCGACCGTCGGTATCAAC
>NZ_JAQZAB010000042.1:0-277 GCF_028640915.1 Pseudomonas sp. B3G-3 | reverse complement strand
GATGCATCGCCGATGGTAGTGTGGGGTTTCCCCATGTGAGAGTAGGTCATCGTCAAGATTGAATTCCGAAACCCCTGTCTGCTGACGCAGACAGGGGTTTTGTTTTTGTACGCCTGAAAGCCTCTGGGCTTACACCTGAGTCAGGCCTCCAGGCTTCCCAGCGGGGGACCTGAATCCCCCACCGGCTCCCAACCTCCACTCCAGAACATCAGAACAGAGTGAAGCGCCTCTCACTTCACCGCTGACGCATCTTGCTGCTTCTGCGAGCCAGCCATTT
>NZ_JAQZAB010000041.1:0-238 GCF_028640915.1 Pseudomonas sp. B3G-3 | reverse complement strand
CGAACTGCGGATCGACGACACGACGAAGGAGATCAGCGCGGCGTTGATGAACGACCATGGCGCCAGCCACCTGCACCTGGGCTACCTCACCCACCCGCGCCCGGACGGCGGGAAGCCGCGAGGTGAGGGCTTCGAACTACGCACTGACCTGCACGGGGCGCTGCGCGCTACCCAGGGGCTGCTGCTGACCACCGAGGCGCAGGCCGAGGCCAACGGCGGGCAGTTGGACCGGCGGGAC
>NZ_JAQZAB010000040.1:0-294 GCF_028640915.1 Pseudomonas sp. B3G-3 | reverse complement strand
AGCGCCACTCCACCCGAACTCAGGGCTGGCAGGCCGCTGGTATCACTCGACAAGCTATAGCTCAGTGGTACATCGGCGCCGGATTGGAAGATACCGGTAACGCTGCCGCTGGCCACTGTGGCTTCACCCGCTACATCACCGACACCACCGGCAATACCATTGGCCAGGCCGTCTTCATCGACGGTTCCGGCCTCGGCGGCTCCGGTTGCGGTTGGGGTGTCGTCATCGACGGTAATCACCAGTTTCTCGGCGGCGGCCGTCACTGTGTCGCCGTCCTTATCGGTAGCTTGCAGC
>NZ_JAQZAB010000039.1:0-230 GCF_028640915.1 Pseudomonas sp. B3G-3 | reverse complement strand
TCAAGGCTGCCAAAACGAAAAGACCTTGAAAGGGATGGCCCTTACGGCGGGTCACTTTTGAAAAGCGCAAAAGTAACCAAAGCGCTTTGCCCCACCACTCGGTGCCTCGCCTAGGCTCGGCATACCCGAACGAAGGCATTGATCCGTGGGCCGCCGCCACAGGCCATCCCTGGCCTGGGGCGGCTAACCCGGCATCCCTGCCGGGTTACCCACGGCTCAATACCTGCGTT
>NZ_JAQZAB010000038.1:0-205 GCF_028640915.1 Pseudomonas sp. B3G-3 | reverse complement strand
GGTGATGTCGTTTTCATCATTGCCGGCTGGATGATCCAGCGGCTGCAGCAGGGTAAAGCTGTAGGCGCCCGCGGCGCTGAGGCTGAAGGTGAACACATCGACGGCACCGGCTTTGGCGGTCAGGGTATCGCCAGCGATGCTATAGACCAGCGCCACTCCACCCGAACTCAGGGCTGGCAGGCCGCTGGTATCACTCGACAAGCTA
>NZ_JAQZAB010000037.1:0-368 GCF_028640915.1 Pseudomonas sp. B3G-3 | reverse complement strand
CGCCATCGTTATCCGTGGCCTGGAGTATCGTGCCCAGATTAATGGTGATGTCGTTCTCGTTGTCGCCCGCTGGGTGATCCAGCGGCTGCAGCAGGGTGAAGCTGTAGGCACCGGCGGCACTGAGGCTGAAGGTGAATACATCGGTTGCGCCAGCCTTGGCGGTCAGGGTATCGCCAGCGACGCTGTACACCAGTGCCACTCCGCCGGACGTCAGAGCTGGCAAGCCACTGGTGTCGCTCGACAAGGAGTAAGTCAGCGGTACATCGGCACCCGACTGGAAGATCCCGGTCACGCTGCCGCTGGCCGTGGTGGCTTCGCCCGCTACGTCGCCGACACCGCCGGCAATGCCATTGGCCAGGCCATCTTCA
>NZ_JAQZAB010000036.1:0-257 GCF_028640915.1 Pseudomonas sp. B3G-3 | reverse complement strand
ACCTTTCGCAGCCTGCGGCAGCGGCTACAAAAGCTTCATCAGGTGGTCATGAAAGTGTGGATGCCTTACCCCCAATCTCTGTGGAGCCGCTTGTGGATAACCTGAGTGCAAGCGGCTGCAGGCCATGTTGGCTGTGCTCTACAGACAGGCGATCATTTTTTGATCAGACTCTATAAGCACCACTGAGCGCGGCAAAACGGGAGCATAAATAGTGATGCCGCTGGAGGTCCTGCGGACCTTTCGCAGCCTGCGGCAGC
>NZ_JAQZAB010000035.1:0-237 GCF_028640915.1 Pseudomonas sp. B3G-3 | reverse complement strand
CGATGACCTACTCTCACATGGGGAAACCCCACACTACCATCGGCGATGCATCGTTTCACTGCTGAGTTCGGGATGGGATCAGGTGGTTCCAATGCTCTATGGTCGTCAAGAAATTCTGTGGCCGGACCGTTGGCTCAAGGGCCGAACGTGCCAGCAAAATCGGGAACTTCTACAAAAACAAAACCCCAACTGCTTTCGCAATTGGGGTTTCGGAATTTAATCTTGACGATGACCTAC
>NZ_JAQZAB010000034.1:0-233 GCF_028640915.1 Pseudomonas sp. B3G-3 | reverse complement strand
CCTGCGATCGGCGGCGTAGCCGTCGTAAAACCAGGCGATGTGGTTTTCCAGGCAGATCGCAGACTCAGGTTTTGCGGCAACTGCGTTGCCGTTCGCAGCCTCGCAAGCCCGGCAGCGGCTACACAGGCATCGCGGTCCCTGTAGCCGCTGCCGCAGGCTGCGATCGGCGGCGCAGCCGTCGTAAAACCAGGCGATGTGGTTTTCCAGGCAGATCGCGGACTCAGGTTTTGCGG
>NZ_JAQZAB010000033.1:0-310 GCF_028640915.1 Pseudomonas sp. B3G-3 | reverse complement strand
CAACAACACTGACACCAACAGCGTGCAAGTGACGGTGACCGATGCCAATGGCAACCCGGTTGCCAACCAGGCGGTGGGCTTTGTGGCCACCAACGGTGCGACTATTGCCGCGTCGGGTACCACCAACGCCGCCGGTATCGTGGAGATGCCACTGACCAGCACCACCGCGGGCATCAGTGTGGTTACCGCCAGCGTCGGTAGCAGCACGCAAAGCGTCAACAGCACCTTTATCGCCCATGCCGGCTCGGCTGAAATTGGCAGCGGTGCGTTGGTCATGACCACCGATAACCAACTGGCCGACGGCATGGCG
>NZ_JAQZAB010000032.1:0-433 GCF_028640915.1 Pseudomonas sp. B3G-3 | reverse complement strand
GTTTTCATCGTTACCGGCCGGGTGATCCAGCGGCTGCAGCAGGGTAAAGCTGTAGGCACCGGCGGCACTGAGGCTGAAGGTGAACACATCGACGGCGCCCGCCTTGGCAGTGAGGGTGTCGCCGGCGACGCTATACACCAGCGCCACTCCGCCCGAACTCAATGCCGGCAAGCCACTGGTATCGCTCGACAAGGAGTAGGTCAGCGGTACGTCGGCACCCGACTGGAAGATACCGGTCACGCTACCGCTGGCAGTCGTTGCTTCGCCAGCTACGTCGCCCACACCACCGGCAATACCATTGGCCAATCCGTCTTCATCGACAGTACCGGCCTCGGCGGCTCCGGTTGCGGTTGGCGTATCGTCATCGACGGTGATCACCAGTTTCTCGGCCGCGGCCGTCACGGTGTCGCCATCCTTGTCGGTGGCCTTCAGC
>NZ_JAQZAB010000031.1:0-250 GCF_028640915.1 Pseudomonas sp. B3G-3 | reverse complement strand
CGAAGTCACCATCAAGGATGCTGCTGGCGGCAACTTCGAGAACCTGGTGCCGAGCACCACCCCGGCAGTGACCGATGTCACCGATACCATCGACACCAGCACTGTTTCGCTGACGGCAACGCCGTCCGTGGCTGAAGGCGGCGTTGTCGTTTACACCGCTTCCGTCACTGCTCCGGTCACCGGTTCGCCGGTCGTGGTCACCCTGTCCAACGGCCAAACCATCACCATCCCGGTGGGCGAGTCTTCCGGT
>NZ_JAQZAB010000030.1:0-583 GCF_028640915.1 Pseudomonas sp. B3G-3 | reverse complement strand
GCCAAACGATGCCCTGGCGGGCGGTAGCTCCCTGAGCACCACCATCACCGGCGCTACCGGCGGCAACTACGAGAAGCTGGATGTTGATAGCAAGCCAGCGGACACCTCGGTCACCGATACACCGGACACCACCACCCTCAGTCTGACTGCGACCGATACCGTCGCCGAGGGTGGGTCCATTGTTTACACCGCGACCCTAACTAACGCCGCGGGCACGCCGGTTACCGTGACTCTGTCGAACGGCGCGGTGATTACCATCGCCGCCGGCGCCACCACAGGTTCCGTGACCGTCGCAGCCCCGGCTGACGATGTGTACAAGGACGCGGGTAAAGTCGAAGTCACCATCAAGGATGCCGCTGGCGGCAACTTCGAGAATCTGGTGCCAAGCACCACGCCGGCCGTTACCGATGTGACTGACACCATCGACACTTCGACTGTCAGCCTGACGGCAACTCCGTCCGTGGCTGAAGGCGGCACTGTGGTCTACACCGCGTCCGTGACAGCTCCGGTCACCGGCTCGCCAGTCGTGGTCACCCTGTCCAACGGCCAAACCATCACCATCCCGGTGGGCGAGTCTTCCGGT
>NZ_JAQZAB010000029.1:0-213 GCF_028640915.1 Pseudomonas sp. B3G-3 | reverse complement strand
TCCCTGTAGCCGCTGCCGAGCCCGCGAGGCTGCGATAGACCCGCAGGGTCTCCAGCGCCCACAAGATCCCTACGAGCGTACCGCTCGATCGCAGCCTGCGGCAGCGGCTACACAAACCTTGAGCCTGACCGGAATATCGAGGGGTGTCCCCGTTCCCTGTAGCCGCTGCCGAGCCCCGCGAGGCTGCGATAGACCCGCAGGGTCTCCAGCGCC
>NZ_JAQZAB010000001.1:0-887 GCF_028640915.1 Pseudomonas sp. B3G-3 | reverse complement strand
ACGACTTCGAGAAGCCGCGCCTGCAGCTGGAAGCGGCCTATAAACCCGAGGCTGAAAGCGAAGAACCGGACCTGGAAGACTACGACTACCCGGGCCGTTTCACCGACCGTGCGCGCGGCAAATTCCTCAGCCAGCGCGCCCTCGAACGCCACCGCGCCGACTACCAGCAGGCCGAAGGCTGGGGCGACCAGACACGGCTGGTCAGTGGCCACTTCCTGGAGCTATCCGAGCACCCGCGCAGCGAGTGGAACGACCTGTGGCTGCTGACCCATATCGTCCACGAAGGCAAGCAGCCGCAGGTGCTGGAAGAGTCGGTGACCAGCGACACCACCGACAACAAGGACGACTTCCACCAGGGCTACCGCAACCGCTTCCTCGCCACGCCCTGGCAGGTGTTCTACCGCCCGGCCCTGAACCACCCGAAACCGCGCGTCCTCGGCAGCCAGACCGCGGTGGTCACCGGCCCCAAGGGCGAAGAAATCCACTGCGACCAGTACGGCCGGGTCAAGGTGCAGTTCCACTGGGACCGCGAAGGCAAGGCCGACGACAAGACCAGCTGCTGGCTGCGCGTGTCCTCTAGCTGGGCCGGCGACCGCTACGGCGCCATCGTCATCCCGCGCATCGGCATGGAAGTACTGGTGACCTTCCTCGAGGGCGACCCCGACCAGCCGCTGATCACCGGCTGCCTGTACCACAAGGAACACCCGGTGCCTTACGCCCTGCCGGCGAACAAGACCCGTACCGTCTTCAAGTCCATGAGCTCCCCCGGCGGCGCCGGCTACAACGAACTGCGCATCGAAGACAAAAAAGGCGCCGAACAGATCTTCATCCACGCCCAGCGCGACTGGGACGAGAACATCGAACACGACCAGAAAATCCGCATCGGC
>NZ_JAQZAB010000028.1:0-459 GCF_028640915.1 Pseudomonas sp. B3G-3 | reverse complement strand
GCCAACCGCAACCGGGTCGAGACCGAGCGCCTGATCGGCTTCTTCGTCAACACCCAGGTGTTCAAGGCCGAGGTCGACGGTCAGCTGGGCTTCATTGATTTCCTGCAACAGGTCAAGCAGACCGCCTTGATGGCGCAGTCCCATCAGGACCTGCCCTTCGAGCAACTGGTGGAGGCCCTGCGCCCCGAGCGCAGCCTGAGCCACAGTCCGCTGTTCCAGGTGATGTTCAACCATCAGACCGCGGTCAAGAAGGGCGCGCACAGCCAGCGCCTGGACGATCTCAGTATCGAAACCCTGAGCTGGCAGGGACGCGCCGCGCAGTTCGACCTGACCCTGGACACCTTCGAATCCGAAGACGGTCTCTGGGCATCGCTGACCTACGCCACCGACCTGTTCGAGCCCTCGACCATCGAGCGCCTGGCCCAGTCCTGGGTGCAGTTGCTGCAGGGCATTGTCCAG
>NZ_JAQZAB010000027.1:0-713 GCF_028640915.1 Pseudomonas sp. B3G-3 | reverse complement strand
CCGGTAGCGCCGGTGATGGTGGTGCTCAGGGAGCTACCGCCCGCCAGGGCATCGTTTGGCGCGGTGAAGTTCACGGTGCCGGACGATTCACCTACAGGAATAGTGATGGTCTGGCCGTTGGACAAAGTGACGACTACAGGCGAACCAGTCACTGGGGCTGTCACGGACGCGGTGTAAACGACAACGCCACCTTCAGCTACAGACGGAGTGGCGGTCAGCGAAACAGTCGAGGTATCGATGGTATCGGTGACGTCAGTCACAGCTGGGGTAGTGCTCGGAACGAGGTTCTCGAAGTTGCCGCCAGTAGTCTCTTTGATGCTGACTTCAACCTTGCCAGCGTCTTTGTAAACGTCGTCCGCAGGGGCGGCGACGGTCACGGAGCCGGTAGTAGCACCGGCGGCGATAGTGATCACTGCACCGTTGCTCAGGGTTACGGTCACCGGAGTGCCCGCTGCGTTGGTCAGGGTGGCGGTGTAAACAATCGAGCCGCCTTCGGCGACGGTGTCAGTCGCTGTCAGGCTGAGGGTAGTGGTATCCGGAGTATCGGTAACTGATGTGTCAGCAGGCTTGCTGTCGACATCGAGCTTCTCGTAGTTGCCGCCAGTCGCGCCGGTGATGGTCGCGCTCAAGGAGCTGCCGCCCGCCAGTGCATCGTTCGGAGCCGTGAAATTCACGGTACCGGAAGACTCGCCCACCGGGATGGTGATGGTTTG
>NZ_JAQZAB010000026.1:0-216 GCF_028640915.1 Pseudomonas sp. B3G-3 | reverse complement strand
CAGGTCAACAGCCAGGACAGCATCATCGCTGCCGACCTGGGCTCCACTGGCAGCGCCAGCGTCGATGGCGCGGGCAGCCTCTGGAAAAGCCTGGGCGACATGATCGTGGGCCAGTCGGGCAACGGCTCGCTGTCGCTGACCAACGGCGCCAAGGTGCAGACCGCTGGCAACACCGTGATCGCTGCGCAAAAAGGCTCAAGCGGTAAGGTCAGCGTC
>NZ_JAQZAB010000025.1:0-217 GCF_028640915.1 Pseudomonas sp. B3G-3 | reverse complement strand
TTCCGATCTCTCGTCAGCGGGAGGCGAATTCTACAGCGTTACACGCTGCTGTCAACACCTATTTTTCTCCGCTTTCGACCGAGAAGATCGAACCGTTAATAAGGTGAAAACAAGACACCCTACCAACTCCTTCAGGGCCTCGATGAACTGAAGCGTAACCGCTGTCGAAAACCGTGTAACTCGTTGAATCTCAAGGAGTTTTCCGTTTCGACTGCGC
>NZ_JAQZAB010000024.1:0-213 GCF_028640915.1 Pseudomonas sp. B3G-3 | reverse complement strand
CGTCACCTTCAGCGTGGAGTCTGGTAAAGCAGCGCTGACCAGCAGCACCGCGACCACCAATGCGTCGGGCGTGGCCAGCATGACACTGACCAGCACCCAGGCAGGCAGCAGCACCTTGAAAGCCAGCATCAACGGCAGCGAGCGCACTGTGGACACCACGTTTGTGGCGGATGCCGGTACGGCTGAAATCGCCGCGGGCAGCCTGATTGTTCT
>NZ_JAQZAB010000023.1:0-204 GCF_028640915.1 Pseudomonas sp. B3G-3 | reverse complement strand
TTTACCGGCGTCGATGGTGATGGTCGAACCGTTGGACAGGGTCACGGTGACCGGGGTCTGGGCCGGGTTGGTCAGGGTCGCGGTGTAGGTGATCTGGCCACCTTCGACGACGGTACCGTTGGCGGTCAGGGTCAGGCCGGTGGTGTCCGGCGAGTCGGTGATGGTGGTCACCGCCGGTGTCGGGTTCGGTACCAGGTTCTCGAA
>NZ_JAQZAB010000022.1:0-283 GCF_028640915.1 Pseudomonas sp. B3G-3 | reverse complement strand
ATCTTCCAGTCCGGCGCCGATGTACCGCTGACTTACTCCCTGTCGAGCGACACCAGCGGCCTGCCTGCCCTGACTTCCGGTGGAGTGGCGCTGGTGTACAGCGTCGCTGGCGACACCCTGACCGCCAAGGCGGGTGCCGTCGATGTCTTCACCTTCAGCTTCAGTGCCGCCGGGGCCTACAGCTTCACCCTGCTGCAACCGCTGGACCATCCAGCGGGCAACGACGAGAACGACATCACCATTAATCTGGGCACGATACTCCAGGCCACGGATAACGATGGCG
>NZ_JAQZAB010000021.1:0-395 GCF_028640915.1 Pseudomonas sp. B3G-3 | reverse complement strand
GGCCTGGCCAATGGCATCGCCGGTGGTGTGGGTGATGTACCCGGCGAGGCGACCACGGCCAGCGGTAGCGTTACCGGTATCTTCCAATCTGGAGCCGATGTACCGCTGACCTATGCCCTGTCGAGCGACACCAGTGGCTTGCCAGCATTGAGTTCGGGCGGAGTGGCGCTGGTCTACAGCGTCCTCGGCGACACCCTGACCGCCAAAGCCGGTGCCGTCGATGTATTCACCTTCAGCCTCAGTGCAGCCGGTGCCTACAGCTTTACCCTGCTGCAGCCGCTGGACCATCCAGCCGGCAATGACGAGAACGACATCACCCTCAACCTCGGCACCTTGCTGCAAGCTACCGATAAGGACGGCGACACAGTGACGGCCGCCGCCGAGAAACTGGTGAT
>NZ_JAQZAB010000020.1:0-299 GCF_028640915.1 Pseudomonas sp. B3G-3 | reverse complement strand
GGCGCGACGCTCTAGCAGCCGAACGGTGTCCCAATGCAACCCAAACAGTTGAGCCACGTGTAACGTGGGAAGGCGCTCACAGGCTTGAATCACCGCATCGGCCAAGCGGCGCGTCATACGGGCATAGCGATCCAGCCAACTGACAGTCTCCATGCGTTTGCCGCAGTCACGACAGCCAACACGTCTGAGCAAAACGCTGAGGCGCACTGCACGGCCGAGAATGGGCAAATCACGAACGACTCGCTCGCAATACTCGTGAGTGGTTGAACAGGGCTTTTGGCATCCACCACAGGAAGGGA
>NZ_JAQZAB010000019.1:0-706 GCF_028640915.1 Pseudomonas sp. B3G-3 | reverse complement strand
CGTGGTCACCCTGTCCAACGGCCAAACCATCACCATCCCGGTGGGCGAGTCTTCCGGTACTGTGAATTTCACGGCTCCGAACGATGCATTGGCAGGCGGTAGCTCTCTGAGCACCACCATCACCGGTGCGACTGGCGGCAATTACGAAAAACTCGACGTTGACAGCAAACCAGCTGAAACCTCGGTTACCGATACCCCGGACACCACCAACCTGACGCTCAGCGCGACCGATACCGTTGCCGAAGGCGGTTCGATCGTTTACACCGCGACCCTGACCAATGCCGCTGGCACTCCGGTAACCGTGACCCTGTCGAACGGCGCAGTGATCACCATTGCTGCCGGTGCAACCACAGGCTCCGTCACCGTCGCTGCTCCAGCTGATGATGTGTACAAGGATGCCGGCAAGGTTGAAGTCAGCATCAAAGACGCCGTAGGCGGGAACTTCGAGAGCCTGGTGCCGAACACCACGCCGGCCGTCACCGACGTGACCGACACCATCGACACCTCAACCGTTAGCCTGACCGCCACTCCTAGCGTCGCTGAAGGTGGCGTGGTGGTGTACACCGCATCGGTCACCGCTCCAGTCACCGGCTCGCCGGTCGTGGTCACCCTGTCGAATGGCCAGACCATCACCATCCCAGTCGGCGCCAGCAGCGGTACCGTGAATTTCGTAGCGCCTAACGATGCCTTGGCCGGCGGCAGCTCT
>NZ_JAQZAB010000018.1:0-618 GCF_028640915.1 Pseudomonas sp. B3G-3 | reverse complement strand
GGCTGCGCGGAACATCACGGAGGGATTTCCTACCTGATGCCAGAGGCCGACGCGCGGCGAGGGCTGGCCGCTAGTACTAGTACGGGCCGGTGATGGAGGTAAAGGGCACAGGCGATCAATGTCAGGGAAGCGTTTCTCTGGATCGGCCTGGAGTTGCTTTCTGAGGTTGTAGTAACAAGCGGCTCTCTGGGGGTCTTTCAAAACTCCATACTCTCCATTCTCGAAAGTCCTATAGAGTGTGAAAAGACTCTTGTTACTCCCGAGAGATGCTGATCTTTGGAAGTACTCTAAGGCCCGAAATGTGTCATTTTCTACAATTAGAAAATGCAGGCCCAGTGTATGTCCCGCCGCAGCTAAGTCTTGCCCTAGTGCACACTCCAGCATTTGCACGGCAATAGAAAATCCACGACTTTTTTCCGGCTCTCCCTGTCGAATAAATGCATCACGAATTGCCTCTCCTGCTGCGTGCTGCCCATAGCGATTTCCCAAGTCAGCTGACCTTCGAAAGAAACTCATTGCAGCGCGATCGTCCTGTTTAACGCCGACCCCTTGCTGCAGCATGACGCCCATGAGATAAAACGCATGGGGAGAGTTGAGTTTCATCGCTTGCTCAACAAG
>NZ_JAQZAB010000017.1:0-246 GCF_028640915.1 Pseudomonas sp. B3G-3 | reverse complement strand
GCAGCCGATCGCAGCCTTCGGCAGCGGCTACAGGGGATCGCGGTGGCTGTGTAGCCGCTGCCGAGCCTGCGATCGGCGGCGTAGCCGTCGCAAACCCGGTAACCGCGTTGTATCAGGTACACCGCGTGCACTGGTTTAGCGGCTGCGTTGCAGCCGGTCGCAGGCTGAGCCAGCGGCTACAGGGCCCGCGGTGTCTTGTAGCCGCTGCCGAGCCTGCGAGGCTGCGATCGACGGCGCAGCCGTCGC
>NZ_JAQZAB010000016.1:0-659 GCF_028640915.1 Pseudomonas sp. B3G-3 | reverse complement strand
CTTCGGCGCCGACAGCTGCTGGTAGATGCGCTGGTTGGTGCGGTGTTCGAGGTAGGCCAGCTGCGGCACCAGCGACACCTTGTAGCGGGTCAGCCGCTTGCCGGCATCGCCCTGGGCCACGCGGTAGATCTGGCCGTGGATGCCGCTGCCCTCGCCGTTCAAAGCAGCCGGGTCGAAGGCCAGGAACGCCTGCTTGTGCAGCAGCGTTTCCAGGTCCAGGTCGGGGTTCTCGCTGACCAGTTCCAGATCGAAACGGAACGGCTGGCTGATGCCTTCGGTCCCCTTGAAAGAGACTACTTGCAAGTCGCTTTGGACGCCTTCAATGCTCAGGCTGAAGTGAGTTTCATTGGCTCTGTTGAACATCCTTTGTTCCTTTGGACTGCGACATAGCGAGCGAGCTCTGGTGCGCGGACTTGATGTCAGCGCAACTCGTTTTTGGCCTGGTCACATCCAGATTCGGCCAAGCTGAACAGCCGAGCCAGGCTAGCAAGTCACCCACGGCATTGATCTAGGAAACGTCCTAAACCTCCTGGAAAGAATTGGAAGAAGACGTCAGTTTTTTCAGCGAATGACTGGCCCACCATCCGGTGTCTGAATGCTCGCCTCGCTGCTGCTGAGCGATGGTGTGGCGTTGCTGGATGTTGCCCAGGGCAAGGCGA
>NZ_JAQZAB010000015.1:0-420 GCF_028640915.1 Pseudomonas sp. B3G-3 | reverse complement strand
GCGACTTCATTGACCAGCCAACGACCTGGCGAGAAAACAGATCCAACACCACAGCCAAATACAGCCAGCCTTCATAAGTGCGAATGTAGGTGATGTCGGTGACCCAAACTTTGTTGGGTTCTACGACATCAAACTGGCGCTTCAGCAAATTGGGTGAGGCGACCGCTGGCTTACCGCCGTACCTTCCAGGGCGGCGTCGATACCCTGTCTGAGAGCGCAGACCTTCAAGACGCATCAGCCTCGCTACACGATGGCGACCACAATCTTCACCGACCTCGCGCAGATCGTCATGGACTTTGCGATAGCCATAAACGCCGCCACTCCCCTGGGATGGACTTTAAGCGTCAGACAAAGCCGCCGAATCGAATAGTCGCCCGCGCGCTGCTTGATAAAGGCGTACTTCAGCCGCACTCCTTGGCA
>NZ_JAQZAB010000014.1:0-310 GCF_028640915.1 Pseudomonas sp. B3G-3 | reverse complement strand
CGCCATGCCGTCGGCCAGTTGGTTATCGGTGGTCATGACCAACGCACCGCTGCCAATTTCGGCTGAGCCGGCATGGGCGATAAAGGTGCTGTTGACGCTTTGAGTGCTGCTACCCACGGTGGCGGTGACCACGCTGGTGCCGGCGGTGGTGCTGGTCAACGTCACCGACACTTTGCCGTCTGCACCTGTCGTGGCAGTACCTGGGATCGTCGCACCATTGGTCGCGGTGAACTTCACCTCGGCATTAGGCACCGGGTTGCCATTGGCATCGGTCACCGTCACTTGCACGCTGTTGGTGTCAGTGTTGTTG
>NZ_JAQZAB010000013.1:0-678 GCF_028640915.1 Pseudomonas sp. B3G-3 | reverse complement strand
GCCGGCGCCCGCTACATCATGGTCTGGCTGCTGCCGGATATCGGCCTGACCCCGGCGATCAACGGCAGCCCGTTGCAAGGGTTCACCTCCCAACTCAGCGCCCAGTTCAACACCGAGTTGGTGCGGCAACTACAGACGGTCGATGCCGAAGTCATTCCCCTCAATATTCCCGTGCTCTTGAAGGAAAGCTTCGCCAACCCGGCACAGTTCGGCCTGGCCACCGATCAGAATCTCACCGCCACCTGCTTCAGTGGCAATGGCTGTACGGAAAACGCCCGCTATGGCATTCACAGCGCCACACCTGACCCGAGCAAGTTGATCTATAACGACTCGGTCCACCCCACCGAAGCCGGCCAGCGGCTGATCGCCGATTACGCTTACTCCCTGCTGGCAGCGCCCTGGGAAATCACCCTGCTCCCGGAAATGGCCCAGGGCACCCTGCGTGCGCACCAGGATGAGTTGCGCAACCAATGGCAGGCCGATTGGGAAAACTGGCAGGGCGTGGGTCAATGGCGGGCGATTGTCGCCGCGGGTGGCCAGCACCAGGACTTCGACAGCCAGCGCAGCGGCGCCAGTGCCGACGGCAATGGCTTCAACCTGAACATCGGAGGCAGCTATCGGCTCGACGAGGCCTGGCGAGTGGGCGTGCTGGCCGGCGCCTATCGGCAGAAGCTCGAA
>NZ_JAQZAB010000012.1:0-640 GCF_028640915.1 Pseudomonas sp. B3G-3 | reverse complement strand
TTCCAGGCCCATGCCAAAGGTGTACTGGCGTGTGGCGCCATAGCTGGTGACGCCTTGAGTATTGGAAACCCAGGCGACGACATTTTCCCAGGGGACAATCAGGACTCGATGGGTTTTGCTGTCGACGTAACAGACTTCGCGGCGTTGACGGTTGAAGCGGACGGGGTAGGTCTTTGTTCCTTTGAATACGTCGGAGAGCATTCCATAGATATACGCACCTAGAGGGAGGATGCCGTAGAGAGCATATCCAGAAAAGGCTTGAACACACATCATCAGATCTTTGAGCGGATTAGGAAAATTTTGAGGATAGGCGAGCATCCCATAAAGAACGATAAGAGCAGGCGCGATAAAAGCGAGAACCAGTAGTATCCAAATTCCTGCGGCCAATATCTTTCCCTGTTCAACCATTCCCCGGTTACTTCCTCCTAGCTCGAGGAATGTTTCGTTCATCTCCGAAAAGTTACGGCATGATACTTGTGCCTGACCTGTGTAAACCGGCAGAGGCGAGAGGAACAGGGTCTCGTTCAACCCCTTGGTGCGGATCTCCCCGGCAGATGGGCGCTGGCTGCGGAGGTCCGGCGCAGGTTCAGTGGCTGCAGTTTTGTTTTTACGGTTGAACAGATTTCTAAACATCGACAGT
>NZ_JAQZAB010000011.1:0-251 GCF_028640915.1 Pseudomonas sp. B3G-3 | reverse complement strand
GACAGCATCATCGCTGCCGACCTGGGTTCCACTGGCACCGCCAGCGTCGATGGCGCGAGCAGCCTCTGGAAAACCCTCGGCGACATGACCGTGGGCCAGTCGGGCAACGGCTCGCTGTCGCTCACCAACGGCGCCAAGGTGCAGACCGCTGGCAACACCGTGATCGCTGCGCAAAAAGGCTCGAATGGTTCGGTCAGCGTCGACAACGGCACGCTCTCCACCGACAAGACCCTGATCGTCGGCGGCGCCGG
>NZ_JAQZAB010000010.1:0-208 GCF_028640915.1 Pseudomonas sp. B3G-3 | reverse complement strand
CTCAACAAGATCGACCGCCTTTCCTTCGTCTTTGACAACGCCAATTCCACGCACATAGAGACCGGCCAGATTGAGCATGGCTTTGTAGTGCCCGCGCTCGGAAGCCTGTTGATAGAGGCGCACCATCTCAGCGTCCTTGGCTTCATCTTGCTGGCTATCCAATCCTTTGGCGCGCTGAAACCACGACTCCGATACGCCATCGAATTTT
>NZ_JAQZAB010000009.1:0-214 GCF_028640915.1 Pseudomonas sp. B3G-3 | reverse complement strand
GACCGCGTTCGAGGTCATTGAGTTCACCCTGGACGAAGGCCTGTCCGAGGGCTACTGCCTGACGCTCGAACTGGCCAGTTTTGATCCGGCCATCGACTTCGGTCAAGTCCTCGATCAGTCCGCGCACTTCACCCTCTGGCAGGGCGGTGTGCCGGTGCGCCACGTCTGGGGCCTGGTCTCCGCCTTCGAGCAGGGCGCCACCGGCTTTCGACGC
>NZ_JAQZAB010000002.1:0-463 GCF_028640915.1 Pseudomonas sp. B3G-3 | reverse complement strand
GGAGATGTCGACGGCGGCATTGGTCTCGGTCAGGTTGGCGATGTCGGCGGACAGCACGGCGGCATCGTTGGTGCCGAGGATATGCACGGTGACCGAAGTGAGGGTGCCGTCGGCACTGCTCACGGCGAAGGTGTCGGTGTAGGTGGTGCCGGCGGCGAACTCGTTGTGGGCGGAGTCGGCGATGTAGGTCCAGGCACCGCCGGTGCCGATGGAGAACTTGCCGTAGTTGTCGGCGGTGTCGATTTGCGCCTGGAAGCTTTCCGGGCTGTCGATATCGCTGACGGTCAGGCTGCCGCCGGTAGTCAATGGAGCATTGGTTTCGCTCAGCGTGACGCTGGCCGAGGACAGTACGGCGGCGTCGTTGGTACCGGTGACAGTGATCGTCACCAGCTGGGTGTCGACACCGCCCAGGCCATCGCTGACCTGCACGCTGAACACCTCATCATGACTCTCGCCGGCCTTC
>NZ_JAQZAB010000008.1:0-409 GCF_028640915.1 Pseudomonas sp. B3G-3 | reverse complement strand
CAACGCCGACCTGACCATCGCCAACGGCACCCTGACCGCGGTGAGCAGCAGCGATGGCGGCATCACCTGGACCGCGACCTTCACCCCGAGCGCCAGCATCAGCGATACGACCAACCTGATCACCCTGGACAACACCGGTATCGCCGACCAGGCCGGCAACGCCGGCAGCGGGACCACCGATTCCAACAACTACGCGATCGATACAGTGCGGCCGACCGCGACTATCGTGGTCGCCGACAGTGCTCTCAGCGCCGGTGAAACCTCGCTGGTGACCATCACTTTCAGCGAAGCAGTCAGCGGTTTTACCAACGCCGACCTGACCATCGCCAACGGCACCCTGACCGCGGTCAGCAGCAGCGATGGCGGCATCACCTGGACCGCGACTTTCACCCCGACCGTCGGTATCAAC
>NZ_JAQZAB010000007.1:0-277 GCF_028640915.1 Pseudomonas sp. B3G-3 | reverse complement strand
CGACGTCGACAGCGCCGCAACCTTCATTGCCCAAACCGACACCGCTGGCAACTACGGCAAGTTCTCCATCGACACCAGCGGTGCCTGGACCTACGTCGCCGACTCCGCCCACAACGAGTTCGCCGCCAGCACCACCTACACCGACACCTTCGCCGTGAGCAGTGCCGATGGCACCCTCACTTCGGTCACCGTGCATATCCTCGGCACCAATGATGCGGCCGTGCTGTCCGCCGACATCGCCAACCTGACCGAGACCAATGCCGCCGTCGACATCTCC
>NZ_JAQZAB010000006.1:0-501 GCF_028640915.1 Pseudomonas sp. B3G-3 | reverse complement strand
CGAATTCTTTTTCATGAAGATCAAGAGCGTCTTTCCCGGTATTCCGTGAAGAACCTTTTTATTGGGTGATCGATAGGAGTCAGATGAAATAGGCAGGCGCGCGTTCAATAGCTGAAAGAGCATGTAAGTAAAGGCTTACTCTTTCGTAAGTGTTCGGTTTTTATGCGGTATGAAAGTTGTCTATTTGATCTGAGGTTTTTGGTTATCTTATTGATTAATAAGAACTTATTCTAGTGTCTAGAACGGTGTTCGACACTTTTTACAGCTGTCAGTGCCATTGCTCTGTCATGGAAACTCTCTAATATCAGCCCTGTGTCGACGGATAGACACAGCCATCAAGGATGATGGTCAGGACATCGCAGGATGCGATTCATCAGGACGATGAAAAGGAACACAGGGACTAGGGAAAAAAGGTGGGCGGGTCATACCGCCCCTTTTTTTTGGTTCTTCACGGATTACCGGGAAAGACGCTCTTGATCTTCATGAAAAAGAATTCGCTAT
>NZ_JAQZAB010000005.1:0-459 GCF_028640915.1 Pseudomonas sp. B3G-3 | reverse complement strand
CTGGACAATGCCCTGCAGCAACTGCACCCAGGACTGGGCCAGGCGCTCGATGGTCGAGGGTTCGAACAGGTCGGTGGCGTAGGTCAGCGATGCCCAGAGACCGTCCTCGGACTCGAAGGTGTCCAGGCTCAGGTCGAACTGGGTACTGCTCTCCTCGCCACTGAGCATCTCCACCTGCAAGCCGGGAACCTCCAGGCCCCGGGCGCCCTGACGGGCAGCGGCCTGATGGTTGAACAGCACCTGGAACAGCGGGCTGTAGCTCAGGCTGCGCTCCGGGTTCAGGGCTTCCACCAATTGCTCGAAAGGCAGGTCCTGATGCTCCTGGGCTTCCAGGGCACGGCCTTTGACCTGGGCGAGGAAGTCGCTGAAGCTCGATTGCCCGTCGACCTCGGCCTTGAGCACCTGGGTGTTGACGAAGAAGCCGATCAGGCGCTCGGTCTCGACCCGGTTGCGGTTGGC
>NZ_JAQZAB010000004.1:0-31125 GCF_028640915.1 Pseudomonas sp. B3G-3 | reverse complement strand
ACTGGCCAGTTCGAGCGTTAGGCAGTAGCCCTCGGACAGGCCTTCGTCCAGGGTGAACTCGATGACCTCGAACGCGGTCTTGCCGACGGCGAAGGTAAAGCGCAGATCGGATTGGGTGGGCATACCGTACTCCCTGCTGCAGTCCCGCTCAGGGCTTGAGAATTCCGTCCAGCGAATGCAGGACCAGGTCGGTGGTATTGTCCAGGTTCATGGCAAACAGCACGAAAACACCGGCCAGCACTCCTGCCGCAACTGCCCAAGGGGCCCAAAGCGGCCACTGGCGCCCCAGCCGATAGCTTCGCGAGGCGATATTGGTACGCGCGTCAGTCAACACCTCCGGCGCTTCCCCACGCAGCTGACGCAACGCCCGATGAAGTTTGACGATGATCTCCTTGAGCGCCTCATCCTGATTGTGGCGCACACCGTATTTGCCCTTGAAGCCCAGACACAGGCAGAAGTACTTGAATTCCAGAACATCCCGATAGCGCTCTGGGTCCATCAGCATTCGGGAAAGCACAGTGAAGAACTTCTCGCCGCCCCAGGTCTCGTTATGAAAAATGCTCAACAGCGACCGCTCCGCCCACGGTGAATTTGATCCCCACTCGGTAGCCAGGACAACATCGTCAACGAAGCTGCAAAGGGCATAGCGATAACCCATATGCAGGCTCGTGTCGTATCCGTGTCGGCGTACCTCTTCGTCGATGACGGTGATCTGGTCTCGGACTGCCTCAAGCAGCTCGTTGATCTTGGTGAACTTACCCATCTTTCGCAGGCGTATTGCCAGCCCAAACAGCGGCAAGGCGGCATCGACCAGCGGATTGATACTATGGCCACGCAGCTGAAAGGCAAGATCTGCGTCATGGTCAATGTGATCGACGGTATCGAAAGCGATATCGAGTTTCTTGTCGATGCCAACAGACTGTGGTGTCCGGTGGAAGTTGCGATCGCTGTCAACGGTAACGGTTATAGTCATTTCACTGTCTCCTGATTGCCCAGAACTGCATCTTGAGGTCGGGATAGTCACCGGCGATATGGAAGCCGAAGCCCTTCGTGTTGCGCATCATCTGTTGCCACATCGGGTGGCTTCGATCCACCTCGAAGTAGCTGAAACCGGCGTGATAAGGCAGATGCCTAGGGGCGACTGGCAGAATCGACAGGGGTATGCCCGGTAGTTGTCGACTTACCAACTCGTTCAGCCCCTCCATGGAGGCCACCTTGACTTGTTGAAGGAACTGCTGACGCAGTTTCTCGACTGGCATTTGAGCGGAGACCGCAAGAATGAAATCGGCATCGGTGAGCAGGGCCGCATCAGGTACGGCCGCCGTGAGCATGCCGTACTGTTGTTTCTCGATCGGCAAGGGGACCGCTCGCGGTTGCAAGATAGTGCCAAGATAGCGTCGCAGCGTCGCCTCCAATGGCCGGAATCCCACGGCCAGCTCATCGTGACGATAGGCCGGCAGATCTGGCGGGATTCGGCCCTCCTCCATGTATGTCGCCAATTCGCCGCATGCCATCAGGAAGGAATGGTAGACATCGACCGGGTGGACCGTGGTCGATCGAGACAACTGCAGGAATTCTGCATGCAGGCGGTTCAAGGTCTGAAGCAAGAGAAAATCGGTGACGTCAGCTACACCTGCCTGCCCGGGCGTGCCAATTCGTGTAGCGATGGTGCGAGCCCGCTCGCGAACCAACGTGGTGAGTTCCCCCAGGAAGCGGTTGAGCGGCGGGGTAGCCTCAAGCGAAAGACTGGTGGGATAGAACCCCTCGTCTAGCAAGAGACTGCCGTCGGCTCTACGACCACGAATGCGTGCCAATGCCATGCTTGTATAGGCGCTGCGATCGTCACGTTCCAAGGCCAACTGCAGGTTGAGCACTGCAAGGTCGGTTGAGCGATAGTCACCATTGATACTGTGGGTGTCGCGCAACTCTTCTGCACGTACGGAATACCGATGCTTCCCGTAGGTATCCGGCCAGCGGACCTCTAGCTCACCCTCCGAACGATGGGGAAGCGTCAGGTACACGATCTGGTTATCCGCGACATCATCGGCTTTGTCGGCAACGACCAAAGGTTCAGGCGGCGGTTGATCATGTGGGATATGAAAAACTGTTCCATCCGGCATCACCCCCTTGGCCTGGGTAATGGCCAATTTCCCAAAGGCCAGGAACTCCTGGTTGATCTGTAGATCGATGAAGCCGTAGGGATACGAAGAACATGATGCGTTCACGCGGAAGTTCAGCTGATGCTCCAACACCCGCACCATTTGCTGAAAGTGTTGCGGCTCAAAGAAGGTCCCTTCCGACAGGACGAGTGGATTCTTGCTGCTCATTGTTTTCTACTCGGTGGAGGCGTTTGTACGGGACGAAAGCTCTCGTCAATAATGGAAACTCGGGTTCCCTGCAGCGCAATGAGAAGGGCATACTTGCGACCCTTGGGCTCTAGTCTGAAGACCTCTTTCCAGACGGCCTCGCTGGGATCGCGAAAATCTGCGACGACCGCGATGTAGTTGGCCTCCTCGGCGATGGGGCGGAAGTTGATGAACTTGTACTGACCGGGTACCAGGACATAGTCATCGGCGCTGAGGTAAGTACTGCCGAGCGCCTTCTTCATGTTCTGTTGCAACTGGTCGGCGCTCGCATTGAGGAGCATTGAGTCATCCTTGAGTTGCACAATGCGAAAGGCAATTGGCGTTGCGGACCGCGATGTTGGCAGTCCGACTGCTGGGTCATCCGGTAGTGACGTGCTCGCGCGGTACTGACCCGGGGCCAACCCGTCAGGCGAGTGAGGCACATTGCTGGCAGAAACTGGTAGCGGGGAAGGCGAGTGCCCGTATAAGGACATGGCCTCGTCATAGGACGCGGCCTCCGATTCCGAGGGCAGCCCCGTTGGCTTGGTGCCTGTGCGAATAGCTACGACCTGAGGATACGCCTCCTGTGACTCGGGGCCCAGCGTAGTGGGCAACTCCGCATCGCTCTCAAGATGAGCAAGCAGAGTACGCAGGCTCTCGATCAGGCCTGACCGATTTGGGCTATTGAGACTGATGGCAAACGGCCCTTCGAGGCTGGAGGCTGCAACTCCTGGAGGCTCGTCCGTCGCCGCGGCCTCTGGCAACACGCTCTCTGCATTGGGGTTCACATCAGGGCCGGCGTACAGACTCAGAGCAACCTCGGATGGTTGGTCGTCTGCCGCCCCGACTTGAATGGATGGGTCCATCAAGATTTGGCCCGTCTTCTTAAACACATTACCCACTGTCGTGCAGCCAGAAAGAATGGCTGCCATCAACAAGACACTCAGTGCTCTTTTCATCACGCCTCCGCACGCAAGGCCCTGTCGTAGTGTTGCTCAAACACCTCCCAGAACAGTTTGCTGAATCCTCGCTGCCGATCCGACTTGAGCTCGCTGAAGTAGTGGGCGTACATATGCCATGCCCAGTCGGCTTGCGCGCCGCTACTGGCCTGCTCCGGCTGGTAGCGGCGAAAACGCTCCAGCAACTGGACGGGATCGAATGCTTGCAGGAGCGCATCCAGCCCCGCTGCGATGCCCGCGGCGGTGGCATGCTGATGGCGATGCAGTTGGGTAAGACTTTCGTCGACCGCAGCTTTCGGGGCCAAATGCACCAGGCTGCGCCGATCGGAGAACAACGCCTGCACTGTGTCCTGATAGCTCAGCCCCAGTCGCAGCGGATTGTCTTCGATAGGCTGTAAGGTGCGCCCGTGCGGGCCAAGGTTCGCGGTACCGGAAACCCGTTGTTGGTGCAGCGCGAGCATCCCGGCTATCAGCGCCCCTAGGGTCTGACCCGCCTCGTACAGGAAGCGATAGCTAGACTGCGCATCAAGCTCGCCCACCGTGGCGCCGAGGCCCTCGAGCAGCGGCATGACTGCCCTTGCCGGATCTCCACCGTCTACGAGCGGATGGTTCTGAGCGGAATGGGAGTAAGTGGCGCCAAGTATCGGTTCCTGCGACGACATGCGGGTATCTCCAGAAGAGTGACGGGGCGAGCCTGATATGGCCTCGAATCGGGTTTGGGCAAGATCGGGAGGCGTGTCTGCTTCAGACCTTCCGTAGTGTTTGGGGTCGAGAGCTGATTGGGTAACTGCAAGGCCGTGCTTCCCGTCGACCGCGTCCATGGCTTGAAGGGGGTCAAGCAACGTTTCATCCAGCGGACGCATCAACGTAAGTATTTCCGCTGGTGGCTCACCCAACTCTGTCTCGGTGCCGTCCAAGGGCAATGCAGGCAAGGCTTCTTGCCCTGCCTCGTGTGTGTTGAGAAGTTCGTCTACCGTGTGCTCGGCAAGATGGCGCCGCGGATCTGGAAGGCTGTGGTCGCCCTGCTCCAGATGAACGATGACGTTGAAGGGACCGATATGCAGTTGGTCTCCTTCATTCAACCGAACACTCACATTCAGACCGAGGGGGTCTGGACTGCCATTAATTCGGGTGCGGCCGCAACGATCAACCAAACAAAAGGCCCCGTCCTCCCAGAGGATCTCGCAATGGTGGGGCTCAACGCCGCCGCGCCCATCGGCGAGCAACCAATCGGTGTCAACTGAGCCTATGTACCCGCCGGCCTCGCCGAAGTTGTGCCGTGGCTGCGTGCCCAGCCGTAATCGTTGCGGGTTGGAAACGACGAGCGACACTCGCCGCCGTGGATTGACGAGTGTCATTGACGCACCTTGATTCGTACGATGGGTGGTGGGCGATTCCCTGGCTGGCGCAGAAAGCTGGTCCATCCAAGATGGCTGCCGACCTCGCGCGCAATGTTCAACGGTTTAACTTCATCGCGACGAAGCCCTAGCTCTAGATCGTAGGCATGCGGATCACGAAGCAAAAACTCGATGAGCTTGCACAATCGGGGATAGTCCGCGCCGGTGGGAAGAAAATCTCTGAACCGCGCCTGGCTCAGATCATTGATGGACACGGTGAACTTGCTTTGGCGCGTACGAGCACGGCGCCCCAGTACGAAATCTCTACCCAATGTAGAGTTGCGACGCCCCACGCTATTTCTCTGATCGACAGGCACATCGGTGTAACGAAGTTCGAACGCTCGAATGTGCACCGCACGCAGGTCAAAGCAATGCGCGATGATGCCGGCGACCATCGTGGGAGATCGGCCTCGACCCGCAACCAGACCCGCAAAGCTGAGCAGCCGGCTCCAGGCAATCGGCGTCTCACCACGAAGATCGTCGTTCCCTAATCCTATGAGCGCAAACACGTACTTCGAGAAGTGATCCTGTGCACTCTGTTGGAACCGTACAAAATAGCGATACTTACGCCATGCGTGGTGTAGGAGGGTAAGTAAGCGATGATTGATGAAATCGAGAAATGCAGGGCGAATCCCAACCCCTTGTCCCGCCTCGTAGGCTAGCTTGTCCAGGTAGTAGCCGGGTAGTGGTGAATCGGTTCCCTGCAAGCCAAAAAAGGCGGTCTGGACCAGATAGTCGCTGGACGCATCCAGAGGCAGCCGTTCGGCGCGAACCACGTCCGAGACGGGAAAGCTCAATCCAGCGTGGGCCGATAGACGCACGCGCTGGCGAGCAGGACGCAAGCGATCACGACCTTCTAAATCGTCTGCGTGGAGTCGATGCAACTGTTCCAAGAGCCGGAAGAAGTCATAATTCCTCGCATCAGCCAGCATGGAATCGGCTAGATCAGTGGCTGCGAGCCGATCTTCATTGGCCATGAGTAAGTCTCGTTATTGCTTGTATTGACCGCTTCCAGCATGTGGAAGGAATTGATGCTGGCGTACAGTGCGAAAAAGTGGCTCAGCACGGTGCAGAATAGGAAAAGGTCCCCTTCACAAAGAAAGCCCTCCTGATCGAGTCGTAGACGAGTCTGCATCCCCCTGATAGGCAAGCCGCGGAGGAAGCGGTCAATGGGAGTGGTTCGTGCATCCTTGATGGCATCCAGGCGCTTACGACTGATCCGGGCATGCCTTAGATCATGTAGAGCCGCGAAGTCGTAGGCGCGGATAACCGCCTTGAGCGGCTCGATGGAAAGTAGTGAAAGATAGTTGAGGGACAGATTGGAAATCAGCGTCCACTGCAGTTCCCCATCGAGAACGGGGCGGTGCGGACGCGTCGGCACTGAGATGTTGCGATAGGTGTAGAGGCTGGATGCGCTCTGGCCGCCCAGACAGATGTCGCCCACGCCTAGTGCAACGGGCAATTCCCGGTTGGTGCAGGTCAACGAGATCGAAACAGTTTCATTCTGGCCGATGAAGTCCGCATCGTCTGCCCGTACAAAAGCAATACGATGGATCGTGCCCTCCATGCCATGGGCCTGCTCGATTCTCGTGCGGTAGTAGAGCGACGTTCGGCCCTGACTATGCTCGACTTCATGCTGCAGCGACTCAAAGGAATGAAATGTTCTCAGCCAGCGGCCGCGCCGACCATCGGTATATCTTTGCCAGCCGCTGACTTCATCAACGCTGAAAATCTCATAGGCATCGGGACGATGACCGTCCGGAACAACACGCTGATCTATCGCGCGGCCATCGAGATTGACCGGCAGTGCACTGTGCGAAAAGAGATTCACCGCTGGCGTGCAGTACAAGGCAATGTCGGCGCTTGAGATGCGGACATCCAGCGGCATCGGCCGCGAGAAATGGAACTCGAAACGGACGCGCTCTGCCTTGGCCGCGGGCCATATCGAGCGCAGACCGGTGAGCGCGACAAAGTGAAAGCGCTGCGGAAAGACGAAATACTCTTGCAAAATCCGATAGCCATCGAAGACGTTCTGCGGATACGGCAGTAGCGCCTCCTCAGGGGAGAACCCAGGAAACCTCAACTGATCGGCGCGAATGCGCCGCGATTGACCGTCGACGTCAACTCTCACCTCCTCAAGGTATCGCGCTAGCCAGAGGTACAGCGTCTGCGCTGTCGTATCACTGCCGCTTAGATGAAGTTCCAACTCGTCGCAGTCGATGCCATCCAGCCGAATATCCAGACTTGTCGGCAGCAATTCGAGCCGGACGATGGACTTTTCTTGGGAGTGGGCGGCAGTGACGTCACCAACCTTCAATGGATAGATGGAAATATCCCGGCAGGTACGAAACTCGCAGTTGATGCCCTCTACCGGATGGGAGAGCATCGGGGTGCCCTTGGGGACGACTTTGCGCTCTGTAAGCTCCCCTTCGACGGGATCGAACCGCATCATGGTCATGCTGGGCAATGGCCGTAGATAGTTCGGCCAAAGCAGATTTAAAAGCGAATGTGTCAGCTCTGGAAGATCGTCCTCGATCTTCATCCCCATCTTCGCTGTTAGGAAGGCCACGCCTTCCAGCAGGCGTTCGACATCGGGATCGCTTGCCTCCTCGCCGAGGAAGCTCGCCAGCTGCGGATTGTCCGCAGCGAACTCTCGTCCCGACCGCTGAAGAAACTCCATCTCTTCCCTGAACTTCGTTCTCAATGGCATGCTGCCCCCTTGGCCATGCGTTAGCTCACCTTCGCGATCCGTCCCGCTTCACGAAGCAAGAGGTCTAGCTGAATCTGCTCCTGCGTGTTCTTCGTGCGGACCAGGCAATTCAACCGAATTCGCAGGCCGAATTGGCTGCTACCTTCGGAAAGTGGGTGCACATCCACATCATGGATGCGCGGCACATATCGGATCACTGTTGCTCGAATGTCCTCGCAGATCTTCTGCTGGAGATCCGCGCTGCTGATCGTTGCATCATTCAGGTCAGCTACACCCAACTCGGGGCAACTCTGCGAGCTGCCCCGGCGGGTATTGAGAACCCATTCCAACTGCCGCTTGATCGCCTGAACGCTCTCGCCGGCCAACTCATGGCTTGAGCGCGTACGGCGAGGCGGCAGGTCAGGTTCCAGCCGCTCAAACAGGCTTCCCCGTCCTGGCGATCTAGGCATGAGTCAGCCTCCCCGGCTCATTCCTTATCCAGCCGGCCCACCAGCGACAGGTCAATTTCGGAACCCATGAACTTGAAGTGCGGTCGCAGGGAAAGGGCGGAGCGATACCAGCCCGGATTGCCCGGGATGTCCTGCACTACCACGCGGGCGGCACGCAGCGGCCGGCGACTACGAACGTCAGAGGACGGATTCTCCTGGTCGGCAACGTACTGTCGCAGCCATGTGTTGAGCTCGCGCTCGACGTCAGCACGCTCCTTCCAGCTACCGATCTGCTCGCGCAGCAGCACCTTGAGGTAGTGGGCCACACGGCAGACGATGAACATGTACGGCAGTTGGGTGCCAAGCATGTAGTTGGTCTGGGCTTCTTCGCCTTCAGGAGTCTTCTGGAAGAGCTTCGGCTTCTGCACCGAATTTGCCGAGAAGAAGGCCGCGTTGTCGCTGTCCTTGCGCATGGTCAGAGGAATAAACCCGGCCTCGGAAAGCTCGAATTCCCGGCGATCCGAAACCAGTACCTCAGTAGGGATCTTGGCCTGCAACTGGCCTAGGGACTCGAACAGGTGGACCGGCAGATCTTCGACGGCGCCGCCGGACTGCGGGCCGATGATGTTCGGGCACCAGCGATACTTGGCGAAACTGTCGGTGATACGCGTTGCCAACAGAAACGCACTGCTGCCCCAGAGGTAGTTGCTGTGCTTGCCATCAATGGCTTCGCGATAGTTGAAGCTGCGCACGGGGTTTTCCAGCGGGTCATAGGGTGCGCGCAGCAGGAAACGCAGCATCGGCAGGCCGAGATAGCGGGCGTCTTCGGATTCCCGCAGGCTTCGCCATTTGGCGAACTGGGGGCTTTCGAAGATGTCTTTGATCTCTTTGAGATTGGGCAGTTCTTCGAAGCTGTCGATGTTGAGGAAGCGCGGGCCGGCAGCACCGATGAACGGCGCGTGCGCCATGGCGCCAACCGCAGCCGCATATCCCAGCAGCTTGATATCCGGAGACGACGGACCGAACGTATAGGTGGAAACAATGCACCCGGTCGGCTCTCCGCCATACTGGCCGTAGCCGGCGGTGTAGACCTTTCTGTAGAGGCCGCTGCGCGTGATGTCACCAGCACTCTCAAAGTCTTCGAGCAGTTCTTCCTTTGTCGCATGGAAGATCTCGATCTTGGTGTTCTCGCGGAAGTCAGTTCTGTCCACCAAGAGCTTGAGGCCGCGCCAAGTAGACTCAAGCTCTTGGAACTCAGGCTGATGAAGGACCTGGTCAACCGCGGCGCTGAGTTTTCGGTCGAGCTCGGCAATCATGCTATCGACCAGTTGCTTATTGATCGGCTGTTCACGCTCCTCGCTCTTGAGGGCTTCGGCGATGAAGGCGGCTACGCCGCGCTCGGCCACTGCATATCCTTCATGACTGGGTTCCAGTCGAGTTTGGGCCATGATTTGAGCCAACAGGCCGTCCTGCGGCAGTGTGTCTTGCGATTTTTCCGCGGTGGAGGTTGCTTTCGTCATTTCGTCGTCCTTCGAAATCTTAGGGAGGTGAGGCCTCAGGGGCCGAGCACTACATGCCCTCAAGGCCTGGTAAATCGGACAAAGCGGTGCTGAGCAATTTGGTCGTGATGTTGATCACGCTTTCTAATTGCCCATCAACTGCTCGAGTTCCTTGGCCAACTTTCCTCGCGTGCTTTCATCACCGAGCAGCGCCTGAAGCTGCTTGCGGAACGCGGGGATGTTCCCCATGGGCCCCTTCAGAGCGACCAGTGCTTCGCGCAACTCCAGTAGCTTCCTCAGTTCAGGCACTTGCCGTGCAATCGCGTCGGGGCCGAAGTCCTCGATGGACTTGAACCTGAGATCGACACTCAGGGTGTCTCCCTCCGCACCTTCCCCCAGCACATTCGGGACATCCATGACCAGACGCAGTTCTGCCTTCTCAAGCACCTCGTTGAAGTTGTCTTTATCGATGCGAACTGCCGCGCGATCTTCCAGCGCTGCTTCTTCTCCGTGCCCCTTGAAGTCGCCTGTCACAAGCAACTTCAACGGCAGTTCGACTTCTTCCTGTTGACCGTTGGTCGCAGGGACATAGCGGATGTTGATCCGCTCTTTAGGGGCTACTGAGCCGCTCTGTTTTGCCATGTTCAATTCCTTCTATTTGGCGGTGAGAAAAGTGGTGCGACGCCGGTGTCTCCCAGGGCATCGGTGTAGCAGGCGAAACCCACGACTTCAGCGCGTGTGGGTCGGTCAGAAGATGGAATCAACGTCTATGTGGAATAGCGAGGACCACGGCTTCGCGCGGCAAACTGAACTGAGGCTAAAAGGAGCTAGCAGCCCCACGCAATCAGATGAATCCCATTTTCTGATTGGATTATTCCCTTCCGTCGTAGGATCTACGTGGTGGGAATGTGCCTACCAATCAACAAGATAGTTCCTATAGACGCAATGTGGCTTGGCGTGGTTATTTCACGGACTGGGTCTTGGAGCTTGAAAATGGAACGCAGTGCTCAACCAGTTGAATGGGTTTCACCGTATCAGTTTCGCCAGGTCGATTCGGCCTTTCCTTGCGGAACTTTCGAAGTTACGGATAACAGTGAGTTCAAAGCATGATTAGGGTCGATTTGGAACCGCTACTTGGGCGGCTCAACAAGCTATCTCGCCACGCCCTAGAAGAATCGGGTAGCTTCTGCATCGCACTGCGTGGTGCGGAGGTGACAGTTGCTCACCTATTCACGAAGCTGATTGAGCACCCACAATGTGATCTGCGGGTGCTCATGGGGGCCGAGGGGATATCTACGGATGAGGTGCGGCGAGCCTTGTCTTCAGCTCTTCAGGCCGACACGGGCTCTCACGACCAATACCCGTCTTTCTCACCTCTTCTAATCGAGTTGATGCAAGAGGCTTGGCTGCTGAGTTCAGTTGAACTCAAACAGGCTGAGATCCGAAGTGGCGCATTGCTTCTTGCGGCATTGCTCAACCCTGCGCGCTACCTTCCACTGAGTGCGATCACGCTGTTTGAGAGTCTCAATCGCGAAGCGTTGCGCAAGCAGTTCGGCGTCTTGCTGGCGAGTTCTATCGAGGTGCCGGAGGCGGTCGATGCAGACCCACGTCACCGCTCCCTAGCCTCTGGCGACGACTCGTCATTGGCCAGATTTGCTCACGACTTTACGGCCCAGGCGCAGGAGGGCGGTATCGATCCTGTCCTGTGCCGTGATGCTGAAATCGACCTGATGGTCGATATTCTTTCGCGCCGGCGAAAGAATAATCCCATTGTGGTTGGTGATGCAGGAGTTGGAAAAAGTGCAGTAGTTGAAGGTCTCGCGCTGCGTATCATCCACGGCAGAGTACCGGATGGTTTGAAGTCTGTTCGTCTGCTCGGTTTGGACTTGGGGGCCCTGCAAGCGGGAGCCTCGGTCAAGGGCGAATTCGAGAAGCGCCTGAAGGCGGTGATCGATGAGATCAAAGCATCGACTCAACCCATCATCCTTTTTATCGATGAAGCACATACGCTGATTGGTGCCGGCAACTCGGCCGGCGGGAGTGACGCGGCGAACCTGCTCAAGCCCGCTCTGGCGCGAGGGGGGCTACGCACGATCGCGGCTACGACCTGGTCGGAGTACAAAAAATACTTCGAAAAGGATGCTGCGCTGGCACGCCGCTTTCAACTGGTGAAGCTGGAGGAGCCTTCGCAGCAGCAAGCTGTTCATATCCTCCGCGGGCTGAGATCGCTCTACGAACACGCTCACCGGGTCTATATCGGCGATGACGCGCTCCAGGCTGCGGCCTCCCTGTCAGCGCGATATCTGGCCGGCCGACAACTTCCCGACAAGGCTATCGACGTGCTGGATACTGCGTGCGCACGTGTTGCCACGGCCCTGGCGGAACCACCACGCAGACTCGCGGCGTTGGAGAACGAAACCCGACAGGTCGAGGCTGAAGTTGAGATGCTGAATCGAGACGCCCGAGCAGGGCGAAAGATCGACCAGGACAGGCTGCATGCGCTGGCCGAATCCTGGCAACAGCTCAAAGACCAGGCGGCAGCTATCCAGCAAGCCTGGGATGAGCAAAAGGTGCGGGTTGATGAAATCGTTGCCCTGCGTGCCGACGATACGCAAGGGGCCGAGTCGGCGGACACGTTGGCCGAGAAGGTAGCGGCGCTTCAGGAATTGCAGCGTGGTGGCGCGTTGTTGCACGCCGACGTGGGCGCCGAACAGATTGCCCAGGTGATCGCCGATTGGACCGGCATCCCCGCAACCACCATCAACAGTGATCAGATGAGCCGTCTGGACAAGTTGCCAGCGACGTTGCGCGAGCGTGTGAAGGGGCAGGACTCGGCCCTGGAGCATGTCCATCGTCACCTGTTGACCGCTTTGGCGGACTTACGTCGGCCCGGAACCCCGCTGGGCGCGTTCCTGCTGGTAGGTCCAAGCGGGGTCGGCAAAACGGAGACCGCCTTGGCGGTGGCGGACGCGTTGTTTGGTGGCGAGCAGTTCCTGACCACCATCAACATGTCCGAGTACCAAGAGAAGTTCACGGTGTCTCGCCTGCTGGGCGCTCCACCGGGATACGTGGGCTACGGCGAAGGGGGCGTACTGACAGAGGCAATTCGCAAGCAGCCCTACTCCGTTGTGCTTCTTGACGAAGTAGAAAAAGCCCACCCCGAGGTGCTCAACATCTTCTATCAAGCCTTTGATAAAGGCGAGCTGGCTGATGGCGAGGGGCGTCGAATCGATTGCAAGAATGTGCTGTTCTTCCTGACCTCCAACCTGGGTTTTGACCAGTCGGATGATTCACTTGCCGACCAGGACGTCGAACGCTTGCGTGCCCGGTTGACCCAGTTCTTCAAACCGGCTCTGCTGGCCAGGATGCAGGTGGTTCCATACCGCTACCTGGACGAGACGGTGCTATCCGAGATCATAGACAGCCGACTATCGCGCTTGCAGCAGCAGGTGGGTGATCGCTACGGCGCCTCTCTCAACATAGAGAACAGCGTGCGAGTCGAGCTTCGCAATCGCTGCGCACGTCATCAGAACGGCGCTCGCATGCTGGATGCAAATCTGGACGGCGATCTTCTGCCTCCGCTCTCGCTGGCTGTTCTGCGGAGGCTGGCCAACGGCGATGCCTTCTCCCTGGCTACTCTGAGTTGGAGTGGTGATGTCTTCGAGGCCCATTTGGCCTGAAGGAGGCAAGCATGGAATCCCTGCAGCTTGCTCAAGCCATCAGAGATTTGGCTGGTGTCAATGAGTCGGCCGAGTTGGCTGGCGTGTTTCTTCGCGCCACGGTCGAAGCGCATGGTTTGACTGCGGGGTTCTGCTATTGGACCGAAGCCACTGGTCAGTCCTTGTATCCGTTGGCCAGTGTTGGCGAGGGCGTGCGGGATTTGCCAAGCATCCCGTTATCGGAACTGGACAACCCGTTGGTGTACGGCCTCCTATCGGCTCATCGCTACCAGATCGATGACATAGGAAGTCTGGTCGATGTTGGTGAGAGCTTTGAGAAGGTGTGCGTCCACCTTCCAGCACGACAAGTGATGCATATCACGCCCTTACGGGAGTTGAACGGTCGGCCGATGGGTTTGGTAGCGCTCGTTGGGGTCTCATCGACAATTGGCCGTTGGAATGCGTCTTCCCCTTGGCAGTTGCTGATGCAAGCCTATGAGCAACTGCACATGCGCATGGTGAAGTGGGATGGGCACGTCGCGAAGACGGGGCGCGAGAGTGTTGCTGTATTGCGCGACAACGAGCGGGGACGCGCTCGGGCCTCTCGACTTCTGGCGGCAGGCTTTGTAGGCGTGAGCGCAGTTGCCAAGGCGCTGCGCAATGACATGCTTCGTCTGTCCGACTCCTCGTTGTCACTGCTCATTACGGGCGAAACGGGCACAGGAAAAGATCATGCAGCTTGGTTGATACACCAGGCCAGTTCGCGCGAAGGCAACTTCATCCCTGTGAACTGCGCTGCGATACCCAAGGATCTTATCGAGGCCGAACTGTTCGGCGTGGTTCGTGGAGCCTATACCGGTGCCACACACGCCCGTGCAGGTTTGGTGGCCGAGGCCAATGGCGGCACCTTGTTCCTGGATGAAATTGGAGACATGCCGCTGGGTCTGCAAGGCACGCTGCTGCGCCTGCTGAATGAAAAGCGCTATCGTCCAGTTGGAGCAACACGGGAGCAGGACTCCGATTTCCGCTTGATCTGCGCAACCCATCGCTCGCTGCCTGCTTTGGTTCACTCGGGTCTGTTTCGTGAAGACCTGTACTTTCGAATTTGCCAACAAGTACTCCATTTGCCTCCTTTGCGTGAGCGAACCGAGGATATCCCTGCGCTGGTCTCCCATATCCTCCTGCAATTCAACCGGGAACATCAAAACAATGTCACTGGCTTGTCGGAACGAGCCATGACATTGCTTCGGAGCTACCCCTTCCAGGGCAACATCCGAGAGCTGCGTAGTCTTGTCCAGGTGGCAGCGGAACAAGCAGGCCCGAGCCGAATCATCCGTTGCAGTGCGTTGAGCAGGGCCCAAGAGGCTTCCTTGCAACTCCTAAATCCCGAGCAGGGGGGCACCCTCCTGCAGGATCTTTGGCATACCAAGAACCTTCCCCAAGCGCTCGAGCAATTCGAGCAGTGCCTGGTTCGTGATCGGCTGCAAAAGTCTGATGGCTCCCGACGTCTAGCCGCTCAAAGCCTGGGTATTCCCAAACGCACGCTGGCGAGGAAATGCCAGACGTGGAACCTGGATGTGGAGCATTCAACAACATGAAGTTACTCAGCCTACCGCTTATTGCCACACTTGCTATTGCAGGTTGCGATTCAGGAAAGCCTGTCGCTGCCGCGGACCCGGAGTGCAAGACTATCGTTTCCGCTGTGGAACGGTTGGCCTGCTTCGATCGGGCTGCCGGTACGCCACCGACACCGATCCAGGTTGGTCAGGCGCTGCCAGCCACATCACCGACGATCATCGAACCTGACATCGTGTTGCTGCTGCGGGAGAGCGAGAGCAGTCGAGCCCCTAGTCAGTCCGGCCCGCTACTACTGCGTGTCCCCGACAGGCTGGACGGATGGCAAAAGGTGGTGATCAGCACACCTGCTGAAGGAAAGACGGATGCAGAGCCCTTCCTGGCGATCAGTTGCCTATCCAACATCTCCCGTCTTCAACTGGTCGCACGGGCGCCGATGGAGGTCAACCGGATGAATATCCGATTGCTACTGGACAATCGTCCGCTGAGTACCGCTCGGCCGTGGCAGGTTCTGGAAGATGGCAAGGTTGTTGATGCAGGCAGAGGGCTGGTGGCTATCGAGCAGCTGCGCCTGATGCTCCAACCTTCCAGTCGGCTGAGGGTCGAGAGCAATTACGCTCCTTTCGATGGCCTGGTGTTTGATGTCGCCGGCTTGCATTCCTTGCTGGCCAGTCAACGGGAGGCATGTCACTGGTGAGCATGTCTCCACTAGATCTTGATGCCCTCCTCGTGCCGTTGGATGAGAAACAGCCAGCGGGCTTCTTCGATGAAGAAGACGGCACCTTTCAGGATATTGAACACGAAATGGTCAAACTCGGTGGTCTCCAGGAACCCAATATGGACTGGAGTTTCATCGATGAGGCGACGCGCCTGTACTTGACCAAGCAGTGCAAGCACTTTCGCATCGCCGGACATCTGATCACAGCCCGATTGCGTCCTCCTTCCTGGCAAGGGTGGGCCGATGGAGTCGGTGTGCTGTCTGGCATGGTGTGCACTTACTGGGAGTCTGGGTATCCCAAGCCGGGGCCGACCGGTTTGCCGATGAAACGGCGACTCGTTGCCTTACTGGTGGAACGTTTGTGCGAGGTGCTCCCCAAGCTAGAGGTCGACGGTACGGCCCATACTGCACAGGCCGCCGCGCAACGCGCCATTGACCAGCTTCAAGCTAGTGCGGGGGCAGCAAAACTGGATGTGCCGATGCTCACGCATCTTGAATCCCAGTTCTCCCGCCGCGTGGAGGAGACGCGCTACCCCACATCCGAGCCATCTCGTGAGGCGCTCCCGGCTTCACGTGGGCAAACCGTCACTGAGGCGTACTTCTCGACGTCTTCGACGCCCAAGCTCGGTGATGAGCGGGAGAGCAAGCGCACGCTCTTGGCTGTGGCGGAATTCATCAACGAACAGAATTCCTACGATCCAACGGGCTACCTGCTACGTCGATTTGCACTTTGGGGGCATCTGACGACCGCGCCGCCCGGCCGACATGATCAGCGCACCGAGCTGAGGGGGATTCCACAAGATATCTCCGAGGGATACCGCGAGGCGTTGAGTGAAAACAACATCAGTCCCGTGCTCCTGCAACGTGTGGAAAAGAGCGTCGCCAGCTCGCCCTACTGGCTACAAGGCAGTCATTACGCCGCCATCATCGCCCTGCGAATGGAAATGCCTGAGGTCGCCTCGAGCATTCGCCTTGCCACGGAACGGTTTGTACTGCGCATACCTGGCTTGAAGGCGCTGCATTTTTCAGACGGACGCCCCTTTGTCGATGGCGAGACGCTCGCATGGCTAAGTGGCATTGACGAGCATGCCGGCCAAGCCGCCGATGGCCGGGAATACGCCGCGTTGCGTGAAGAGCTCGCCGCGCTGATGGAGAACGGCGGGGTGGAGCACATGCTGCGTCGTCTGGAATCGCTACAGGCTGAGGCCGAGGATACTCGCCACCGCTGCCATGTCATGTCCATCGCTGCCAGTCTCGTGTCTGCACGAGGCTTCACCTGGTTGGCTGAGGGCCTCTACCGCACGGCCTACGGGCTGATGGACGGCGCGTCCATCTCGACATGGGAGCCCGCGCTCTATAACCATCTTGCAGCGCAGATACGCGATGCACGCCCGCCTGCACCTCAGGGAACTACGGACTAAAAAGGACCACTACATGCTAAATATCTGGTCGATATTGACTCGCTACGGGCGCCCTCTGCTGCGTTGGGCAAAGCACGGAACACCGCTTCTGCTCCTGCTTGGCTTCCTGTTTCTCCTCACTGCAATCTGGTGGCTGGGTCCACAGTGGCGATGGAAGGACCACATGCCGCTCGCCAGTCTCACCGCCCGGGTGCTTGCCACGGTCGTTCTACTTGTCGCCCCCTTGTTGGCCTGGGCGCTGCATTTGCGTGGTCGGAATCGACGCCTTGAGGCTGAGCGCCAACAAGACAGGCAACGAGACGAAGACTTGTGCCTCCGTTATGTTCAGGCTCAGGAACGCACTCTGGACCGGACTTTGACGACGCTTCGCGCTAACCTTCGCGGCCGCAACGCTCTGTATCAGTTGCCCTGGTATTTGGTGTTGGGCCAAGAAAACTCGGGAAAGACCAGTTTCATCAATCGGAGCAACCAGAGCTTCTCACTGACGGGTGAAATCAAGGCGGGCAGCCGGCGTCTTTTGGAGGATCCGGACTTGGCCTATAGCATCGATTGGTGGATGGGTGATGAGGCCGTACTAATAGATCCCCCCGGGGAACTTATCAGCCAACCTACTGAGGTTGCAGCCTCCCTTCAGAAAGGCCCCGAGCCTGCGTCGACCGAAGGGAGCACCTCCCCTGAGGAGGATGGCAAGACCGACGCGGAAACAAATACCACCTCGGCAGCGTCGGCAGCTCATTCAGCGACCGCGCAAAGCCCTCTGTTCGGTCAGAAAAAGCGCATGCTCCCCGAAGGAACCCATGCTCGGCTTTGGACCCATCTCATCGACTGGCTGGCGCGAAACCGTAGCCGGCGCCCGTTGAACGGCGTTGTGTTGATGGTGGACCTGGTAACGCTGCTGGCGCAGCCGGCCAGTGACCGCAAGGCTCTCGCCATTCTGCTGCGCTCCAGGCTGGCCGAGCTGAGCCGCCAACTTGGCACGCGCCCACCGCTATATGTGGTACTCAGCAAGTTCGACTTGCTCCAGGGGTTTGAAGCGTTCTTCTCCCGGCTCCCCAAGTCCGTCAAAGAAGACATCTTTGGTTTTACCTTCACGTTGGATTCGGTACAGAACTACGATGCCTGGCTCACTGAACTGGCCGAGCGTTATGACGACCTGGTTGCCAAGCTTAATGACCGCATCTTCGATGCGCTGAGCTCGGCCGCCTCGCTCGAAGAACGAGAGGGGTTGTTTTCGCTGGTGCGTCAGTTGGCCGGGATGCGCCAAGTCCTTCTTGGCTTCCTCGCGGATGTACTTGGTAGCGATCGCTACGTGACGCCGGCACTGCCTCGCGGCATCTACTTCTCCTCGGTATACCAGCATGGCGTGCTGACCAATGCCTTTGTCGCCAACGCCTCAATGTCTTACCGCATCGAGCCGCCGGTCTCTCAGGCGCAGCCCTCCGGGCGTTCAGCGGTCTACTTCGCTCAGCAACTGTTCCAACGCATCATTTACCCTGAGGCCGGCTTGGCCACGGACAACGTGAAGGTGCTGGCCGACAAGAAGCGAGCTCTGGCCTTGAGCGTTGGCGTTGCCTCGTTGGGCAGCGTTCTGGTGGCAACGGGTTGGTACCACTACTATGGGGTGAATCGAGACAAGGCCGTAACAGTACTTGAGCGCAGCCGCGCGTTCAGTGCAAACACCATCGACAGCCGTGCCGATCCCACTGGCCGAAATCTGCTCGAGCCTCTGAATCAGATCCAGAGCGCTGTTGCCGTGTTCGGTGACTACCGTGGCGCTTGGCCTGTCGTCTCGGACATGGGGCTCTACCAGGGACGGCAGATCGGACCGAAAGTGGACGAGGCCTATCTGAAGCTGCTATCCCAGCGCTTCCTGCCGGCGCTGGCGGGGGGCGTGATGTCGCAAATCGACGCACCGGGAGCTGGCAGTGACGAGCAACTGGCGGGGCTACGGGTCTACCGCATGATCGAGGACCGTCCCAATCGGCGCGCTCCGTTTGTCGAAGATTGGATGGCGCGCCAATGGCACACGGCGTTTCCGGGCGAGCGGGGCGTTCAGGCTGCCCTGATGCGTCACCTCGACTACGCAATGAAGTACGCCGATACAGACCTGCCGCAGTATCGCAGTCGAGTTACGGAGCTACAGCACCAGCTCCGTCAGATCCCAATGCCTCAACGCGTCTATATGTCGATGCGGCGCCAGGCGGGACAAGCGCTGCGCAACCCGCTTGACCTCCGAAACGAGATCGGCCCGGCCTATGACGTGATCTACAAGCCGGCAGGAGCGGGGAGCGATGACGCGAGCCAGCAGGTGAGTGGCAAGATCGACGCCTTACTGACGGCAAAGGGCTTCCGAGGGTACTTCGAGCCCCACAGCAAGGATTTGGTCGAACTGGCCGTAATCGACCAATGGGCACTGGGCGAGCGCCAGGGCATCGACTATTCCGAAGCTGACAAACAAGCGCTGACCGAACGCATCCGCGCGCTCTACAGCCGCGACTACATCGACACGTGGCAAAGGAACCTGAGTCATCTGGAGGTCCGTGACTTCGACGACATTACTCAGGCTGTCAACGTCTTGGGCAGTGTCACCAGTCCGGCGGCGCCGTTGCGACGTCTGGTAGAGACCGTTCGCGACAATACTGAACTGGTCAAGGCCGCCGAACCTGTGAAGGCTACCACTGAGGAAGGCAACAAGGCTGCCCAGGCGTCTCCCAAGGAGGGCGCAGAGATACTTGCGGCCCCTGAAATCGGTAGTATCGTGCGTGCATTTGCACCACTCACCGATCTGCTGGCAAGCAATGGCGCCAAGCCGGCCTATCTTGACGAAACCATGCTTGCCATTGGGCAGGTCCAGGATCAGGTCAAGACGGTCCATGACAGTCCGAACCGCGGGAAGGCTGCACTCGGCGTCGTACTGGACAGATTCTCGCTCAAGGGTCCAGACCCAATCGGCAATCTGCAGCGCATCGCCGCCGGTTTGCCTCCGCCCTTGAACCAGCACGTCAAAAAGCTTGCCGACGAATCGTCTCAGGTACTGCTGATCGAGGCCCTGGTCGAGCTGGAGCGGCGCTGGGATGTTGACGTCTACCGCTACTACAACGAACGTCTGCTGGGCAGGTATCCGTTCACTCCCTCCAGCCGTGAGGACGTCTCCCTTGACGACTTCGCCGCGTTCTTCGGCCCTCAGGGCAAACTCGAGCAGTTCAAGCAGCAGTACCTGAAGCTCTTCCTTGAGGACAACCTGGAAGCGCTGTATTCGGAGCGCAGGGGTGGATATCTGGTGCGAACCGATGTCTTGCGACAGTTGGAAGCTGCTGACCGCATACGCGATGCGTTCTTCAACAGCCGTGGCACCTTGGGTCTGCAGTTCACGGTCGAACCGCTGGGACTGACCGCTACCCGTCGCAGCAGCGTGCTCAACGTGGACGGCCAGCTCATCGCCTACAGTCATGGTGCCAGCAACTCCACTCCCCTGATTTGGCCGAACACCCTAAGCGGTGCCACCGGCAGTGGGGAGAGCCGCATCACCCTGGTCAATGGCAGCGGCAACAGTAGCGGCCTGGTCTATCGCGGACCCTGGTCGATGTTCCGCCTGCTCAGCCAGGCGCGGCTCAACGGTGTAACCGGCACCACGGTCGACCTGAGCTTTACCGCCAGCGATGGCGGCATGCGCTACCGCATCACGGCGGAGAAGAGCGACAACCCATTCAGCCAGCAACTGTTCCGCGGCTTCGCGTTGCCGCGAACGCTCTTGATGGAAGGGGCACGGCAAGCCGCTTCCCCGTCGTCCGAAACAATCACCACCAACGTAGCGCGCCGGTAGCGATCGGTCGCCGTCATGAGAGGAGCTTCAGATGCCAGAAGTCATACGAAAAGGAGACAAGACCGACCATGGCGGAACCGTCTTGGAGGGGTTTGCACAGACGGACCTCAACGGCCGGCCGATGTCCGGTCTCGGGCACAAAGTGTCTTGCCCGAAGTGCAAAGGGGTGTTCCCTATTGCCGAAGGCAGCGGCACCCTCAAGGTCGACGGTGTGCCGGTGGCTCTGCACGGCATGAAGACTGCCTGCGGAGCCTCACTGATTTCCAGTGGTTCGAAAGGGAGCGCCCATGCATGACCATCGTGAAGCCCTAAAAGGCCACGACGTTCGGATGGTTGAGCCGTTGATCGAAGCGCTCGCGCTTTGTGTTCCGCAACTCGACCCAACTCCGTTGCGAGTGCGGCCTCCTGCCCGGACCGAGCTTCCGAACATGCTGAGCTGGATGACCGAGCATTTGAAACGGCAAGGTCTGCTGAGCCATGTGGAGTGGAAGGCGTACCTGGGGCAGGTTCCCGACTTGAAGTCACTTTCCGCTATCGACTTCTCTGAATTCGATAGTGACTATGTTACCGAGTTGCTCTTCAGTATTAATTGGGAAGCGGTTCCACCAGAGCTCCTTAACACTATTCCGTATGAGCTGCCCTATCTGGAGTACCTCAACGCCTTTCTGTGCGGCCACGGCCTGCGTGTGGTTGACCTCGCGCCATTTGAGCATGCGTACATGCTTGCCGTGATAGACGACCCAAAGTTGCTGGAGCAACTGAACCATTGCCTATGGCCGTTCGGCATGGGAGTCAACCTGCGAGAGCCGCTAGATCAGAAGGGGGTAGCGGCGTATCTGGAAGGACTGCTAAGAGGTGGCGGCTGAATCAAGATCAAGTCCAGACGCCGACTTGGCCCAATGCTACCCATTGAAGCACGCCCCCGTCTCTAAGGGGGGGCTAGGTAGGATGCGGAGCTCCCATGGTGCAAGGGGCTATTCGGACATCAGATTTCCGACCTAGTGCCCGCGGCAGGGCCTCCGTTGACCTTTAGAAGGCAGCGAAATCGCGAGGAACAAACATCTGCAACGGCCCGATGATGGAACCGTCCCGAAGCATGCTAATCCCGCTGTAAACGTCCCTGATTGGGTCAACCTCCGGCACCTCATCCAGCAAGGAGCTATCGCTGCGGGATACATTCACCAAATGCTTGAACACCGACAATTCGATACCTACAAAGGTACCGGTATGGAGTCCTAGTCTCAAAGCGTCGGAATTGCGTCGGACAATGCGATTGTCCACGAGTTCGATAGCGGCAGAGTCGGTAGTTCCTGCATAATATCCCCCCACGAATTGCCTATGATAGCCTTCGACGGCGAACTCCCAGATGGCCCCAAATATGCGAATCTCGCTATCCAATGGGAGCCATCGCCTGATGGCGTGTGCCAGGAGCGGCTGATCGAGCTTCAGCAGCACATCAGCATAGTGGCTAGCAACGACCTGCCTGGAAAGAAGGCGGGCGGTGCGTCGTGAGATTGGCTCTTGACCTTCTGTGCTCGGGTCTTCTGCATAGAGTTTGCTCTTGACCTTGGGTTTTGACTCCGTCGCGAACCGGGTCGCCACGATATGGCCTTTTACTTTGACAGGGGTGCCTGTTTCATCCAGCACCTTTACCCTGGTGAACTGCTGTCGCCACCTGTTGAACTCTGCTGTACCAAAGCCTATCGATGTATAGCGACCCTTCGCCTCTGCAAGCACTACTGAACCCGATCCATCACTGCACAAATAGTCAGGGATGTCTCCTGCTATGGCACGCTGTACCGAAAAACCATGGAACTCCGGTCTATTGGCGCCTATCAGACTATCCATATGTGCGAAGTACTTGATACCCAAGTGCTCGTGTAGGAACCAACGGCAGAAAGCTTGCCCCATCTCGCTGGACTTGGACCGCTTTGCATTGGTTGATGCGCCCACACCTTCGCCTTGGAAGCGAAGCTCCTCACTCGGCATCAAGAACCTCAGGTGCTCAAACTGAGCTGGATCAGGAGACGGCGGTTCGCTCCCTAAGGTGTCGAGGTAGTAATGATGGTACAAACCAGCGAGGTCTACCTCGATGACATCTTTTGTCTTCCCAACGCTAGCGCCTTGAAGCGAAGTCGGGATTGGCTTGTATTGGCTGAGAGCCAAGTGCAGTGATCTCTTCATGAACCCCTCTTGGACAATTCTAAGTAGTCCTTTCACATACGCGTCAGTGCTATGTGTCTTTGGTGTAGGCCGGAGCCGGGCATGGCAGGACTAATGACAGCCACCATCTCCAAGACGCTCGGCTTAGCCCCTCGGCCGGTACTTCACTGAACGTCTCATCGTTCCGGCGCAGGGCTCTGTACCGCGGCACAGTGACGTAAGCGCGTTGCGTTCATCTCATCACCTTCGTCATCTAACATATCCGCCAGATCCTTCTGAGCGGCCGGATCCCCTAGCCACGCTGCGTGCCGGCGCAGACTCGCGACCGATGGGCCATTGCCATGCGCACGTCTGTCGTTTCCATACACCTCACGCTCAGCGTAGCCGGACGTTACCTCCATCAGCCGGCCAAGCTTGTAGTAGCCGGCGGGAATCTCATTCTTGATCAACCAGGCCACAACCACGTAGGCGGACTCGAAATCCTCGTCATTTAGCATCGCATCGAGCAGCCCACCGGCGGCACGCCAATTGCCGCCTCGCGCAGCCTGTGCATACACGGCGACGGCTTCGGTTTTTCCTTTCAACATGTCCTGTCGTGGTAGCGAGTCCTGCGAAGGTGCTGCGGCCAGGACGGGTGCCAGTGGGTGGCAGGAAATTGCTCCAGGATCTGCACGCCCCGCTTCCGATGAAAGCCAACGTCGATGGTCAGCCAACGCAGCTTCTATGGTGCGCGGCACACGCTTTATGCCGACCTGCTCTCTCGCCCAGGCCACACGTGTATCACGATTATGTTGGCGTTCGGTGTCCTGCCTCTCGAAGGCTTCCGCCTGCTCACGCTGCCACCCCGAATCCTCGCGGGGGCCAATGATCACGCAGCTTTCGAACTTTGCCGCCGGCAACGTCCAGCAGCGTGCCGGCACCTTCACCGGAAAACGACCCAACAACATCTCGAGCACGAAGTCTTCGCGACCTTCGCGCGGCGCCACCATGATCCGAGCAGCCTGATCGCTCAACCCTTTGCGAATTATCTCGCCAGTTGACAGTTGCCATTGATACGGTTCACTCGTTATGCGCGCCTCCAGTTGGAGGTACGGTTCATCGGCGACAGCGGCGCCCGCCAGCAGTAGTAGTCCCCAACCCCATCCAAGAAGGCGTGCACGGGGCCGTTGGTTTCTGCGACTCGATAGTGGTTTTAGATTGTTCTGCCTTGCGCCGCCCTGATTCGATTGCATCTAAGTCTTGCTCCTTTGAATATGCGCCAGTAATTGGCAACTCCTGCCGCTTTGATTTCCCCTCTCCGGAAGCGTGGGACGGAACATGCTTACTGGAATAGCGCCATGTGCCAGGCGACTCCCACCATCCCCACGAAGCTGCCGCCCCACAGCAAGGTGGACAGCAGCATGCCGATGAACCAGCGACGATTCATGTAGGGCAGTTGACCGTCGATAGCTTTCTGCTCGATGTCGGTCAGCGGGATTGTGCGATAGGGGTTTTTGCCTTCCCACTGCATCGCCTCGGCCAGTTCCGGCGGTAGCGCCGGACGCGGCATGCGGCGTTCGAGCCAAGGAATCATGCGGTCAGCCCAGTAGCCGATGGTGGCACTCATGCCGAAGTAGGCCATGGGGAACGGGCCGGGCCGCAGGCGATGTACGCTGTCCACCAGCCCTCCCATCATGTCGCGGTCCAGGCGCGCATGGATGCCGTGTTCCTGCCCCTCGGGAAGACTGTAGGCAACGGGCGGCACCTTGCTTGCCGGGCCATCCATGTACGCGCGCACGAACTCCCAGAGTTCCGCCTGTGCCGCGACGTCATTGGCGGGGTCGCTCAGGCGGATGAACTCAGCCAGCTTGCGCGTGCCCGGCTCGAACACGCCGACATCCAGGAAGAATGACGTGCTGGTGCCGGCGGTGCTGACGACGGTCAGGCGCGTGACCAAGGGCACCACGTCGTCGTAGTTCAATGCTGTCCAGCCCTTCTGCTTGCCCTGCCATTGGTAGAAACGGCGCAGGCGCTTGCTGAGCAGGATGGGAGAGTGGGTTTGATTCAACTGGCGGCGAGGTACTGCTATTGCGACTCCTAGGGAAAGTAGGAGTAGTGACGTGAATACTATCGGGCCATCAATTCCCAAACGGCTGACGTCTGCAAATACTCGAACGGTAAACGGCAGTAGTCCAATAAACAATATTCCGCTGCCCCATATGCTCAGTAGCAGATTCATAGGTCTAAAGCTCGTTCGCCGCGTTTTGCTGAACTCCAGGTAGGCAGGGTTGATGGCGGCGACCATATCGCGGGCATGGGGCTTGGCGCCCGCTTGGGGCGGTTCACCCGTTTTGGGGAGGATGAAGTAGGTACCGTTCTCCTTCTCCGGAAGCGTGGGTTTGAACATGCTCATGCTCCGGAAAACAAAAGGTCACGCCAACTGAGCGTGGACAGCCAGAGGAAACTGCTTCCCCACAGCAACGTCGACAGCAACATCCCGATAAACCACCGACGATTCATGTAGGGCAACTTGCCGTCGATGGCTTTCTGCTCGATGTCCGTGGGGGGCGTAACCCGATAGGGGTTCTTGCCCGTCCACTGCATAGCTTCGGCTAGCTCCGGCGGCAGAGGAGGTTTTGGTCGTTTGTGTTCCAGCCAGGGCAGAAGACGCCCCGACCAATACGTCATCATGGCCAGCATGGCGAAATAGAGCTTGGGGAATAGGCCGGGGTTGAGTCGGTGCCGGGCATCCACCAGGCCGCTCAACATGTCCCGGTCCATGCGAGCGTGGATACCATGCTGCTGGCCTTCGGGGATGCGAAACTCGATGGGCGGTACCTTGGCCGGAGAGCCGTCCATATAGGCGCGTATAAACTCCCACAGCTCGGCGGGCGGCTGCACCGCTCCGGTGGGATCGCTCAGGCGAATATTCTGAATAACCTTGCGCGTGCCGGGTTTCAGCACGCCGACATGCAAAAAGAAGGAGGTGGACGTACCGGCCTGGCTGACCGACGTCACACGCATCACATAGGGCACCACGTCGTCATAGTTCAGCGCTACCCAACCCACCTTCTTACTTTGCCAGTGGTAGAAGCGTCGTAGCTGGCGGCTCAGCAAAATGGGGGAGCGCGGTTTGCGAAGTACTCGGAGCGGGACGCCGACGGCAAAGCCAAGCCCCGCCGCCAATAGCAGAGCACTTATTATTGCGTGACCAACACCTAGTCTGTCAATGTTCCCAGGCATTTCGAGAACGTAGGGGAGTACAACCAAAAAGAGCATAAGCCCTCCCCAAACGCTCATCAGAACAACCGTCGATGCGTGTTCGGCTCGTCTAGTTTGAGAAAACGTCAGACAAGCGGGATTGATGTCAGCCACCATCTCCCAAGCATTGATCTTGGCACCTTGTTGTGGTGGCTCACCCGCTTTGGGTAGTACGAAGTAGGTGAGGTTTTCCTTCTTTGGAAGCGTGGGTTTGAACATGTTCATGCCCCCGCCGCCTGGTAAGTGAACTCAGACATCAGGTTCGGAATTTCGTCGCGGTTGGGCCAACACTTCAGGATCATCCCAAAACTGTCGACGTTCCACTGTTCAGGGATTTTCGCGCTCGTTATCCGTGCCGTGCCCTGTTCCTGGTTGATACGCAACCTGGGTCCTTGGTGCATGCTGGTCAGGCGGTTGGAGAGCTGGCGGAAACTTCGGCTGCGCATGGAACAGTCATGTCCTCCATAAGCTCTCATGTCGCCCCCCCGGGCGCTTTGTTCAGGAGACGGGAGGAAGGCACGGGCTGGCCTTGACGGTTTAGCACCTCGAAGGTAAGCCCAGTGGGCCGGTAAAACACATCGGTCCGGGGTTTAATCGGGCGGGTGTCCAGGCCTCGCAGATCGGGGGTGGGGCCACACAGATCCAACACCTCCCGGCTCCATTGGAATTTCTCGGCGCGTGCGCGAGCACGCTTGTCCAGCCAGGGGCCGAACGAGAAGTAATGCCAGGCGCGGTCGAGGGCGTAGAGCACAAACCTGTCCACTCCCCTTCCAGTCAAGATGTTCCGGGGATTGTCGTAATCGCCAGGCTCTTCCACGAGTCCGGCTGCAACGAGCTCCGGATGGGGCTGGATGGCTGCAATGCCATCGCTCATGTAGCGTCTAAGAAACTCCAGCCGCTGCAAATTGCGGCGAAGGTTGACATGATCCAGTTCGTTCATGTCTATGGGAACGTCAAATGGTCCTCTTGACTCACTAAGGGAGCGAAGATAGTCCACATCATCCCGTCCAATCTCCAGAACCTTGTCGTATAACTTTCGTGCCTGAGGTACGGGCGCGCATAGGCGCATCAACGAGGCTGGCGCCACGCCTATGCTCACGAAGGGAACGACTTGGCGCCATGGGATATGCGCCACGTGACCCAGTCCATCATCGATGTGAACCAGTTGTGCCTGGCGGTTGTAGCGGGTTCCGCCTGAAGTCACATTTCTGAAAATGCGAAATGAGAAAAAGTAGATAGGTGGCCAGAGGAGAAATGCAACAATTCCGTAGTCGGCCAGTGGACGCCACCACAACCAGGACCGCATATCGATGATGTACGCCATCACGATAATTAACAGGAAGAGATTATGTGCGCCGATAAACCACTTTTCCAAGCCGATTGCCCGAGTTTCATGGGGCAACTCGATAAAGCGATCATTGAATTTCTGTGGATCACTGATGTCAATATCGCACCGCACAGCCTCCGGCCACATTGCGATATCCAAGCCGGGGAGAGGCAGAAGCTTCTTTCGGCGCACTTCTTTGTCTAACTGCGCGTAGAAGCTACTCAGTTCCGGATGTGGATTCTGCCGCTGCCATTCCAGTTCGTTTGCCCAGAACTCCTTCTCACGCTCGGCCAATTCTTCCTTGGTAAGGCGACGTTCTTCTTTGGAGACATTCATTCTTTGGTAGTCTCCAAAACCACATGTGGCTCTGCAAAAGAGTTAGGCCAGTATTTCACTTTAATGTCTCCGCCCAACGTATCCGTGGGGTAGGTGACATAGCCAACCCCGTTCCGCAGGACGACTTGGTCCGGATCATTCAACGTGCGTTGAACGCCGGTAAATCTGAACTCATTGTGCTGTACAACCTCATAACGCCCAACTTGAGGAAGCCAGCCAGGGAGAGCAATAGTGACGGTACGAGCATCCTGTGGCATCGGGGTGCCATGCCGAACTCGGTTTACTAAGCCCCAGCCTGGAATCAGTACTGAGCCCATGGTGCGCAGCACCGCTACGTCGGTTTCTATATGAGGAGCCATAAAAAAGTGGTAAAAGCCGGTGGCTTCTTCCTGCGAATCGAAAGGTGTAAGTGCAGTTGCACCTCCCAGCCAGCCGGTACGCATACCGGTTCCCCAGATACTGCGTGCAATCCAGTCGGTGATCTTTTCTTCCTCGGCATTGCGCTCATGCCAGTCCAAGTAAACTGTTGTGGCTATCTCCAAGCCGAGAAGAATCCAACCGATGGGGCCGGAACCAAGACGAGTAATGGCCAAGGCTGCTCTTGCGCCGCGAGCGATTGCCCCCGTGCCCACGGAAGCCGTGTCCAACACTGCGATCGCAGTCATCCCAAGCTTGTTGTTTTGCTGCGCGAGACGGCTGGTCAGATGTAGCCCTCCCACGGTAGCTGCGGATGCTTGCAGCGTGCCAGCAATCGCGTGAGCGGCTGTGCTGTCAGGGCTTGAACCTTGCAGGGCTTTCCTGAATTCCTTGATGCTGGCGGCGGCAGCAGATAGCGCCAACAGTCCTACCGCCCAGTTGCCATACCGCTTTGCCCGCTGTTCCAGAGCTTGCGCAGCTTGTTTGTCTGCATTCGTGGCTGCGTGACCGGCACTCCACTGATACCCCGTCTCCCCCAGAGTCGCCAGACCGCTTCCGGCCACCAGTAGTCCAGATGCGAGGTTCAGGCTATGAACGAGGATTTCCCCTTCACCTTTTTCCAACTGCGCCAAGACCGCTTGAAGATTCTGGGTACTGAGGACTAACCCTGTGACGCCCACTGTGAATCGAAGGCCATGCCAGAAATTTACGCGATAGCTCAGCCCGTCACGTTGTTCACGCAAAATATCCTGGATTGGCTGAGATTTGAACAAGTAGATGAGTTCGTTGGCCTGCCGCGCAATGGTTACAGGACGAAATCCGTGAACAGGATTTCCGCCGTTCGCTTCCAGAAGCCACCGGCCCGCCTTGGATAAAGGAACAGCTTCTTCTCCAACTAGAGAGCCATCTAGAAGCTGAAAGGCCAGGTAATAGGTGCTGCGCCGGAACGCTTCGGTGCTGCGCAACCGCCCTCTTATCACCAGTTGTGCGATAACACCTCCCAGATATCGACTGGCATCGTCTGCGGGAACTTTGGCGAGTAAATCCACCACTCTTTCTGCTTCTTTTCCGGCAAGGAGCATGGTCGCTTGTTGAGCGCTGGTTTCGTTGATAACTTTGCTGAAGTCCGGATAGCCCATTAGTGCTCTTTCCATCAGACCAGTTGGCCCCGACTCCGGCAGCATATCCTCCAGCACCTTTCTGCCTTGCTGGTCACACGCGAGCACAGAAAGTGAGAAGGTCACCGCGCGCCGAAGGCTAATGAAGCTTTCTGCGTCGGTTTCGTCAAAGAGCTTCATCACGGCGTCATGTCGTTGTCGAACAGCGCTGTACATTCTGTTCGCCATGGCAGCAGCGTTATCAATGGCATCGATGAACGTCTGGCGCTTTTGTTCGTAGGTCGCCATGAACTTGCGACGTTCATCGTTCCGGGCATGCGCCAAGCGCTCTGCCTTGGCTTTCAGGCCGGCACGATAGGCGCGGTCTCGTGCTGCATTGGCGGCGCCGCCACCCACGCCTGCGGGAATGGAACTGCCAATGGCATCGTTTTTATACGCCTCCAGTTCGACGCTTCGCGCCTTCTGCTCGCCCAGTTGGTCTATCCACTTCGAAACGAGCACCTTGCGCGGTACCTGTTCTCGTTCGGACCACTCCTGGAGCTCCAGGATGTGCTTGCCGGTCAGGTGACCCATTTCACTCATCACGCCCACTGGGTCATGCAATGCAATCGCCACGGGGGCGTATTGACGTGAGGCACTGGCGCGCTTGCACCATTTGATGATGGTGTCATCACCGAGCATGTCCTCGGGCTGGCTTTCACTCCATTCGACGAGTTCAAGACGTATCCGCTCGTCGTCCTTAAGGGCAGGGACCTTCTTCAGATCGTCTATGGCAAGGACATGGGACTGCTGAGTTCCTCCCTTAAGCTTGAATGCCGTCGTAGTCTGCGTGCGTATGCCGTCTTTATCCTGTTCTAGATGCTCGAGAATTCTGTCAGTCAACACGGTGTCGCAGGCCAGAAGATAGGCTATGTCACCCAGCTTGCGATCGGCTGTTGGCAATGGCGCAGTGATGTACGCGTGGGCGGCGGAAACCGCTGGAAATTCATGCATGGACAAACTGTCGTCTGACTGGGATTGTGCTGCGGAAACAGGAGGCAGAACTTCTGCAAATTGCACCTCATCAGTGACGATGTAGTGCTTGTTCTTAAAGGCGCTGTCTTCTATATAGAACAGATATAGGTGTGTTCTGGGGCGCAGCTCGCGTACGCCCCGGGAGTAACCGCTCCCTAGATCCGCGTAGCCGGACACGTCCAACGTAGGAAGTTGCTCTGCTTGAAAGACGTGTTCCAAGATGGCATAGCGCAAAGGATAGATTGCCAATCCCTCCTGCGTAGGCGGCAACTGCAGTTTGACCGTATCGGTCTGCGATGCTGGCGTGAGTGTATGGGTAAAACGATAGCTTCCTGTCTTGTTGTCCACGCGTGAGCGGAGCAGTCGTTCGGTATCACTATTCTGTTCGCTCATGATTTCTTTCCTTCTGCCTGTTGCTCCTCGTCGACTGGAAACACTTCCAACGAAATAGACTCCATCCTGATACCACGTTGAATATCTATGTGGCCGTCCGGTCCAGTAATTCCTTCAATGGTGCCACCGTCGGAACGGGTAATGATGTAGTTGTGGTTTGCTGCAGGGGTGCCATCTGGGAGTACGACCTGGAAGCGCTCATCAAACTTCGATGACGACCATTCATTCATGGCTGCGCTCATATAGCCAGGTCCAAGGAAACGGTGGTCGGCTGCTTTCACCGTGAGGGTGCCGGGCCCACCCAATTCGATGTTGCCGCCCTGCATCTTGATAGAGCCGCCGCTACACAGCACGGAAAGAAGCTTTTCGGCCGACATTTGGACGTGCTTTTCGCTGGCAGTGATCTCCACACTCTTTTCCGCTTCAATGCGAACGTTGCTATGTTGGGCCTGCAGCAACAGTTGACCGAAGTGGGCGATGTGCCGCATGTCACCGCGCTGCGCGAAGGTGCTCAGGCCGTTGCCGGCGTTGATCACGGTGTTCTCGCCCGAGCTCAGTTGCACGTTGCCGTGCGCGGCCGCAT
>NZ_JAQZAB010000137.1:166511-325968 GCF_028640915.1 Pseudomonas sp. B3G-3 | reverse complement strand
TCGAATAGTCGCCCGCGCGCTGCTTGATAAAGGCGTACTTCAGCCGCACTCCTTGGCAAAGTACGCGGCGGCCTTTTTTAAGATGTCTCGCTCTTCAGTGGCGCGCTTGAGTTCTGCTCGCAGACGACGCAGTTCAGCGTGCTGATCATCGTCTTGCTGTCGTTCTTCTTGAGGTTTGCTGTAGCGCTTTATCCAGGCATATAAGCTATGCGTCGACACGCCAAGACGGGCCGCTACATCAGCGACAGGCAGCTTCTTTTCGGTCACTTGATTGACCGCTTGGATTTTGAATTCTTCGGGGTAACGTGGGTTGCTCATGGCACCTCCTGATTGGCCTCAGTTTAAGGCAAGGAGGTGTCTACGAACCCCGGGGCGATTCACCCGTATCATGATAACGGTCCATACTCGTCCTCCTGCAGAAAGAGGAAAAACCTGAATACCGTTGCTACCTACAGCCTTTTACCCTAGAGCCAGGGAAAGCTCATTGAACACCTCTAGTCTGCAGAGAAAACGTGTGATCTAGCTCATCGATCGCTAGTTGCGAGGCCGCGACTTTACCAATTGCTTTGAAGGAGATAGCTGACTGGCGGGCGGCGGATGAATGAGCTCACCTCTGACCGCCTGCCAGCTTTCAGCTGGGTTTCGGGGTGGTTTTGCGCGGGCGCTGACTACACTTGACCGCCGCGGGGCCACTGCCGGCGCCTGCCAGTTGCTGACTCAGCGTTTCGGCGCGGGCTGCCGCAGCCGCCGCTTGCTCACGGACGCTGGTCACCTCGCGTTGCGCCGACTGCAATTGCTGCTGCAAGTCCTGGAGCTGCCGGTTCCACTCAGCCTGCGCCTGGTGCACCTGCTCCCGCTCGCGGAGCAACGCTTGTGCCTGGGTCTGTGCGATACCCCGCTGCTCACAGGCTTCGGCCAGCTCCGTCTGCCCCGCTAACAGCGTCTGCTGCAAGACCTGCAGACGGCCATTGGCGTCCTTGAGCTGGACCGTCAGGGCTTTACCCTCCTCACGGGCGCGATCGATCTCTCGATAGGCTCGGTCCTCGACGTCGCGGGTGTAGCGCTGCTCCTCCTCGCGCGTCTGCTCGGCGAGCTGGCGGCTGTCCCGCAGCTGCTGGTGCGCCTCGTCCAATTGCTGGCGCGCCTCGTCGCGCTGACCCACGAGCTCCTGGCGCTGCAGGCGTAGGTCGTCGATCTGTGCCTGGCGCTGGCTTAGCAATTGTTCCAGGTCGCTGAGTCGGGTCTCGGCCACCTGCCGCGCCGCGAGTGCGTCGGCCATCTGCTGGCGCGCCTGTGCCGCATCCAGCCTGGCCCGAGCTTCCAGTACCGCCAACTGCTCGCGCTCTTCGGCTAGCACCTGACGCTGGCCCGCCAACGATTGTTCTACCACACCCTGGGCCAGCGTGGACGCCTGCTGCCAGATGGCGACAAAGGCCTGCGCCACCTCCGCCGGCAGCCCGGGCAAGCGGGTCTCGCCGCGCAGGCGCCCGGCCAGCTGTTCCCACCACTGATCGAGCAGCGCACCGACCCGCGCCGGGCTGCCGCGGCCGAGCTCCAGACGCACCCGTTCCACCGTCGGCCGTTCGCCACGGGCCAGCACCGCGTCCGCCGCGGCGAACACGTCGTTTTCCGGTACGCCTACCGCCATACCCTGCCCTCCGCTATATTAGGTCTGATAATGAAAGATTATCCGACCTTATTTGGTAAATATTGGAATTATAATACTTTGAACGTATTAAATATTACAGATCAGTTAACTTTGATCGACGAAACCCCGCTGGACCTGCATTTTCTGGCTATTAATGCCCAGGAAGCGGCAGCGGCGTTTATTGCCGCCGGCACTGCGGCCAATACGGTGCGCAGCTACCGCAGCGCCCTCGCCTACTGGTCGGCCTGGCTGCAACTGCGCTACGGCCAGGCACTGGGTGATGCCGCGCTGCCACCGACTGTGGCGGTGCAGTTCATCGTCGATCATCTGGCCAGGCCTGAGGCTGGCGGCAGCTGGACGCACCTGCTGCCGCCGTCAATCGACGCCGCACTCGTCACCGCCCGGGTCAAGGCCAAGGTGGGGCCGCTGGCGTACAGCACCGTCAGCCATCGCCTGGCAGTCCTGGCCAAGTGGCACCGACTCAAAGACTGGGACAATCCCGGCGACGCGCCGGCGGTGAAGACCTTGCTGCGCGAGGCGCGCAAGACCCAGACTCGCCAGGGTGTGAACGTGCGCAAGAAGACCGCGATCGTGCTCGAGCCGTTGCAGGCGATGCTCGCCACCTGCACCGACGGGGTGCGCGGCGTGCGCGATCGCGCCCTGTTGCTGTTGGCCTGGAGCGGCGGCGGTCGGCGCCGTTCGGAGGTGATTGGCCTGCTGGTCGAGGACTTGCGTCGCCTGGACGCCAACACTTGGTTGTATGCGCTCGGGGCGACCAAGACTGACACCGGCGGCGTGCGTCGAGAAAAGCCGCTGCAGGGGCCGGTGGCGCAAGCGCTGGCCGCCTGGCTGGCGGCGGCCCCGGCGAGTAGTGGGCCGCTGTTCCGCCGCTTGTACAAAGGAGGCCGCGTCGGTAGCGCCGGGCTGTCCGGCGACCAGGTCGCGCGCATCGTCAAACGGCGCGCCGCGCTGGCCGGACTTGACGGTGACTGGGCGGCGCACAGTCTGCGCTCCGGCTTCGTCACCGAGGCCGGGCGCCAAGGGATACCGCTCGGTGAAGTCATGGCGATGACCGAGCACCGCAGCGTCAGTACGGTGATGGGATATTTCCAGGCGGGATCGCTGCTAGGCAGTCGGGCGAGCCAATTGTTGCCCATCACCCAGGAAGATGATGGCGGGAACTCCGAACTATTGACGACTGGTGATTCGCATTAGACCCGATCCGTTCGCGACAGGGTTTGCCACGGCTTCGATCCCGCGCACAACGTCCATAGCACCGCCTCCTCAATCAGCCCGCCATCTGCATCAAAGCCGGCCCAGCAGACCACGCCCTTAAAGCCGATTCTCAGTCATTGGCCTGGAACGCGACTATCGGGTCCATACTGTTGCCTTCCTGATGCATTCGATCTGTAATCGACGATACCCTGGCAGCGCCCGGAAGCGGTGTAATGATTCATTGCCGTATGTCATAGCCCTGCTGCCGGGGCAACCTAGGGCTCGGCAACTAGCAAGCCCGCCGATGGAGGATCTGTGGATGTCGACACCACGTCGTACTCGCGGCCAAGGGTTCATCACACCCTTGCGGCCCACGGCTTATCTGCTACACCCTGATCCCGATGAACTCAACCCAGCACAGGTGTCCCACCAGGTTGCGCATGGCTTCGCCTTTACGGATGTTCAGAACCTGTTGTCGGCCACCACCCAGTGCGGTGAACAACAGGTCTGGAGGCGAATACTAGGGCAGCCCCAGAGCCGACAACGGTCACGGCGCAGGCAGCGGCCTGCCCGGCTAACCCCGCAGCAGAGTGCCATCGCCCTGCACTACGCCTGCGCCATGGAACTTGCCAGCGAGGTCTTCGGTTCGCTGGCACTTGCTGAAGCCTGGCTGGTTCGACCCTGCTTCTATTTTGGCGGAGAGTTGCCGCTCGACATGTTGAGCAACGCTGTGGGCTTTCAAGCCCTCAAGGTGTATTTGCAGCAACTCGCCTACGGCGTTTATGCCTAGCCTGGTCGATGACTACAGCCCATGATCCATAAACTTGAGGCGCCAATGCCCAAACTCTCGGACGCCCTCCCGGCTATCCGCACTCTGAACTCAGAACAGTCCTGGGGATTCCTGTTGTGGCAAACCTTAGGTCAGGGCATCTATACAACAAGCTGCCTGGGGTTGGAGCTTCCATCAACGTGGTTTCCTTGAGTAGCGCACACGACCATTAAAGCGCCACCAGCGCCATTGCGAGACAGTAAATGTCGGCGCTGAGGATTACGGCAGTTACAGCGAAACTTGTAAGATGACTTCCGCAGGAGTGTCACGCCACGGTCATCTGGAAAATAAATCACTTCAGATCTACAAATTACAAAAAAATCTTGCCCTTCGGAAACATAATATTCCAAGCGTGCCAGTATAGTCAGAAAAACCAGCACTGCTTCACGGTAGCTCCAACTTGTCAGCAAGGGAGCCGACTCCTTATTCTTTGAACCTTTGGGCGAGAAGTCATGAAAATCACTGCCTGGAGTCGGCCATGTGTTATAAGACATTTTCAGGCACAGAAGAATAAATGCCACCGTTAGGGGACAGAACGATCTTGTCCTAGGTTGGCCATCAGGATAGCCTGCTATTTCGCACCCCTCCTTGTAACACCTCATATGCTTGCCCAAAAACCTGACTTTCAAACGGTTTAATATTTCACGTTGCGAATGCAACCGCAGATAATCAGCCAAATGAAATGGGGAGTCAGTCCGGTACAAGCGGTCATGTAGATAGGTTCTGAACCAGCTGACGCAAGCAATCGGTGGCGAAAATTGTCGACGCCCTGCCAGGCTTTCAGGGCTCTGCATATCGAACAGCCGTTCACCTGGACCCGAAAGTTCAGCACGCGCAAGATTTGACTGGTAATACAGGCCACTGTAGCCGCTCTCAGCAGTGTAGAGGCCATAAATCTCCCTGTACCAACGAGCTTGGGCTCTACCAAAGTAATCAAGCGCGATCTGTAGCTTGGGTGAGCGGCGCATCTTTATCTCACGGCGAAGTCCGATGTCTTGGAAACCGCACTTACTACAAACCTCCAAAGCGCGAGGTATGCTATGAGCAGCGCTAAACCCCTTAAAGAAATGTCGCCTACAGGCATCGCAGGCCAAGCTCAGCGCACGCTTATGTAAAGGACATACGCGATGCAGGCAGATCGAATTAAACACGGAGTGATAACCAAATTTCACGCATTCAGTACAGAACCTTAGTGATGCTGGGCTACTCAGCGCGATCGCAGGCGCGTATTTCCAAGGCAGGTGATGCGCAATCCCTTGAATATTGTCCTCTAGACATTCTTCAATCTTATGAGTGATCAGCATACGGCCGCTTTTTCCATCTACCCAGAGTCCACCAATCTTTTTCCGAAGGTCGGATAATTCTATAAAATTACTGTGGGAGATTTTTAAGTAGATGGACAGAATTGACTCATAAGGCATTGGGCCGCATTCGGGATAAAATAAGGATTTCATTCTGCTTCCTTCCAATCAGTTATTTTTCTGCAGAATTCCTTAAAGTTGCTTTCGCGTACGGCTTCTTCAATCAAGTCTTGCGGTACACTTAGCACACTTGAGTCTTCATCGCTCAGTATCAACAACAAATAGGCGATCACCAGGGCGACATGCTCCATGGGTAAGTTATTAACGTACTTTCCGGCGGCGATGCGCGACATTTCACGCCAGACATCAGCAGTAATACTGGTTAGTCTAAACCCCGCCGCATAAGCTTGCGGAAGCACGTCTCTAGTAAAGCTGTGCCCGAGAAGCTTTTCTTCAGCACAGTCATCGTAGAGTTTGAGTACCTGATTTAACTGGACCATTGTGGTGACACCATACAATGGACGGATATCAGATAAAAACCTACCAATGATATGCCTGTCATCATTACGAAGAAAGTCCGCCACAACTTTTTCAATGGACGGCATCGCAAATGAAATGACTGTCATGGTTATTTTATCGGCGCGCAATTTGTTGTAAATATCCGCCAGCTGTTTAAAGTCAGCAATCGAAAGCCTTGACAGTTCATCGATCAAAAGCACAATCTGCTTCGCATTGCGAAACTCAGCTCTAGTCTTAAGGCGTTCCAGCAACATCGACTGACGCTGGACAAAAGTCGTTCTCGCTTTGGGAAGAATACCTTCCTGATCGATGAGTTGGTGAACAATTGAGGAATAGCGAGGCGAATCAGTATCCTTATTTATCGCGGGTATCATGACAACATACACATTCGGGAAGCGCTTAGGAATCTCCTCTAGCAATGCTTCGCAACACACGGTTTTTCCCACCCTTGGCTCGCCGGTATAAACCACGCCCGTCTTTCGCATTAGTACTTTGAAGCAGGCATTCTGAACCACGGCCAGCAAAGTTGGAGTGTTTAATCTATATTCTCTACTCAGTATAGGATGAGAATGTTCCATGAGTTCCTCCTACTTGAGAATGTCCAGATTTTTCCATCGTTCACTCACGGCCGGCTTCTGTGACACACCTTTCTCCGCGGAGTCTTTCATCGGCGCTTCAGTAACCTGTCCCTTGCTTTCCACTTTGAGCCGCTGCAATTCGCGGTTATTTGCGGGATTGGGAGTTGTTCTCATATGCCTGCGCCAGGCAAGTAACGGGTTCTCGCCTTCCATGATTTCAAATTCGCGCTTATAAAATGCTCGGTTCACTAAGCGCCTAGTCGTCACGCTGTGAGCAATGTTGCGCCATGCTGCTTCAACCGTTAAGATGCCAAAGAAGATCCCGTTAGGTAGATAAGCTTCGACGTATCGATAATCGCTTGGTGTGATTCGAATCGTAAGTGTAGTACCTATGAGGCCTGCGGAATTTGCCAAGTCTGGGCTGGTATAAATGGCTTGGTCGAGTTTGATTCGAGGTCTGATACCCTTCTCCATATTTCCAGTCACCCGCGCTATTCGAGTAGTGCTGCCCAGAGCGATGCTGTTTAAATAAACCTCGGAGGATGTGGTCAAGAGGGCGTGTCGATCATTGCAATAGGCTAACAACACTTCCAAAGGGCTGTTTCCCTTGTTCAATCCGCCTTGAGGTATGCCATTATAATTAGCTGTGTAGACATCCATAACCTCTAGCGCATCATCAACATCGATTTGATAATAGATAGCAGCTTTCTCAGGCGATTCGGCGCGCCCATTTTCAGGAGACGATCCAGTTGTGGATTCGATCTGGTGCATGACCCTCGAAGAAATTCGCTTGAATAGTGCCTCGACTTTAGCTCTTCTCGCTGGTTGCTTCAGAGGTCCAAAATTGATACCAAATCCAATAGCATACAGAGCTAGTTCATACACCTGATTCGCATGATGCTGCATCGCATTGTCCAAACACACCGCCCCCCAGGTATGGTTTTTTAGTGCAGGGATAGAATAACCTGGCATACCTGCTGAGCCAGAGTACTCCAGATTAGACACATGTAGTGTTGGCCGAGGTGTCCAGCAACCGGTGTAGGCCTCGCAGATCAAATCTACCAAGTCTTGCGCTCTTATCTCACTGGAAAACACGAATTTTATAGCCAGTACAGCGTTGCTTCTCCTGCACACGGCTGCAATTATCCATATGCGGCTTATCACATCCTTAGTTTTGACCCGCCTGTCTCCTGTGAGGTTCAGGACAAAGAATGCATCTGCATGATACGAATCTATCTCAATAAGATCGAAGACATCATAGTTGTCAAAAAGCGGGGGGCGTCCGGTACCTGCTCTGGAATGGGTCAAGGCAAGTTTGCCTCCTGTAGCAAGCGCTGCCCTTTCAAAATCGCTTTCTAAGATCTCGTTTATATATTTTCTTATTGTTCTACTCGCGCCGCGTGGTTGATTGAGTGGCCATTCATCTGCAAGCACTCCCTCAGCTTCGCAGATATTATAAAATACTGCGCACAGATGCTTTTTATCGTAGCGAGATCCGTGCCCAAACCTAAAGTCCTTGCGAAATACTTCAGGCACAAATTTCTCAGCTATTTTTGGATGCTTTCCAAGCGTATAACTGAGGGCACCGGAAAGCCCACCCTGTGCTTCAGTATGTTTATTAGGTAGCGCTTTGTGTCTGACGTTTGAGCTCACGCGGGAGTGCGGTACCAAACCCGCTTCACCTAGAAACACCCCCTCAACTAGCATTACTGTATAACGTTTGAACATTCTGGTCAGTTCACTCTCACTTATGCCGGTCTGTTCTCGAATTTCTCGTCCAGTATAGCCATCCAGCCTCATATCAATCGCTTTTTTTCGCCTAAGGAAAAGCTCCCGATCCTCCTCATTCATGGCAGTGGCATCTACCTTTTTATACCCAATCAAAACAACCTTTTCCTTCGTAATTTTAGTATTCATTAAACCTCCACTGAGTATCTTGGCTAAAAAAGCCAAGCTCGAAGTCGACAGAGGTCACACGCTCCGAAAATAGGCGCGCAAAGATCACTAAAATTAAATTTCGCTCAAATTCAGACAATGCTGACAAAAAGCCGCGCAAGGTCCCTGACCGGGTTCTCAGAATATATTCAATTGCTTTTTCGCGAAGCATCGATGGGATATATAGATTCCTGCTTCCTGCAAGGAAACTTGCCACTTTAAGCAGAGGGAGCACATGATTTCGCCTGGGTTCCCAATCTTTGTCGTTGAACTCCCTATACTTATATCTGCAGCGGCTTGCCGCCAAGACCTTATCTGAAAAGTACTCAGTGTATCCTTCAGTCTGCAAGTAGTGCAGTTCGTTATCCCCTTCCACAGGAACAACTTCGACGTGATAATTTAAAGTTAACCCAGGATTCTGACCGAGCTCAATTGCTCCGGATTTAAAGCTAAATTTTTTAACTGATGGAGAGAATTCTAGAAATAAAAGCCAATGCGCCAATTGCCTGTCGGTCGAAAGCAACAAAACCTCATCGGCCTTGCAACTGTATACGGCCCAAAGGTTTCCAAAATGCTGTCCGCGCTTGGTAAAATATGAAGTCCTGCTGCGTTTAGGCATAACCACCCCCATTTTAGGTTGTGGATATGCTGATCCTTATCTCAATTCCTTATGATTGGGGCATTCCAAGATAATCCTCGGCCATGAGAGTAGTCACCGTTTTTCTATAACGCAAGGAACTACATGACCTCGAAAAACTAATAGAATCGAAAATCCTAATGGACTTCCTCTATTTAGATAATTACCTACAGCCATTTTTTTTGCGGTGATCGCCAGGAGGAAGATCAGCATCAAAACAAACAAGAATCCAGCTTAGCTAGATGAGTTTAGCATTTGTTTTTTCTACTATTTTCTATATGGGAGAATTTTGAAGGTTTTCTTCCGGGCGCTACGTCCACGCTCTCAATGATCGCGAACATGATCCAGGCGACCCGCGCGCTGAAGAGCCTGCGCTCAAAAACCACGGACGAACCGTAGGTATTTCTGCGCAGGTGTATGACGCCCCCTGCGTAACGGCAAACCAATGAAACTGCCGTACCGCTATTTGTTCATCTCGGATCGAGGCCACCTGCTTTCGAGGAGTCTGCGGTTGGTCTGACACTTCGACGATGCCACGCCGTTGTTCGGGACGGTGAACGGCGCGGCCTGTGGCAGACGGTTGGCATCAGGCACGGAAAGCGCGGCCCCGTCCTTTGGGGGATCTTCGCGCCTGATGGACGAACACTGAGCTAAAGGCGCAATTACAGGTGGAAATCGCCCGCGGCCTCCGGCTGGTAAAGCACTTTCCTGATCTCAATCCGGCGGGTCCGATCAGAAATTCGCCAGTCGATGGCGTCCCCCTCCTGATAGCCCAGGATGGCAGCACCGATGTCGGAACACACGGAATGCTTCCCGGCGCTGCTGTCCGCGTCGTCAGGGTAGACCAAGGCCACTTCGATCTCTTCGTCGTCCAACTGCAGCAAAGCCCTGGAGTTCATCGTGACGACATTGCGCGCCACCTGCTGCGGCTTGACGACAATGGCTCGCTCAAGCTCATGTTCGAGTTCAACAACGGTCGGGCCTTGCTCAAGCGCGATCAGACTCTCGAGCCTGGCCTTGTCGATTTCAGTGATGTAGATCCCCGTGGAGCCGCCAACGGCACCTTCGCGCAAGAACTGGAGATAGCGCCCCGCCGTCATGGAAAATGACTTCAATGCCGGCGTTTCGCTCTCAAGCAGAAAGCCGCTGCGCAGAAAGGCTTTCAGCGAGCGCGCGTTGTCCGGGTGGATCTTCGCGATGAGCTTCTCGGCCCGCATGTCGAGGAAGGCCAGTTTCATGCCTTCGCGGATCGTGCGGGCGCCAAGGTTTCGCCCCCATTTGTCGCTGTCTCCGATGACCAGGACTATCTCGCAATTCGAGCCGGTCTTGATGAGACGGACAAAGCCCACCGGGGCGTCATGCCGGTCATAGGCCATGAAGAATCGGCCGCCCCGGTTGAATAAATGGGTCAGGATCGGTAATTGAGTCCGATCAATGACTTGCTCGATGGAGCGGGAAACGTCACGTGAATCGCTCAGATAGCAAGTGACGCGCTCATCCTCCAACCAATCCTTCAACGTCAGCGCATGTGCCCGAGTAATTTCAGGGCACAGCGAAATGAAAGGCTTGTTCATCTTCACCACACTTATTTGTAAAGGATGAAAGCCCTTCATGGCTATGGCCATGACGGTTCTTTCGGCAACCGGCTATCTTAAGGCATAACGCGAGTAATGCCGAACAGCCTGCGCACTTGTCCTTGATAAGCGGTTCAGCAGCGTCAGGAGGTACCACACCCTTCCCTGCTTCAAGGATCAAAAAAGCGACGGACGAGTGATAACGGCGATACCGCCAAAAATAGCGCTGCGCCCAACAGTCGAAGAAACCTGGTGGTCGCGTGAGGAAATTGTGCCAAAGCCCGCCATTCGCGATCCATGAACATAAACCGATGAACAAGCACACTCTGTTTTCCTTGGCAGCCGTGATCAAGTGCGTGCAGCGGGCGGTGATCAATGCCGCGGCTCGCCAGGACATGGAACCGGCAGCCTTGTATCCCGAGGGCATGGGCGCAACCCATGTTAGTCCCCCTCATGATTGAAGGCGGGCGATGAGCGTCAAACCAGGAAGCTGAATGGCAGTGAGAACACCGCATGCGATCTTAAGTTTGGAATCACGCCTCATTGATCTCAAAACACGACATCTGTATTGAGCAGCAAACCCGCTTGCTATAGAACGGCTTGGCGGTATTTGTTCACGCAGTTTCGAACTCACTCCAAGGTGTCGAGTATGACAATAAAAACCAGCAAGCCCTTGATCGCCCCCCTGCTCCTCTCCCTTCTTATGTTGCCCTGGACTCCCGCCTCTGCCGAGGAGGCGGCCAGCCCACCTTCCAACCTGCTGACTGCGGCGGTTGCCTGGAAGCAGACCGCGGCTGAGTTCGATGCGCTTTACTATCAAGGCTTCAACATCGCCAGGATGCGCCTGGATCAAGCCCTGCAAGCCCACAAGGATAGCGATCGCCCGCTGGCCATCATCAGCGATGTCGACGACACCGTGCTGGGCAGCAACAGCTACTGGGGCTACATGATCAATTCGGGGAAAGAGTTTTTCGATGACAGCGCCTGGGATCAATGGGTCGCCGACAACGGACCGGTCGCCACGCCCGGTGCCCTGGAGTTCTTGAATTACGCACAGTCGAAGGGGGTCGAGGTGTTCTACGTCACCAGCCGTGACCAGGGCGAAAAAACCAAGGAATACGCCCTGGCCAACTTGCGCAAGAACAAGCTGCCGTTTGCCGATGAAAAACACCTGACGGTCTATCGCGACAGCTCCAACAAAGAGCCCCGGCAAACGGAAATCGCCAAGGACTATGAGGTAGTGGTCATGCTCGGCGACAACCTCAATGACTTCAAACGCAAGTACTACGTCGCGGACGTCAAGCAACGCAACAGCCTGATGACGGAAGACAAAGAGCAGTTCGGACGCAAGTTCATCCTCTTCCCGAACCCTACCGACGGGCACTGGCTCAAGGCGATTTTCGGTGACTCGGAACCACCGGCCACTCCGGAAAACCGCGCCAAGTTCAAGGCCGCGGCCGCATCGACGGCCTGGCAGCCGAAGCCGTAATCCGGAACACCTGCCCTACCCTCGCTGCTCGAAAACTGGCGTTTGCCATAACCCTCTAAAAACTGCACACCCGCTCAAAATGATTGGCCTGATCATCACTTTGAGCGGATGAGCGATCTCCTAGTTGGGTGTGGAACTCAAGAATTAGCTGGTATGACACGCATTAGAACAGGTCTTGCAACCATTGGCCCTGGGATAAATTTTCTTTGCTGATGCAACCGCCGTAGAACATCCAGCATGCTCCCCAAGGGATTTTTTATCGCTTGGCATCCAAGTACACCCTGTTTTGTGAACTTCGTGGTCGCCGTTCGATTGCGCTTTGTTGTTGACGTAATAAATAGGCATGGAATTTCCTTCCGTTGAGTGCCGAGGGAGCCCGCTTCTCCTTGAGGGCCACGTCTCACGCCCAGAGAGCAGGCAGCACGACTCAGACTAGCCTAGTAATGGCTCATAGCAATCATCATTAGAGCTGCTCGGGCTACCGCAGATCCGCCCCCATACCCTCCACACATTCAAGTCCCGCTCTTGCTCCGTCAGTGACTGTACCGATCCGCCCCCAGACACTAGAGCACTTGATCATTTCGAGCGTTCCTGGACATGAACAGGCTGGAGGCCAGGACAATGAATAGCGTGCCAAGGACACTGGCAATGGCGGTAAGCATCAGGGTCTGGGAGTAACCAAGGATGCCGCCGAGGATTCCGCTGCCGAGGTAGATGAAGGGGTGCACACCGCTGGTAACCAAGGTATCGATCGCCACGACCTTGCCCAGATCCTTCTCGGGGGCAAGCCTTTGCATGGCCGTCGCCCACCCCGTGAGCCATGAGGCTTCGACGATACCGACGAGGGTTGCCCCGAGGATCACCATCCAGGCCGAACTTCCCAGACCGAGCAGTGCCATGGCGCCGGCCAGCAAAAGACCGCAGGTCACGGCAAGTCCGGGCAGTCGTTCATGGCCGGAGGCGAGAACCGTGACGATGGAGCCGATACAGGCGCCCAATCCCGATGCGGCCAGGCACAGGCCCCACATGGATTCGCTGAAGCGCTCGCTGATGGCGTAAGGCGCAACCACCAGGAAGATCGGGAAACACAACACATTCACCACCAGCGTCGCAGCGAAACCCAGTAGCAGCATGGCGTTGCCGGTGATGAGGGTGATGCCCTTCAGCGCTTGGCCAATGGAAAATTCATCTTCGGGCGCATGCCCAGCCATGTCGGGCAACCGCGCGGTATACAGGGCTGCGCAGAAGAACGTCAGGCCATCGATCAATATTCCCCATACCGGTTCCCAGAGAATAATGAACACGCCCAGGGTTGCCGGAAACACCACGGCAACCAGGTTATCAACGAAGTTCATTGCCGCGTTTCCCGCCACCAGGGCCTGCCTGGGCAGCAGGTTGACCAGCAGGACCTGGGCACAGGGTCGGGAAACACCGATGCCGATACCAAAGATCAGATAGGCAACAAGCAGGTACCACCACGCAGCGCCCGAGATCAGCAGCGCGACCGCGGCAAGCTGGGCAATGCCCCTTGCCGTATCGGTATGGATCAGCACCTGCTTCGCCGACTTGCGGTCTGCCAGCACGCCTCCGGCCAAGGCGCCCGTTACTGTCCCCAGGGCGACGGCGGCCATGACCAGGCCGAAGACTTCCGCGCCAAAACCGGCCCGGATAAGCGCTATCGGCAGCGCCGCCAGACAAATTGCGTCGCCGGCCATCGACAGGCCCTGGCCAATGAGCAACTGGCGAAAGGACCAGACGCGCAGCGCATCGTTGTAGGGTGATAAGCGATCGCCGATGGACCTCATAGGCCCCCTCCCTGAGGCTTATGTTTGCGCGACATTAAACCCGAGACGCCTTACCCGGCACCAGCACAGGCGCACAGGGCTCGGGTCATATCGATCATCGATTCGTTGCGGACGCGCCTTGGCCTTCTGCATCCTGAGTCGGAGCCGCGCCTACGGCGGTCAGATAAGTTTCTGGTCGATGCGCGCCCCTGCTACTTGCCTAGACCGCAACCGCCCCAGCCCGCCCCGATTGCGCAAGCTCTGTCACCACCTGCAGCCAGAACTTAGCCCCCTCGGTCTGAGCGATCCGGATACCGAGAATTTCCTTCTCGCTGCTCATGTTGATGCCCAGCGCCAGATACACCGCTTTCACCCGTACAGCCCCATCTCGCACTTTGGTGTGAATGCAGTCCAAATAGACGATGGGGTACAGGGCGTCGAGAGGGCGTGATTGCTAGGTCTTTACCTCATCCATCACCGCCTCGGTAACCGATGAGATTAGGCTGGACGAGACTTCGGCACCATACATCTCCTGTAAATGCGCCTGAATCTCGCGCACGCTCATGCCGCGGGCATAGAGGGACAGGATCTTGTCATCGAAGCCCGTCCACCGGGTCTGATGTTTCTCGACAATCTGCGGCACGAAGCTGCCGTGGCGGTCGCGTGGGATCTCGATGGAGAGTTCGCCGAACTCACCTTTGAGACTCTTGCGACTGAAACCATTCCGAGTGTTACCGACAGGATTGATGACCGGCTGATGCCGGTCATGGCCGAGGTGATGGGTCATCTCGGCATCGAGGGCTCGCTCAACGAGCTTCTTGGTCAACTGTTTGAGGGTGCCGTCGGCTCCGATCAGGTCTTCGGGCTTTTGGTAGTTGGCGAGGAGCTGTTCAAGCAGCGCATCGTTGATGGGGTATTTGTCCTTGCTCATGGTGCCTCCGGTCTGATGCGACAGTGTCGCGTGGCTGACCGGTTACACAAAATCTAGGACACCCTCGAAATTTGGCGAGTTGAATGCCGAAACGCGTTCGTAAGGGAAAATCAATTGCTCCAAACATACCTCACCTCATCCAGCGTCACGCCACCACGCACTAGCGTGCGACGGCTGCCAGGCTCTTCTGTTCCACCAAGCCCCTTATAGAAACGAATGGCCCTTTCGTTGCCAGATAAAACCCATAACGTGATGCGTTTATAACCTTGATCAAGCAAACGCTTAAAACCCATCTGCCACAATTGGGCGCCGATACCCTTGCTCCAATATTCTGCCAAAACGTAGATAGCCATGACTTCTCCCGATGCTGCTTCGGGCGTGTCTTCATCACGGCAAGGGCCCATCGAAAGCCAACCAATAACGTCTCCCTCTACTTCGGCGACTAAAACGTCAGCGTCTTTGCCTTCAATTGTACGGGCCCAATAGGCCTCTCTTTGAGGCAATGTCGCGCTAAGCGAGGCTAAATAGTCAGCGGGCATCAGATCAAGATAAGCGTGTTGCCAGCTACTGACATGAACTTGAGCGATACGCTTCGCATCCTTGGGTAATGCATCACGAATCATAACCCCCCCTCACTAACGTTGTGTCTCGGATAAAAAATGTCGTTGATCCACCCTGCCCAGGGCCCGTCTGCTTGTGCTGGCCAGCGTATGCGGCGCCGGAAAACGTATCTGGTTCATTGGGGCTCGGATCAGGCGATTTTTAGCGTTCGTGCTCTAAAAAACTGCGCAAGGTTGACTAATATTACTACTGTCGCGGTTGCGGCGGCCGCACCGATAACACCGTAGCGAGGCACCAACAGTAAGTTTGCAATTACGTTGAGTACAACGGAAGACATCATACTGATTGCAAAAAAAGCAATTTCCCCCTTCATGTACAACGCGGTAGCAACCGGCCCAGTGCCTGCATTTACCATTTGCGCGACAGCCAATAATACAAGGCAAACGCTAAAGGCACCGCCTACAGGCTCTCCCACCAACAAAGACAAGACCAACCCTGGAAAGACACTAAGCACCAAGAACAACGGCAAGGACCACAGCAGGACATATTTTTGAACCAGTCGAAACGTTCGCCTTGCCGAAGTAAAATCGTCATTCTGGTAGTGCTTTACAATAACGGGGCCAAATATCGCGTTGCCCGCAGAGATGGCTATTGTCACCACCGTGACGACCTGACATATCATGCCGTAAATAGCAATGGAGTGATCATCAACATAGTTCCCCATAATAATAACGTCTGCTTTAAGCAAGGCCACATTTGAGAGGCTGGTTGACATTAGCCAAAAATTAGTTGACCGCTTCATGTCAGTCGGCGAATGCTGCTCATTATCAATGTCGGGCTTGCGGGTGAAAAATAATATAGAAACAAGCACCATTAAACCAAGAAAAGCAGAAAAAGAGTAAGTCAATAATACGTTGTTGATGTCGCCAGAAGCGCCAAGCAGTGCAAAGCATACAATCGTTATGAGTGGCAAAAAAATACCGATAGAGTATTGTTCGGCGATGACTTTTCCAAGCCCATCTAACACGCCCTTTATAAGCGCGGTCAGAGACCTCAAAAGCAAAAGCAACGGTAGATAGATAAAGCTATAGTTCATCTCTGAAAGAATGCCTAGCCAGATCAGGCCAAATAATATAATGCCGACAATCACTGTCAATAGGCCAGCGTCTTTCAATGCTCCTTTTAAAGTCAGCATCGAATTAACACGGCTATTGCTTGCGAATGCTTTTGTTAACATTACCGGCCAGCCGAAGGTGGTGAATATCAAACAAATCGCCAAAATGGCGTTTATCGACGTTATAACTCCAAAGTGATCACCTCCAATTGTTCTTATCATATAACCAGAAAGCAGCAGCGAAGCGGCAATTGAAAAGAACTGAATCAGTGTGGAGTGACTGATCTTTCCTAAGAGTTCGCCATTTGGCTCAGAGCCAAAAGCGTATTTTCGCTTGCTCATTTTACGTTCTCATTGGATGCCCGACGGCAGCAAAGTAATTAATCGTTACTGTCGAGTCCAGCGCACTGAGCTTGGCGGCCGCTAGATCATTAGAGGCGGGTGTTATAAAGAGTCCGAGCTTCATGTGTGCGCATGAAATACACACTTTTTGCATCAACATACCCAGTCTTAATAAGGTATTAACATAGTCGACAGAGTTGAGGCCTTCAATCGAGGCTGTGAACCAATAAATATCCGACGCCTGCGTGACCGGCCTTTGCCCTATGACAGCATCCTCTAATAAAGAGCTTGCTATTTGCTTGAGACTCACGAAACACCTGTCCTGCTTATTCCACGTCTCCATGTCAAATAGGTTTTCGTCAGTTCGCTTGAGGTGAAATAGTTGCAACGCATCACAATCATTTAACAAATTTAAACAAGGTGTCATCACGGCGAGTGCCCGATCATGGTCAACCAACGCCGTCGAAAATTTTCGCGTCGTCTTTCTCTCCTTTGAAAGCGCCTGCCATAAATGATTCGGCTCCGCGCATTCAACCTGATGGAAAAAAGTGTGACCTATAAATGATTCGGAATTAAATTTTTTAGACCTGTACTCCAGATATACCAGTAGATTCTGGTACCAGCCATGAGCAATCCAATGTGCAGCCTCGCCATATAAATTTCGTACAGTTTCCCGCTCCAACAAAAGTCCAGACCTTATAAGGTTGTCAACTAATTTTATCGGTACGTCTTGACTCAGGCTGATGTCTGCAGGCGTTGAAGGACGATCGCCACGCTTGGAGGCTTGGGCATAATTTAGTACTCTAAACATGGCGTCATCGAGCAGAATCTTTGCCTCTGCAGGAAATGACGTAACACCGATGAGTGTCCCTTGTGTGAAATAGCACCATAAAAAAGGGTTGGTAGTATAGTGGGTGGAGCTGTTTACTTTCTTGCTCTCATGTGTGGCGTCGGCCTTGATTGCTTGGAGCGTTACAGCATGTTCTATACGGGCTGCACGTTTATTTATTGAAAATCCACAGAGGGGTATGTCTTGGAGGTCCAACTCACTAAATAGATCTTGGGTTATTAACTCCTCCGTTAACGACCCTCCGTAGGCAGCACTTAACTGGTGCAGGGTTTCAATGCAATGCCCAGCATCCAGGAATATTGCGCGAAAGCTTCTGCTCTCACGGTAACGCCACATGGGGCGTTCAACTCTTGCGCTTATTACAAGTGACAGACGCCTTTCGTTAGGCGTGTGGCAATAAGCCTTTTTATAAATAAGTTGGTGTCCCGGTGGATCAAAATAGTAAACGCCGTCGGGGATGCCCTCGATTCCGTTTATGATCACCAATGCCTCAATGGGATGACGCGCGCCACCCGATGGGCTTGCTTTACGTAACCAGGGCCCAAAGTCACCTCCATCGATTTGTCCTACTGCGAGAAAAGCACCCGATAGAATATTGCTCAGTAATTGCATCTCACTGTCTATCGTGCGTAACTCCATTTTTGGTGAGGGAAGGCTAAATCTCGGTAATTCGGAGGCTCTCTGAGTGTAAACATCTGGAGGTGATGCAATCTTTCCGTATTCATTCATTTGTTCACGATCTTTTTCAAATCGCTCTACAGAGTCGTAGTTATGAAAAACGTACCCATGAACAAACTCATGATAATAATCAAGAAATCTATCACTTTTCTTTGTGGAAGAGCTGCCGGGGTCTGACAATAATAATTCTTTGTCTGTCAGCACGTCCATGCCATGCAATAAGGCTCCCTCGCAAGATGAAGCCTCTTTTAATATTTTTATAAGTTTAGGGTACTCATCCTTGCCCATCGCGCCATATAAAGTAGATGAGACAGGGTTGACGACAGTCCATCGACTGTTTCCCTGAGTATTCGGAGCGACCAATTTGGTTTGTAAGATGTAAAGAGATGGATTCGAAAATAAAGTGGTCATTTAAACATCCTGTTTACGGTGCATACAATGTGTTCCTGGACGCTCGAAAAACTTAGATAACCACCATGATATATTTGTACAAGCTTCACCGTGCCCGCCAACGCCTTGGAGCACCCTTGTGCACTTTCTGGCGTCCCACCGAATTGCAATTGATGCCTTGTTAATATTTGCGTTGCTATTTTTTTGTCAGTGACATCTTCACTGTGCGGTTTAACAATCCCGGGAACAAATATCAGTTCAAATGCTAGTATTGGGACTCCTTCTTTTTCGGTTTTCAGCCAGAGATTATCCGAAAACCTAAGCACACTTTTACGTGCAATGTTTTGCGCGTCAACGGTATAGCCATGCGGTTGGCGCAACAGTGCCTGGACTACCAAGTCTCGTGAGCGAACCACACACGTCTCATCAGACAGAAGGCTCCATCCTCGTTCCTTACACAAGGCCAATGCATTTGTACTCTTACCTGCGCCTTTATTGCCCAATAGTAGAACCGTCCCCATTGTAGGAGCGGTTATTGCCGCCGCGTGGTAGGCGAAAAACTTTCCATCAATCGCCTCTGTATCAAAAGGAATGAGTGGCGGCGCTGTGCTGCTCCAGTGACGGGGCCCGCGCGCGCCGCAACTGAACTGAACATTAGCGAGTATGCTTGCGCTATCAGGCGCTGTGCGAGTTAAGTATCTGCGCTTATTGGGCTCTATAAAGGGTATAAAAATGTCAATATCAATGGGCTTGTTTTTATCAATCGTGACGTGCTTCTCTAACACCTCTTCAAGGTGAAGTTTCATTTCATGATTATCGGTGATCAACTGAAATGTGATGCCCAATAATTCATAGCCAATGCTGTACGTCACTTCGTTGCGCTCAACCATTGATTAACCTGACTTGTTCTGCAATGTGTTCTGCACAGGCATACGAAAAAGTCAAGTTCATTCTCATGCCTTCTGGGTGCGCGATGTTAAAGTGGGGAGAGAAAGTTTTATGATAGTGACTGGCGTCAAACAGCACTGCTCTGTTACATCGATACGGTACAATCACGTGCTGCTGGGTGCGCTGGAGAACATATTCTTCGGAGGCATGTCCAGCGATCAGGTATTCGTTAGCTCTTTGATCCATGCCGCGCTTGACGTCATAAATAAGCAAGCCGCCAGTGGTGGCGTCAAGGTTGTATTCTTCAGGCGTCAACCAGTACGTTAACGTCAGCTGTCCGAAATCTGCATGCGTATTACCGTCGCTGTTCTTGGAATACAGCAGCGCCCAATAATCTATCAGTTGGAGGCCGCGTCCAGCCCGCTCTCGCATTACGCTATCAACTTTTGCTAAAACGCTATCAACGATTGCAGACTTAGGTCGGGAGTTATACAGGTGTTTGGATATAGGGTTTTTCTTACGCCACATTTGATTGCACAAAAGGCTTTTATGGAGCGCTTGGCACTGTGTGGCGTCGAGAAAGTCGTCAATAATCGTGTAGTCAATCAACGCCGAAGGTCGCTCAAAGCGTTTGTCTGTATCGCCTAGCGATGTGTCCATTTATCAGCTCCACCGATTCAGCATAGACTCGCCGTTAAGGCGAGTCTACTTACGCAAATAGACGTTATTTTTCGGCGGCACTGTTTACGCCTGTGGAAGGAAAAGTGACACCAGGGCCATAAGAAATAGCGTTCCCGCCGCCAGACTCCCCGCTTTGCAGCATCGCTTGCTGAACCGGTGACAAATCCTCAAGGAATTCGTTACCTGAAGGGATCACAAACGATATTCCATAACCCCCGTAATCATTAGGTTGCGATACCCTGAACAATTGCAGTTGTTCATAGGAAAGGAGGAATGATTTATTCAGCGCAAGCGCCTGAATGATCACGGTTGGCGTCTTGGTGCCACTCGAATTAAAGGGCGGGGTTGTTTCAATTAGTTCATCATCAGGAATAATGAACGTAACCACGCCGTCATCAATTTTAGCAAAGGCGTCAGCCGTCAATTCGAAGGCATTCAGCTCTTGGCTGTTAACGATATACGCGTGGCCAGTCCGTGGGTCTTGAATCAGAACACTCGGCAACTCTTTATATACTAGTGTCATCGGTTATCTCCTTTTCTTCGTTAGTAAGGTCGAGCTGAAACGTGTTGAGGGTGGCAAGACTTTTTTATTGGCTCTAGCCGTTGGGTGTACCCCGGCGGGTATTTTTAAGCGGTCTATAAGTAACGCTATTGGCCGCTCATCACTTTTATAATGGTGCAATGAAACAAAACTAATTCATCCCACTCGCCGAATAGCTGCGCTTGCCGTAGTCGCAGCGTGTACCCTCCTGGTGTGCAGTGATAGAAATCGTACCAGGGAATATAATTGTGTTCTGAACGTGCCAATAGAATATTGAGAAGTACACGTGCTACTCGACCATTGCCATCGTTGAATGGATGGCAGTTTAATAACCCAACAATTGCGATTAAGGCGCTAAAAAGGTCGCATTGAGGTGCAGGACGTTTGGCCATGTATTGCCATAGATTTATGAGTGTACCTTCAATTTCAGCGGCATCGATAAACAGGGTCGTGCGGCCTTGTTTGTCAGGCGTAAGCCCTATCGGTAAATCTCTGATACTCCCGCTGCCACCTATCAGCTGGCTGGTAGTGTTCAAGAACGTACAAATAGTTGGGTAGCTGATGTCAGTCAACGTTTCTTTAAAAGCAGAAGAAATGCCTTCAAAGTGACGCCGCTCCACTAAGGTTCTGTCACCTAACGGCACATGTGTATTAAAGGCAGCATAATGCGCAAATAACGGATGCCTCAAGCGCGATATAACGCCTTCTTCCGTTAAGAGATTCGGGAGGCGTTCAAGTTTAATAGGCGAGTGGGCATGCTCACAGGTGTTCAATAACGTGTTAGCAACAGCCAGAGCATTGAGGGTTGTTTCTGCCAAATCCGCCTGGGCGGGATAAATCAATGGGTTTAGGCGATAAACAGTGGTTGCGGTGCAAAGCGAGCTCATTGCAATTTTACTCCCTGTGCTATGCACACTTGTAAAATATCAAGAACTAACGGGTATCGATTTAGGTCGCCGTTTTCTCTGACTTGGCTACTCTAGCAACGAAATATTACAATTCTACTTCCGCAGATCTCGAAATATTATGTATCTGCCGGAAAACTGGCATGCTTAAGGCCTGACAAAAGGAGCTGTGCCCATGCCAACCCTGCACCTGCTGTGCGCAAGATCACCTCCGGCAAATCCACACTGGCCAAAACCCTGGCCGCAGAACACGCCGTCATTGTGCTCAGAGAAGCCAAGCTTACCCTGGTGAGATTCGCTCAGTTGCCGATTAGGCCCATTGGGAACGAAGCTGAAATTTTGCGATATTTGCATTAAGTACCACCTCAAAGGCGAAGCCGAAACCCCAGAAAAATCCGTCACCTAGCCCAAAACTGACGGCATTTATGCACCGTTGATTAAATTACGGCTTATGTGACGGTTAAAAGCGCGTCACACGCACCCTATGGTGGCGTTATGCCGCGGTGGCCATCGCGATCTTCATCGCCATCGAGCGTGGTCTCTACTTTGCCTATGTGCGGCGTCAGGCCCGCTCGTTGATGGAGGCCCTGGGCAGCCACGTGCACAGTGAGCGGGATCTGCCGCAAGACGCCACCCGCCGCGACAGCCTGCCCTTGAGCATGGTCCTGCCGGTCCTGGCGCAAAAGGCTGCCCAGGGCTCGCGCAAAGACCTGGACGACGTGATCGAAAGCCAATACCTGTCGACCCGCGCCCCGCTGGCCCGCAGCCTGTGGATCATCGAGACCATCACCACCGCCGCCCCTTTGCTAGGCTTGCTGGGGACCATCCTGGGCATCATCGATACCTTCAAGGCCCTGGCCAGTGCCGGCGTGTCCGACCCGGGCCAGATTTCCGGCGGTATCGGCACGGCGTTGTTCGCCACCGGGCTGGGGATCGCCATCGCCCTGTTCTGCGTGGTGTTCCATAACTTTTTCCAGGACAGCCTGGAGCGCATCAACGATCAACTGAAGATGCTGCTGATCCGCGCGGCCACCGGTGCCCGCGTGCAGGATGAGGTGCCGCAGCGGGTGCCGACCCCGTTGCACAGCCGCACTACCGCGTAACCCCAGGGCGGGCGCAGGGGGCGCCCGCCTTTCTTTCATATGAGGACGCCTATGTCCGTATGCATGAAGTTTCCACGAGCGCTGCTCAGCGTTCGGATCGCAGGCCTGGCTGGCTTGCTCATCAGTCCGCTGGTCCAGGCAGACTTTGCCATTCCAGGGTTCGAGCTGGTGCATACGGTGCCGGTGGAAACCGCACTTGGAGCGGCGGATCTGCGGCAACCCGGCCCCGTGTGGATCGAGCTGTTCGATGGCGCGAAAAGCCAGATCGATATCGGCCAGTTTTATGCAGCGGACCATCCCGGATCAGTGCTGGGCAAGGTGATCGAACACCTTGAGGCGGCCGGCAAGCGCGGGGTGAAGATCCGCTTCCTACTCGAGGAAAAGGGCCTGAAGCTGTCAGACCCCGCCACCCTGGAGCGCTTGCGGGCGATTCCCAACCTGACCTTCCGGGTCCTGCCCTATGCCCGGGTGAGCGGCGGGATCATCCACGCCAAGTACATGGTGGTGGACGGCAAACAGGCGTTCATCGGCAGCCAGAACTTCGACTGGCGCTCGCTGGAACACATCCACGAAACCGGGTTGCGCATCAGCGATGAAACCACCGTGGCCCAGGTGCAGGCGATCTTCGAGCAGGATTGGCAGGCCCAGGCCGCTGTGGCGGCAAACCAGCCGGTGCCCCTGCCTGCCCCTGGCCAGGAGCCCCTACGCCGCGGCAGTTACCTGGTGGCCAGCCCGCAACGCTACAACCCGCCCGGCGTGGGCGACTCACAGCAAGAGTTGCCGCGCTTGCTGGCCGAAGCGAAGAACGAAGTGCGGGTGCAACTGCTGGACTATGCGCCACTGTCCTACGGGCCTGAGCGGACCCGGCCCTATTACGCGGTGATCGACAATGCCGTGCGGGCCGCCGCGGCGCGAGGCGTGTCGATCAAGTTGCTGGTGTCCAACTGGAACACCGACAAGCTGGAACTGCCCTACCTGAAAAGCCTGGCGGTGCTGCCCAATGTCCAGGTCCGGATCGTCACCCTGCCCCAGGCGTCCCAAGGGTTCATTCCCTATGCACGGGTGATTCACAGCAAGACCATGGACATCGATGGGCAGGTGGCCTGGGTCGGCACCAGCAACTGGCTCGGCGGCTACCTGGACAATTCGCGCAACCTGGAAGTGGTGATGCACGACAGCGCGATGGCCAAGCGCATCGGCGAGCTGCACGCGCAATTGTGGGACGGGCCTTATGCCAAGCCGCTTGAGCTGATGGCTGAGTATCCGGATCCGCATCCGGGCACGCCGTGAAGACCAAAAAGAAGGCCGAGCCTCTCGACGGCTCGGCCTTTGCCCATGGTTCAGCGTTTTGACGCAACCATCGCCTCCACCGTGGTCGCTCTGTCCGCACTGGCCGTAGCCTGCCCTGCCCCTCGCACCGCCTGCGCCCGTACTGCGGCCGCATCCTGCAGGATCACCTGCGCCGCCTTCTCCGCCGCGACGTAGATCGAGGTGACGATGAAGAAGCCGGGGATTTTCGGGAAGATCGAGGCGTCCACCACCCGCAGGTTGCTCACGCCGCGCACGCGGAAGGCGCTGTCGAGTACCGCCATCGGGTCGTCGTCGGCGCCGATCGGGCAGGTGCAGGAGGCGTGGTGGCCCCAGGCCTGGTTCATGACGAAAGTCTTGAGCTGCTCGTCGGTCTGTACCGCATCGCCGGGCAGTTCTTCGCTGGCGATCAGCCCGGCGTCTTTCAACGGCTGGGCCAGGTTGCGCACGAACTTGATGCCCTCCACCACCGATTGCAGGTCTTCGCCCTGGGTGTCGTTGCCCTCCTCGAAGTACTGGAAGTTGATCAGCGGGGTGTCGGCCGGGTCTTTGGAGCGCAGGGTGACGTAGCCGGCGTTGTTGATGGTATGGGCCTTGAGGATGGCCCAGGTCAGGTAGTTCAGGTGCTCGACGATCAACTTCGAGTAGCCGGGGAAATAACCGCGAAACAGCGCCAGCAGGGAGAAGCAGAACAGGTCCGGCAGCGGCCGTTGCTTCAGGGATTTCTTGATGATCGCCAGCACCGCGCCGTTGGTGCTGTAGACCCCGACCTTGCCCTTGGCCCATTCCTCGTACTGCGGATCGCCCTTGGCGTAGCGCGCGCCCTTGAGCACCTCCCAATTCTCGAAGTTCATCCGGTTGACCACCCCGACCTCGTAGCGGTCCTGCAGGTTACGTCCCACGCCCGGCAACTCGACCCGCACCGGGATATCCATGGCCTCCAGGGTTTCCCGCGGGCCTATCCCTGAGAGCATCAGCAGCTGCGGCGTATTGAAGGCGCCACCGGCGAGTATCACTTCGCGGCTGGCGTGCACCTGGCGCAGTTCACCGGAGGCATTGCGCGGCAAGGTGCAGGCCCGGTACAGCCGCGCGCCCTTGATGTACTCCACGCCATAGGCGCGCTGCTGGTCATCGAGCAACACCCGGGTCACCAGCGCATCCAGTTCGATGTGCAGGTTGTCCGGGTGGCGCTTTTGCACATCCAGCAGGCGTTCGCGGGTGCCGTTGCGATGATGCTGCCGGGTGGCCAGCGGCGGATAGCGCAGGCCGATGGCTTCCTCGCGGACCAGCCGCCAGTCGTTGGGGTCGCCCACGCCCTGCAACTGCCAGCCGATGCGCTTGAGGGTTTCGCCCAGGGTCTTGAACGCCTGCTCGGCGGCGTCGACGATCGCACGCACCAGCGACTGGTCGTCGAACGCCGCCTCCGGAATCGCCTTCTCCACGTGCAGCCAGCCCTTGAAACCATGCCGCGACGGGTTGATGCCGAACCAGGAGAGAAACCGCTGGAACGGCCGGTGATGGCAGTTCTCCAGGCTCTGGAAGTGCTCGCGCATGGCACTGGCTTTCCACGACGGATCGCCGGTGATCTGTGCGATATGGTCCCAGTCCTGGTTGTGCGGGTAGACGGTGATCATCGCGTTGTGCGCGGTGCAGCCGCCCAGGCAACTGGCCCGTGGGTACAGCACCCCGTTGACGTCCTCGCCCTGGAAGGTCCGGGTGAACTTGGGGTCCTGCAACTGGCGGGCATCGTTGCTGTAGTGGCGGACGAAGAAGTCCCAGCGCATCGCATCGTTCTCGGTGGAGCGCGGGTGGAACGCCGGCACCTGGTACTCCTCCGGCAGCCGCGGGGCGGTGGTGTCCGCTGCCGCCGGGTCGCTACCCGACTCCAGCACCAGCACCTTGCGGCCCTGTTCGGCCAGGCGGGCGGCGACGGTGCCGCCCCCTGCCCCGGAGCCCACCACGATGTACTCGTAATCCGTTTCGTTGTTCATCGCTGGCCACCTAGAAAGTTTTCAGCAGGGCGATCAAGGCCCGTTTGTCTGCATCACTCAGGGGCGCTTCCTCCTTGAGGAAACTGGTGCCGAAGTAATGCCCCTTGTCCACCACGAAGTCCGGGCACTTGCTCACCTGCAGCAGCGGCTTGACCAGGCCGGCGAAGACCTTGCGGGCCTCCTCGTCGCTGGCACCAGGCGGCAGTTGCTTGAGGTCGTGCTTGATCTTCAGCAGCAGCTCCAGCACCTGGTCGCGTTTCTCCAGGTCGATGTTGGACAGCAGGCTCACCGGCGTGCCTTGCGGGATCGGCCCGAGCTGGATGCCGTCCTCGCCGAACAGCCACGGCAGCAAGCGGCTGAGCAGGCCTTCGAGGTTTTGCAGGAAGGTCGGCAGATAGCCACTGCTGACTCGCAGGTAGCTGGTTTCACTGGTGACGTCGACGGTGCCCATGTGGGTCTTGCCGGAGCGGGTCATGACCTGGAAGTCGCCGGTGCGGTTTTCCGGCCACAGCAGCATCTCGATCGCGCTGTCGAAGGACGCCATGCGGTCCTCCACCCCACCCTTCCAGTGGAATTGACCCAGGCGGTTGTTCAGCAGCAGCGGCGCGGTGGACCACACACTGACCAGCGAGGCTGGCCGCGTATAACCACGCCCACCCGCCGGCATCGCGTATTCCCAGGGTTCGCCGGTGTACGGGTTCTGCACCAGCACCGAGCCTACCGCCGGCAATTGCTTGTACGACTCCGACGAGAAGTTGTCCCAGATATTGCCGCCCAGGGCGTTGGTCGCCAGCGGGCTGCAAGCGTTGGTTTCGGTCAGGGTGACCGGCACCCGCAGCTCAGTGGAGAGGAAGTTGTCGGTGAGGAACTTCTCATCCTTGACGATGGCCCGCATCGCGGTCTTGAACTCCGGCGTCTTGCTCCAGGTCCAGTAATTGTTCCAGCACTTGAGGTAACCGTCGTTCACGCAGCCATGGTCGGGAAAGAAGGTCCAGGCCTTTTCCGGCAATTTGCTGGAGTGGCAACGGGCGCAGGTGTCGGCGAACACTTCCTTGCCGCGCTCGAGCACTGCCGCCGGCTCGCTCAGGTGCGCCGCGCCGCCGGGGGCGTTCTTCAAGTAGTCCGGGGTCGCCGAGGCCAGGAAGAACAGCGCCAGGTCCGGGGTCTGTGCCTCGTTGGCGTTCCAGTAGGAGGAGTTCTTGCGTGCCACGTCGATGCGGAACGGGGTGATCGGCTTGCCACCGATCAACGGCCGGAAGTGAGTGGTCCACTCCTCGCTGTACAGGCCGATGTTGATGAACACCCGGTTCAAGGCGCCGAGCGCGCCCACCGAGTCGGCGCCGTCCTTGAGCACCCGCGGGGTGAATACGGTGTCAGGTTTTTTGTAGAACTGCGCCAGCGGGCTGTCCGGCGGCACGCCGGGTACCTCGTTGAACTGGCGGTTGTTCAGCCCGCCACCGGCGAGTTTTTCCTTGCCCAGGTTCGAGGCCAGCTCGATGCGCGCCTTGAGGTTGTAGACCGCGTTCATGGTCCGCGGGTTGTTGATGTAGTCGGTGGAGACGAACGAGGTGTCCAGCGCCCCCGGTTTCGAGGTGTGGAACAGCTGGTACGGGAAGCTGCTCGGGTCCTGGTTCCACATGAAGATCCGGTCGACCCAGAAGTACTGCGCGCCGGGGTTGGAGTTGAGGTTGGACCAGGCCGGATGTTCAGGGTCGGCCGGCGGGTTGGTCGGGTTCGGCCCGACATGGCAGAAGCCGCAGGACATGCCGACCCGGTAAGGTTTCACCAGCTTGCTGTCGTTGTAATAGGCGGGGTCTTCGTAATAACGCTTGGCGTCCCACTTCTTCTGCGCGTGCTCGTCGAAGTCCGGGTTGGGGAACAGCCGCAGGCCGACGATCCCGGTGCCGTAGCCGTAATAGGAACCCACCGGCAGGTTCTTGCCACGGGCGCCGATCTTCACGCCGGGGTACTTGGTTTCGTTCTCGAAGGGGTCGGCGGCGCAGGACGGGTCGCGCTTGTCCAGCCACAGGCCGTAGCGGTCGTCGCGCGGCCCCTCGCCCTTGACGTAGCAGGGTTCGTTGACCACCCCCAGCACTTGCCAGCGTTTATCGCGGTTGTATTTCAGGCTCGGGTGGTTGGAGATGGTCTTGAGCAGGTCGAGGTTGCCGACGCTGTCGCGCGAGAGCTTGTCCCACAGCGCATCGTTGCCGGCGGTCCAGACCACCCAGTTGTTGCGCCCGCGGGCGAAGGCCTGGAGCGCCTGCTGTTCGGTAATGCCGGGGATGAAGGGCGACAGTCGCTCGACCAGCAGTTGCGGTTGCTTGGACACGCCGTAGTCCATGTCGGCGAAGTAGTCCTCGTCGGCGCCTCTGAGGCTGCCGGCATCGCGGCCGACGCACTTGGCTTCGTCGAGTCGCTCGCCGGGTTTGTCGCCGCAGGGGTTTTTCGTCTCGCTGCTACAACCCTGTAACAGCACCAAAGGAAGGAAAATGCTCAACATCAGCTTCACGGGTGTCATGCGCTGCTCCTTGCACGTGCTGCAGACCGGTCCCTCTGTCCTTGGGGGACACCTGTGTCGCGACCGGTTCTTTTTCTGATGGCCGAACAACCGACTGCCTGCGCACCGGGCCGGTTAACCTCGGTACGCCAGTCGCCTTACAACGCCCTACAGCCGCCATACTAGGCCATGGCGAGCGGGTCAATTCTTCCATTTGGCGATGAAAAACCAGGGGTAATTTCGATTGGCTATCGGGCTCCACTCTCACCGCTCCGGCTGTCACAAACGCTGCTGGCAACCTGCTGTTTTCCTGCTTTAACTTACTCGTGAGGGATGGATCCCCCTCCCTTTTGCGAGGGCTGCACATGGACAGGAAAAAGCCCGCTTCTTCGGCTCAGGATGCCCAGTTTCACGCCGAACATGCCCGTATCGACCAACGTCGGGATTTGCTGGGCCTGGCGCGCAAAAGCGCCGGCCACTGGGCCGTCGCCCTGTCCGGCGGCGGCATTCGCAGCGCCACCTTCTGTCTCGGGGTATTGCAGGCCATGGCCCGGGCCAGGGCGCCGGATGCCGTGGGCGAAGAACCGGGCATCGGCAAGCGCCTGCTGGCGCAGTTCGACTACCTCTCCACTGTCAGCGGTGGCGGCTACCTGGGTTCGTTTTTCGGCAGCCTGTTCCTGCCCGGGCGCCTGCGTGGGCGGGAAAACGCCCAGGTGGCGGCCAGTCCCGAAGTGCAGGCCGCGGAAGATGCCTATGAAGTGCTCGACTTCGAGCCACCGGGACGCATCCACACCCATATCGACTACGCCAAGGCCCCGGTGGGCGAAGCGCCGCTGGCCTGGCTGCGGGAGAACGGCCGCTACCTGACCCCGGGCGGTTCGGGCGACCTGTTCTATGTCCTGGGCCTGTCGCTGCGCAACCTGCTGGCGCTGCATGTCGTGATCGGCATGCCGCTGTTGTGCACGCTGGCCCTGGCCACCCTGGCGCAGGTGTTCATTTCCAGCGGCCCGCTGTGTTCGCCGCTGGTCGCGCTGCTGCCCATGGACCTGGTCAACGTCCTGTGCGGTTCGCTCTGGTGGGTGCCGGTGGCGGCCACCCTGTTCTGGATAGTGCCGCTGATGCTGGCGTTCTGGATGGTGTATTTCCGCAAGAGCCAGGACGAGGCGGTGCACCTGTGGAACTGGGCGACCCTGCTGTGCAGCGCGATCGGTGCCCTGTTCATCGGCCTGGCCTGCGCGCCCTGGGGGCTGGACGCCGAACTGCGGGCGATCCTGATCGTCTGCGGGGTGGTCAACTGGTTCGGCGTGCTGGCCTGTATCCTCGTGGCCCTGCGCCTGCGTTTCAAGCGCGACAAGGACGACGCCCTGGCGCGCAACAACTGCGTGCGCACCTACCGGGTGCTGGTCACCCGCTACCTGGCCCAGGCCCTGATCTTCACCCTGCTGCTGGGCTTCTACGTCCTGGTGCCATGGCTGGCCCAGTGGATCTACATCAGCGAGCAGCGCGCGCAACTGATGTCGTCGGCGGTCCTGCTGCCGTTGCTGATCGGCGCGATCCGCAGCCTCTCCAGTCTGCTCGACGACAAGGCCTTGCCCGGCTGGCTGAGCCGCCTGCCGCTGAGTGTGATCGCCGGTGTCGCCGGCATCGCGATCTTCATGCTGGTAGCCCTGCTCTGGGGCCTGCTGGTGCAGTTCGTGCGCTACCAGGGGCTCGATAGCGACAGCCTGACGCGCCTCATGGGCCTGGTGGCGGTAGCCCTGGTCCTGAGCCTGGCGGAGGGACGCTTCATCGGTTTTCTCAACCAGTCCTCGTTGCAATCCTTCTATCGCAGCCGGCTGACCCGAGCGTACCTGGGCGCCTCCAACGGCCTGCGTTTTGCCGGCAGGACGCCCAAGATCCGCAAGCAGCGCCTGAGCGTCGCCGAAGCCCTGCCCGGCGACGACGTGCCGATCGAGCAGTACTACGGCGTCACCACCTGCGCGCCGGTGCACCTGATCAACGTCACCCTGAACCTCACCGTCGACCCGGCCGAGCAACTGGTGCAGCGCGACCGCAAGGGCAAGCCGTTGTGCCTGGCCCCCAATGGCGCGAAGGCACCCGACAGCGTCAGCTACATCCTCGACGGCGAACCGCGCAAGCGCTCGACCCGCAGCAAATGGTTCAGCGAGATCTACCAGACCCTGGGCCTGGCCCATTGGGTGGCGACCTCCGGCGCGGCGATCTCCACCGGCCTGGGCCGGGCCACCTCGCTGGGTACCTCGCTGTCGTTCGGCCTGACTAACCTGCGCCTGGGCACCTGGTGGCCGGGCAATTTCCTCGAAGGCGACGAACAAGCCGACACTCAACGCAGCTGGCGGGACAAGGGCTGGGCCCGGGTGTTCCCGACCCAGACCTACCTGTTCTATGAACTGAGCGCGCACTTTCATGGGGTGCGCCGCGACTACCAATACCTGTCCGACGGCGGCCATTTCGAAAACACCGCCACCTACGAGCTGATCCGCGAAGGGCGCAAGATCGAGCTGATCGTCATGTGCGACTGCGGCGCCGACCCGAGCTACCAGTTCGACGACCTGGCCAACCTGATCCGCCTGGCGCGGATCGATCAGGCCCTGGAGATCGAGGAGGACCTGGGCGTGCATGAGGTTTCGCTACTGGCGCCCTACTTCGGCCATACCGCCAACTTCACCCATCCTGGCCCCGACGACAGCCTGCGCTGCGCGATGCTGTTCAACGTGGTCAATCGCCAGGGCCAGCGCACCGCGCGGATCCTGCTGCTCAAGCCACGCCTGATCGCCGGAGTGCCGGTGGACGTGCTCAATTACGCCAACGCCCACCCGACCTTCCCCAACGAAAGCACCGCCAACCAGTTCTTCGACGAAGCGCAGTTCGAAAGCTACCGGCAACTGGGCCTGCAGATCGGCCAGACGCTGTTCGGCAGCGGCCAGCCGACGCCGGTTTCCCAGGCGTTGTGGAACTACCTGTAGAACGCCCGCCTCCAGGAGGCCCCCATGACTCTTCTGTATCCCATCGCCGGTTTGCGTGACGACGAGCGTTTCGATGACTGGCAAGAGGGAGCTGCTCGACCTGCAGACCCACGCGCAAGTACACCCCTTCCCTGACTCCGACGATGAAGACGGCGGGTCACCAGGGAACTTCCGTGTTGTTGTTCTAATTTAAGCGGCTGGTCTAAAAAATTTACAGATGCATATGAATGACCGACCGGCGCTGTCCATGACAAGCCTATTGTTCGTACACCATTGGCGGGGCGAATCAGAAAAAAGCAGATGATAATAAGAAAGTTCTCAGTTGTATTTTTGCGTTTTGAGATTATGGTGTCCGACCACAAAATCCGGCATTGAAAATGGCTCTGCTGCACGCAGTTAAAGCGATAGAAGTTAAGTAACGACAAGCCGGTTCAGGCAACTAATGTGGCGAGCCATAATTAGCCATTCATCAACTACAGCGCTCATGAAACAGTCATTGGCTCTCGAATTATCATTCACAGGCGCTTAGTTCGATGGCAGATATACCGTTGTTCCGCAGGGAGGCGCTCGACGCCCGGCAAACCAACGGGCTGGGCGATATAGTTCTGGTCCGCCCGATCTCTTTCACCGTTCTCACGTGTCTGGCTACGGCCCTGGCGGTGTCGGTGGCGGCCTTCTTTTTCTTCGCCAGCTATACCAAGCGCAGCACCATCAGCGGCCAGCTGGTCCCGGTCGGTGGCCTGGTCAAGGTGTACGTGCCCCAGGCTGGCATCGTGTTCGAGACATTCGTCCACGAAGGCCAGAGGGTCAAGCGTGGCGAGCCTCTGCTGACGATCTCCAGTGAACGCTACGGTTCTGACGCCGAACCTGTGCAGGCCGGTATCAGCCGCCAGCTCGAACATCGCCGCGATTCGCTGCGCGGTGAACTGGAGAAAGTCCTGCGCTTACAACTCGATGAACGTGACAGCCTGAGCAACAAGGTCGCCAGCCTGCAGCGCGAGCTGGCGATACTCGCCCGGCAGGCGGACAGCCAGCAGCGGTTGGTGGCGCTGTCCAGCGACGCCACGCAGCGTTATCAGGGCCTGATGGATAAGGGCTACATTTCCGTCGACCAACTCCAGCAGCGCCAGGCCGAACTGTTGGGACAGCGCCAGGCCCTGCAGGGGCTGGAGCGCGAACGTGCGGCCCTGCAGCAGCAACTGACCGAGCGCCGCAACGAGTTGGCGGGCCTGGGCGCGCGCCAGGCCAACCAGCAGGCGGACATCCAGCGCCAGCTCTCTGCCCTCGAGCAAAACCTGGCGGAGAGCGAGGCCAAGCGCACGCTGCTGGTCACCGCTCCGGAAACCGGTATCGCCACTGCCGTACTCGCCGACATCGGGCAGACCGTGGACAGCTCGCGGCCATTGCTGAGCATCGTTCCCGCCGACGCCCCCTTGCAGGCAGAGCTGTATGCCCCGAGCAAGTCCATCGGTTTCATCAAGCCGGGCGACTCGGTGTTGATCCGTTACCAGGCCTATCCCTATCAGAAGTTCGGTCAGTACCAGGGCCGGGTGCGTTCCATTTCACGCACCAGCGTGCCCTTCGCCGAGCTCGCCAGAATGGCCGGCGCTGTGCCAGGGCTGGCCAAGGACGGCGAGCAGCTGTATCGCCTGCAGATCAGCCTGGATAAGCAGATGGTGACGGCTTACGGCCAACCGCGCCCCTTGCAAAGCGGCATGTTGCTCGACGCCGATGTCCTCCAGGACACCCGCCGCCTCTATGAGTGGGTGCTCGAACCGCTGTACAGCCTGACCGGCAAACTCTAGGAACAACCTTCAATGGCATTTCTCGACGCGCTCGCGCTGCGTATAGGTCGGCGCTTGCCGCTGGTATTGCAGACCGAAGCTACCGAATGTGGCCTGGCCTGCCTGGCGATGATCGCCGGCTACCACGGTTACCACACGGACCTGATGGACTTGCGGCGACGCTTCAGTGTGTCGCTCAAGGGCGCTTCCCTGAAGCAGTTGATCCAGACCGCACACCAACTGCAACTGGGGACTCGCCCGGTGAAACTGGCCCTGGACGATCTCGGCAAGCTGAAGCTGCCCTGCGTGCTGCACTGGAACTTCAACCACTTTGTGGTGCTGAAGGCGGTCGACGCCCGCGGCGTCACGCTCCACGACCCGGCCCGCGGGTTGTGTCGCTTGAGCCTGGAAGAAACCTCGCGCAGTTTCACCGGCGTCGCCATGGAGCTGTGGCCGGACCGCGGTTTCGAGGTACAGGCCGCCAAGCCGCGCATCCGTCTGCTGGACATGATGGGCCGGGTCACCGGGCTGTATCGCTCGTTGACCCAGGTGCTGTTGCTGTCCGGCGCGCTGGAGCTGTTTGCCCTGGTCAGCCCGTTCTTCCTGCAATGGACCCTGGACAACGTCATTGTCAGCGAGGACCGCGACCTGCTCAGTACCCTGGCGCTGGGTTTCGGCCTGTTGCTGCTGATGCAGCAGGCCGTCAGCGGGGTGCGCGCCTGGGTGATGATGCACCTGAGTACCCTGCTTAGTGTGCAGTGGCAGGCCAACGTGTTCAGCCACCTGTTGCGCTTGCCGATCCAGTACTTCGAAAAACGTCACCTGGGCGACGTGGTCTCGCGCTTCGGTTCAGTGGACAACATTCAGCAGACCCTTACCGCCGCCTTTCTCTCAGCGATCCTTGACGGCCTGATGACCATCGCCACCCTGGCCATGATGCTGCTCTACAGCCCGGTGCTGGCGGCGGTTTCCATTGCTGCCATGAGCCTTTACGCCCTTGGGCGTTGGGCTTGGTACCGCCCGCTGCGCAACGCCACGCAAGAGCAGATCGTGCATGCGGCCCGCCAAGAGAGCCACTTTCTGGAAACCGTCCGCGGGGTCCGCCCGCTCAAGCTGTTCCAGCGCCAGGAGGAGCGCCGCTCGGTCTGGCTCGGCCTGCTGGTGGAGCAGATCAACGCGGGGCTGCGCACCCAGAAGCTGCAACTGCTCTACCAGCAGATGAATGGCCTGCTGTTCGGCGTGGAAAACCTGTTGGTGATCTGGCTCGGCGCGACCCTGGTGATGGATGGCCAGTTCAGCGTCGGCGTATTTATGGCCTTCAATGCCTACAAATTACAGTTCGACAGCCGGGTGGCCAGCCTGATCGACAAGTTCTTCGAGCTGCGCATGTTGCAGCTACAGGGCGAACGGCTGGCCGACATCGTCCTGCAGCCCGCCGAAGAAGCGTTTGCCGGCAGCGTGCCCGAGGATCTGCGCGAGCGTCCGGCCAGCCTGCAGGTTCGCGGCCTGCGCTACCGCTACTCCGAGCAGGAACCCTGGGTGCTCGACGGGCTAGACCTGGACATTGCCGCCGGTGAGTCGGTGGCCATCGTCGGCCCCTCCGGCTGCGGCAAGAGCACCCTGTTCAACGTCCTGCTCGGCATTCTTCCGCCGAGCCAGGGCCAGGTCCGCGTGGCCGGCCTGGAACTCTCGCAGTTGGGGCTGGACGGCCTGCGCGAGCTGGTCGGGACGGTGATGCAGGACGATGTGCTGTTCGCCGGCTCGTTGTCGGAGAACATCAGCTTCTTCGATTCCAGGGTGGACATGCCCTGGCTGATCGAGTGCGCGCAAATGGCCGCGATCCACGACGACATACAGGCCATGCCGATGGGCTACAACACCCTGGTCGGCGATATGGGCACCGTGCTCTCCGGCGGGCAGAAGCAGCGGGTCATGCTGGCTCGGGCCTTGTACAAGAAACCGAAAATCCTGTTCCTCGACGAAGCCACCAGCCACCTCGACGTTCATTGCGAGCAACGCGTCAACGCCGCCATCCGTGGCCTGCGCATTACCCGGATCATGATCGCCCATCGCCCGGAAACCATCGGCTCGGCAGACCGGGTGGTGGTGCTCGGGCAGGGCAAGGTGGAAAGCGACGAAACCCGTGCGCGCCCGGCCACACGGGAGCGAAGCTGATGAGCCCGGTTCGGTGTTTGCTGCTCGGCTTGCTGGGTGCAGCCTCCTGCGCCGCGGCCTACGAGCCCGATGTGTTCGCTACCGCCGATGAAGTCTCCAGCCGGGCCGTGTACGACCTTGGCGGCAGTGGCCTGCCTTGCCACACCGCTGCACCGCGCGGTGAACTGAGCCTGGAGGACGCCATTGAGCGCATCCTCTGTCACGATCCCCGGACGCGCCTCGCCTGGGCCAATGCCAAGGCCAGCGCGGCGCAGGTAGGGATCGGCCGGGCCGCCTTCCTGCCGCGCCTGCAAGGGCGCCTTGAGGGCAGCCATGGCTACAGCGACCTGGACAGTCGCGACATGCCCCAGCAGTCCGGCCATAGTCGCAGCCACGCTACTGGCCTCGAACTGAGCTGGGTGCTGTTCGACTTCGGTCGTCGCAGCGCCACCCTGCACAATGCCCAGCAACTGCTGCTGGCGGCCACCGCCAGCCAGGACGCGGTCCTCCAGAACACCTTCGCCCTCGCCGCCCAGGCTTATTACGACGCCCTCTGCGCTCAGCGCAGCCTCGTCGCCTCGAGCCAGGTGGCAGAGCTGGCGGCGCAGAACCTCAAGGCGGCCGATGCGAAATACCAGGCGGGCGCCGCAGCCCTTTCCGACCGCCTGCAGGCGCAGACCGCCTTGTCCCAGGCGAGGCTGAAACAGGTCCGGGACGAAGGCTCCCTGCGCCAGGCTATCGGCCTTATCGCCTTGCGCATGGGCCTGCCGCCGGACACCCCGCTGCATCTCTCCAGCGAACTGGATGCACAACCCGATACCGGTTTCGTCAAGGCCATCGACCAACTGCTGGCCGAGGCCCGCAGCAGCCACCCTGCCCTGCACGCCGCCCAGGCGCGGCTGAAAGCGGCTGACGCGTCTCTGCAGGAAAGCCGCGCCGCCGGCCGCCCCAGCCTGACGTTGAGCGCTAACCTGGGGCGTCGCTACACCGAGCAGCCGTGGGTGTTCAACGGCGACATCCGCGAACGCGAACGCAGCATCGGCTTGCAGCTGAACATCCCTCTGTTCGAAGGCTTCGAGCGTACGTACCAGATCCGCAATGCCCTCGCCCGCCGGGAAGCCAGCGAAGCCGAATTGGCCGAAGTCGAGCAGCAGATTTCGCTGGAGGCCTGGAGCAACTATCAGTTGCTCGGCGTCGAGACCCGCAGCCTGGTGCGCACTCGCGAACTGGTCGAGCAGTCGCGTCAAACCCTGGAGGTTGTCCAGGGGCGGTACCGTTCCGGCGTCGGCAGCATGATCGAGATGCTCAATGCACTGACTGCCTACTCCAGCGCGCAGGAGCAGCACATACAGGCCCTTGGCGCCTGGCAGGTCTTGCGTCTGCGCCTGGCCGCCAGCCTGGGTCGACTGGGCTTCTGGACGCTGCGATAAGGTGAAGCCGGGAGGCTCATCGGCGGGTAATGGGAGGTCCGGCACTCAGTCAGTGCCGGCGAGTAAAAACGCCAGAAACAGTTTCTGGCGTTAGTGCAATGTTCATTGTTTTTATTATTTATAAAACATCGGGCAACTGGTAGTCGTTCAGTTGAACGGCCAGCCGGTCCAGCCATTCTTTATATTGATACCGATGCCGCCCTTGCCAGGAGCGCCAACGCCGATATTACCCGTGCCACCATTGTTCTTGATCAGGTCAGCCAGGTCGTTCAGGTTGGTGTCGGTAGTCACTTTTTTTCCGCCGATGGTCAAGCCGGCGCCCGATACGACGTCTATTTCCATATCGTTCAGATTGCGCATGTTTCATTCCTTTCCAAAGATTTATCTATCAGCTTTCCCGACAATCCGGTACTCGACTTTCCCGGATAGCTGGAAAGAGCCATTTCATCTTTCATGTAAAAAGATGCGGAATAATTAAAACAAACAACAATATCGGATACTTCTGAAAGTGCTATTGACGAGTCGGTTCAGCCTGTCGCTGGCGCACCCACTCCACCGTTCTGCAGTACGCGTCCCAAAGAGCCCGCTGTGACGAGACACCCGGCAACATCAGGTTGGAGATCTTCCGCAAGCGAACACTCAGCCATGGGCGAACCGCCGGACACTCGAAGGCGGGCGCGCGGTGCCGGTTGCTGGCAGCGCCGGCTCCGCCGCTTCCACCCCCAACAGGCTCAGCAGGCGCGCGCGGATCTCCTGGAAACCGTCCTGGCCGGTGTCCCGCGCGCGTGGCAGGTCGATGCTCAGTTGCTCGGCGATCTTGCCGTTGGCCAGCACGATGACCCGATCGGCCAGGAGGATGGCTTCGTCGACATCGTGGGTCACCAGCAGCACCGCCGGCGTGTGTTTGCGCCAGAGGTCGATGATCAGTCGGTGCATGCGGATCCGCGTCAGCGCATCCAGCGCGGCGAAGGGTTCGTCGAGCAACAGCAGCTTGGGCTCGCGCACCAGGCCGCGGGCCAGGGCCACGCGCTGGGCTTCGCCGCCGGAGAGCGTCGCCGGGTAGGCTTCCAGGCGGTGGGCCAGGCCGACTTCGGTCAGGGCCTGCACCGCGCGGGCACGGGCATTGGGGATGCGCAGGCCAAGGATCACGTTCTTCCAGGCGCGCTTCCAGGGCATCAGGCGCGGCTCCTGGAACACCGCGGCGCGCGCCTTGGGCACTCGCAACTGGCCGCTGTCGATGCTGTCGAGCCCGGCCAGGCTGCGCAGCAAGGTGGTCTTGCCCGAACCGCTGGCGCCCAGCAGCGCGACGAATTCCCCCGGGGCGATGTCCAGGTCCAGGCCGTCGATGACCCGCTGCTCGCCGAACTGGCGCACCACATTGCGCAGTTGTACCGGGTGGGCGGTCTTGGGCGCGTTTACACGATCGATGCTCGACATATCAATTCCTCACGAAAGTTGGGCGCCAGGCCAGGGCGAAACGTTCCAGGGTGCGGATCAGGCCGTCGATCAGCAGGCCGAGGACGCTGTAGATCAGCAGGCAGATGACGATCACGTCGGTGCGCATGAAGTCCCGCGCGTCACTGGCCAGGTAACCGATGCCAGCGGTGGTGTTGATCTGCTCGACGAACACCAGGGCCAGCCAGGAAATCCCCAGGGAATAGCGCAGGCCGACGAAAAACGAGGGCAAGGCGCCCGGCAGGATCACGTGCCAGATCAGCTCGCGCCGGCTCAGGCCCAGGGTGTTGGCGGCCTCGATCAGCTTGGGGTCGATGTTGCGGATACCGGCGAACAGGTTCAGGTACACCGGGAACGTGGTGCCGGTTACGATCAGGGCGATCTTGGTGAACTCGCCGATGCCGAACCAGAGAATGAACAGCGGCACCAGGGCCAGCGAAGGGATGGTGCGCAGCATCTGCATCGGCGAATCCAGCACCACCTCGCCGCGTTTCGACAGGCCGCTGATCAGTGCCGCCACCACGCCGATACTGACGCCGATGCTCAAGCCCACCAGCGCCCGTTGCAGCGACACCAGCAGGTGCTTGCCCAGTTCGCCGGAGGCGATCATGGCCCAGAGCGTGCCGCCGATCTGCGACGGCGCGGCGATCACTCGCTGGGGAATCAGCCCCCAGCGCGACGCCAGCTCCCACAACAACAGCAGCACGATCGGGCTGATCAGCCGCAGCAGCGCCTCGGGGGTGCGCCAAGTGCGCAGCCACGGCGGGATCCACTGCGCCCCGCCCTGCCCCGCACCACCCCGGCGAACGGCCTTGTCGACGGAAAACGAGCTGCTGGCGCCCGGTGTCTCGAAAGTCTTGTCGCTCATCAGGCTTCCTTCCTCATCAAGCCCATGGCCGGAGGCGCCATGTTTCAGCTTCGAATTCATGCTATTCGCATAAAAAATCGCAGTGAAATTCTTTTTGGGAATAACCTAATATGATTAAAAATCAGATAGAAAATTAACCAGATAAATTATTTGCATAGTAAGACGGCTCGGCCAACGCCCTTTGCCGGGTGTGCGGATGCAGCGCTATAAAATGCACATTACTGATACATGTCTATTTAAATAATCAGTTAATTTAATAATTAACTTAGAACAAAACGGCATTTCACACCCCGCCGCGCTGCGCCTACTTTCGACACCACGGACCGCCCCCTTGCCCGGTGGAGGCTGAATCACGCCTATTGAAAAACTATTGGAAGAAAACAGGGAATCCACCATGAGTATCGAATTCATCGGTTTTATCGGCGGCCACCACGCCTCGGAAATCCACCCGCGCAGCGGCCCCGTGCTGCAACCCGACTACGTGGAGAAAGTCGCCCGCGCCCATGAAGACGCCGGCTTTGACCGCGCCCTGGTGGCGTTCCACTCCAACAGCCCGGACAGCACCCTGATCGCCGCGCACGCCGCCAGCGTGACGAAAAAGCTCAAGTTCCTGATCGCCCATCGCCCGGGTTTCGCCGCACCGACCCTGGCCGCGCGCCAGTTCACCACCCTGGATGTGTTCAATGGCGGGCGCACCGCGGTGCACATCATCACCGGTGGCGACGATCGCGAACTGCGTGCCGACGGCAGCTACATCGGCAAGGACCAGCGCTACGCCCGCACCGACGAATACCTGGACGTGCTGCGCCAGGAATGGACCAGCGGCCAGCCCTTCGACTATCAAGGCCAGTATTACCAGGTCGAGGGCGCGTATTCGGCGGTGCAGTCGCCGCAACAGCCGCACATCCCGCTGTACTTTGGCGGCTCCTCGGCGGCGGCCATCGCCGTGGCTGGCAAGCATGCGGACGTCTATGCGTTGTGGGGCGAAACCTACGAGCAGGTGCGCGAAGTGGTGAGCCAGGTGCGTGCCGAGGCCGCCAGGCATGGTCGCAGCATCAGGTTCAGCCTGTCGTTGCGGCCGATCCTGGCGGACAGCGAGGAGCAGGCCTGGGCCCGTGCCGAACGCATCCTGCAGCAGGCTACGGCCCTCGCCGAGCAGAACGGTTTTGTCCGCCGCGAACCACCGAATGAAGGTTCGCGTCGCCTGCTGGCGGCAGCGGCCCAGGGCTCGCGCCTGGACAAGCGCCTGTGGACCGGCATCGCCGGGCTGCTCGGCGCCCAGGGCAACTCGACGTCCCTGGTCGGCACCCCGGAGCAAGTGGCCGAAGCCCTGCTCGACTATTACGACCTGGGCATCACCACCTTCCTGATCCGCGGCTTCGACCCGCTCGAGGACGCCATCGACTATGGCCAGCGCCTGATCCCGCTGACCCGCAAGCGGGTGGCCGAGCGCGAGCGGCTGGCCGCGGAAAAAGTTGCCTGAGCTGGACCCCGACGCATAGAGCCCTGATCGCCCTGTAGCCGCTGCCGCAGGCTGCGATCGGGGCACAGCCCCGCCAACCTGACGACGCGCTATCACTGACCTGTGGTGGCGCCTGGTTTGGCGACCGCTGCGCGGTCGTTCGCAGCCTCGCTTCGGCTCGGCAGCGGCTACAGAGCATCGCTCATTGCTGGATGGATACCTTGTAGCCGCTGGCGCAGCCTGCGATCGGGGCATAGCCCCGCCAACCTGACGACGCGGTATCACTGGCCTGCGGCGGCGTCTGGCCTGGCGACCGCTGCGCGGTCGTTCGCAGCCTCGCTTCGCTCGGCAGCGGCTACAGAGCATTGCTCATTGCTGGATGGATACCTTGTAGCCGCTGGCGCAGCCTGCGATCGGGGCATAGCCCCGCCAACCTGCCGGCGCGCTATCACTGGCCTGCGGCGGCGCCTGGCTTGGCGACCGCTGCGCGGTCGTTCGCAGCCTCGCTTCGGCTCGGCAGCGGCTACAGAGCCTCACTTCTTGCTGGATGGACGCCTTGTAGCCGCTGCCGAAGGCTGCGATCGGCTGCGCAGCAGACGCAAAACCGGAGACTGCGGTTTGTCAGGCAGACCGCGTGTTGCGGATTCACGGCTGCCGGGTCGGAATGCCGCCCAAGCCAATCGCAGGCTACGCCGGCGGCCACAGTGCGTAAGCGTGTTTCTGTGTCCGTACCATCACTCCTTATAAGCCGTATCACTACGCTCCAACTGGCGGATCAGCGCATTCCAGTGCCGGGCGACGCCCGGTCCGTCGCCACTCTTGAAGGCTTCGGCCTGCTTCTCGACCTTGGCCACCACCTCGGCCGGCGGGTAGATCAGCTCGGCATTGCCGCTGGCCTGGGCGGCGATCTGGATGTTGCAGGCGCGCTCCAGGTAATGCAGTTGCTGGAACGCATGCTCGACGCTGATGCCTGCGGTGAGCAGCCCGTGGTTGCGCAGGATCAGCACGCTCTTGTCCCCCAGGTCCGCCACCAGCCGTTCGCGCTCGTCGAGGTCGAGGGCGATGCCTTCGTAACCGTGATAGGCCACGCGCCCGGAAAAACCGATGGCATGCTGGGAAATCGGCAACAGGCCGTCGCGCTGGGCGGACACGGCGATGCCGTCGCGAGTGTGGGTGTGCAGCACCGCCTGCAGATCAGGACGGGCGCCATGGATTGCGCTGTGGATCACATAACCGGCGTAGTTGATCCCGAGGCCCGTGGGGTCGTCGACGATAGTGCCGTCAATGTCGACCTTGACCAGGTTGGAAGCGCTGATTTCGTCGAACAGCAAGCCGAAGGCGTTGATCAGGAAATGCTCGTCGGGCCCCGGCACCCGCGCGGAAAAGTGCGTGTAGATGTGATCGGTCCACTTGTACAAGGCCGCCAGCCGGTAGGCCGCGGCGAGCTTCACGCGCACCTCCCACTCTTCGGGGCTGACACGCTGGCGAACATTTTTCGAGACGCTGGATAACGGGCTGACGCTGCTCATGGCAAAACTTCCTGGATGGCCTTTAAGGAACTCCAGCCAGCCTAGGGGAAGGCAAAAAATAATAAAAATCACATTTTAATCTAAGCTAATTATCATTATTTTTTATTTTAAGCCGCCCTGCCCTTGCCCTCTTTCAACCGCTCACGCGGCACTCTTGATCTTCTGCAGCGAGCCGGCGACCAGCTTGCCAAAGGCGTCCACCGGCCCTTGCAGGTTGCCGAGAAAATGCGGGTAGATCAGCCACAGGTCCATCACCGGCTTGAAGTCCTTGAGCGGCATCGCCGCCAGTTGCTCGCGGTGGGCGCTGCGCTCCAGCAGCGGCCGTGGCACCAGGCCGAGACCCAGGCCATCGGCGACCAGGCCCAACTGCAACTCGGTGCCAAAGGTTTCCAGGTTGACCCGCAGGGCCAGGCCCTGGTCCGACAGGGTGCGTTGCAGCCCGGCGCGGAAACCGCAGCCGTCCGGATTGAGAATCCAGCCGTTCTGGTAAATGTCGGCGAGCTTGCACGGGCGCTTGGGCAACTGCGCCTTGGCGCAGACCACCACCAGCTCCATCTTGCCGATCGACTCGCCAATGATGTTGTCCGGGAAGATCTTGCCGGCCGGGAACAGCGCGGCCGCCGCGTCCAGCTCGCCGCGCTCGATCTTGCCCACCAGCTGGCTGCCCCAGCCCGTGGCCACCTGGGCGCGCAATTCGGGGTATTCGACGCGCAGGTGCTTGAGGGCATCGAGCAACACCACATCGCCGATGGTCTGCGGCACGCCCAGGCGCAACAGCCCGGTGGGCGGCGCATCGGTGGCCACCAGTTCGCGCAGGGCATCCATTTCCCGCAGGATCAGCCGGCACTGTTCGTACACCCGGGTACCGATCAGCGTGGGCTTGAGCGGCTTGGTGTTGCGGTCGAACAGCTCCACGCCCAAGGCCTGCTCAAAGTTCTGCACCCGCCGGGTGATCGCCGGTTGCGTCAGTTGCAAGGTCTCGGCGGCATGGCTGATGGACTGGCAACGAATCACTTCGACAAAGGCGTCGATATCATCAATTTTCATTTGGCCCGCACATAGAGAACAGTCATTAAGATGTTCGAAAAGCATAGTTTGAATGCGCGTAGCTGGATAGCCTGGCGCATCTATCGATAACGTCTAACGCTATTCACAAGGGTTCTAAATTCCTTTCGGCTATAACCTAATCATAAAAAAATAGCATATTAAGAAAAATCATTATGCTTAAATCCTGATATCGAACCTAGACCACGACCACGGAGTCGCCATGACCCAGGCCCGACACCCGGAGAGACTCAGAGCATTCATAGGCGCCCTGGCGGAGCTGATCGACAGCCACCCCCGCGAAGGCGACCTGCTGCACCGCGGCGGCAAGCTGCTGGCCCAGCTGGTCAGCCATGACGACTGGCTGCCCGAGGACTTCGCCCGCCCCGATCCGGAGCGCTATCAACAGTACCTGCTGCACGCCGATTCCCGGCAGCGCTTCAGCATCGTCAGTTTTGTCTGGGGGCCGGGGCAACGCACGCCGATCCACGACCACCGGGTCTGGGGGCTGATCGGCATGTTGCGCGGCTCGGAGTACTCACAAGGTTTCGCCCGCCACAGCGACGGCAGCCTGCGGGCCGAGGGCCAGCGGATCCAACTGCTGCCCGGCCAGGTCGAGGCCGTGTCGCCGAAGATCGGTGACATCCATCAGGTCAGCAATGCCTTCGACGATCAGGTGTCGATCAGCATCCATGTCTACGGCGCCAATATCGGTGCCGTGCGCCGCGCGGTGTACCAAACCGACGGCAGCGAGAAACTGTTCATCTCCGGTTATTCCAACGCCTTCCTGCCCAATATCTGGGACCTGTCCAAAGAGAGCCAAGCCCTATGAGCACAGCACCTACCCGCTCTTACCCACAGATCCGCCAGGCGCTGCTGAACCGTGAAGAGCTCGCCCTCGTCGATGTGCGCGAAGAGGCGCCCTTCGCCCAGGGGCATCCGCTGTTCGCCGCCAATATCCCGCTGTCGAAACTGGAGCTGGAGGTGTATGCGCGGATTCCCCGGCGCGATACCCAGGTCACCGTCTATGACCATGGCGAAGGCCTGGCGGAACGCGCGGTGCAGCGCCTGCAAGCGCTGGGCTACAGCAATGTGAGCCTGCTCGAAGGCGGCCTGGACGGCTGGCGCGACGCCGGCGGCGAGTTGTTCATCGACGTCAATGTGCCGAGCAAAGCCTTCGGCGAACTGGTAGAGAGCCAGCGACATACGCCGTCCCTGGCGGCGGAAGAAGTCCAGGCCCTGCTCGACAGCCAGGCGGACCTGGTGGTGCTCGACGCCCGGCGTTTCGACGAATACCAGACCATGAGCATTCCCCGTGGCATCAGCGTGCCGGGGGCGGAGCTGGTGCTGCGCGCCCGCGAGCTGGCGCCGGACCCGGCGACCCGGATCATCGTCAACTGCGCCGGACGCACCCGCAGCATCATCGGCACCCAGTCGCTGATCAACGCCGGCATCGCCAACCCGGTGGCTGCCCTGCGCAACGGCACCATCGGCTGGACCCTGGCCGGGCAGGCGCTGGAGCACGGCCAGTCGCGGCGCTTCGCACCTACCAGCGAAGCCCATCGCTCTGTCGTCGCCGATGACGCCCGGCGAGTGGCCGACAAGGCGCGGGTGGGCCGCGCCAGCCTCGACGACCTGCAACGCTGGCAGCAGGAAACGCAGCGCAGCACCTACCTGTTCGACGTGCGCACCCCGGAAGAATTCGAGGCCGGCCACCTGCCCGCGGCCCGCTCCACCCCCGGCGGGCAACTGGTGCAGGAAACCGATCACTTTGCCAGTGTGCGCGGCGCGCGCCTGGTGCTGGTGGACGACGATGGCGTGCGCGCCAATATGTCCGCGTCCTGGCTGGCCCAGCTGGGCTGGCAGGTGTACGTGCTGGATGACCTGCAGCCCGCGCACTTCAGCGAACAAGGCCCGTGGCAGGCACCAGTGCCCGCAGCGCCGCAGGCCGAGGAAATCAGCCCCGAGACCCTGGCCCAGTGGCTGGCCGAAGGCGACAGCCTGCTGCTGGATTTCACCAGCAGCGCCAACTACGTCAAGCGGCATATCCCGGGCGCCTGGTGGGCCTTGCGCGCGCAGTTGCCGGAGGTTCTGGCCAAGCTGCCGCCGGCCGAGCGTTATGTGCTGACCTGCGGTAGCAGCCAGCTGGCGCGGCTGGCGGTCGCCGAGGTCGAGGCCCTGACCGGCAAGCCAGTGTTCCTGCTGCACCAGGGCACCGCCAGCTGGATTGACGCGCAGCTGCCGCTGGAAACGGGCGAAACCCGCCTGGCCTCGCCGCGCATCGACCGTTATCGCCGGCCCTACGAGGGCACCGATAACCCTCGCGAAGCCATGCAAGCCTACCTGGACTGGGAGTTCGGATTAGTGGAGCAACTGGCCCGCGACGGCACCCACGGTTTTTATGTGATCTGAACCGCGTGATCTGAAACAACCGGGCTTATGCGCCTTCACCGGCCCATAAGCCACCTGATGCAACACCCGGACCGACCCCTTTCTCCAGGCGGAGGTGACCCTAACCACCGACACCCGCCTGGAGCCTGTCGTCATGCGCGTTACCCTGCCCTTCCTCACCCCGCTGTTGCTGGCTGTCGCTTTTGCTCTTGCCGCCACGGCGCAGGCCGCCGACCTGCAACCGCTGCGGGTGGCCAATCAGAAGTCGACGATCAAGGTCCTGCTGGAGGTCTCCGGCGAGCTGAAGGACGTGCCCTATGAAATCCAGTTCTCCGAATTCCCCGCCGCCGCGCCCCTGGGCGAGGCGCTGAATGCCGGCGCCGTGGACATCGGCGGCCTGGGCGATGCGCCCTATGTGTTCGCCCTCGGCGCCGGTGCGCCGCTCAAGGTGGTCAGCATCGTCCACGCCGAGGGGCGCTACACCACGGCCATTCTGGCGCCCAGGGACTCGCCGCTGAACGACGCCCGCGACCTCAAGGGCAAGCGCATCGTCACCACCCGCGGCTCCATCGGCCACTTCCTGGCGATCAAGGCCCTGCGCAGCGTCGGCCTGAGCACCCGGGATGTGCAGTTCATCTACCTGCTGCCCAGCGAGTCGCGCATCCTCCTGGACAACGGCAGCGCCGACGCCTGGTCGACCTGGGACCCTTACACCACCATCGCCACCACCCAGAGCCAGGCCAAGGTGCTGGTCAGCGGCGACAACCTGCTGAGCAACCACCTGTACCTGGCCGCCACCCGCCAGGCGATCACCGACAAACGCCAGCAGCTCGAAGACTTCGTCGCCCGGGTCGATCGCGCCTACCGCTGGACCAACGCCCATCCCCAGGAATTCGCCGCCGCCCAGGCCCAGGTCACCGGCCTGCCGCTGGCCGTGCACCTGGCGGTGGCCCAGGCCACGCACATGCAGCCGGTGGCGATCGACGACCAGGTCATCGGCGGCCTGCAAACCACCGCGGACATCTACCGCGAGGAAGGCATCCTCAGCCGGCCCATCGACGTCTCCCAGGGCTTCGACAAGAGCTTCAACGCCCCGCGCGTGCAACTCAACCAGGCATCCCGCTAACCAGACTACGGATTCAGGAGCATCACCATGAGCAAACAACGTCAATTGAAACTCGGCGCGATGGTCCATGGCGTCGGTCACGGCTGGGGCGAATGGCGCCACCCGCGGGCCCTGGCCAACGCCAGCGTGAACTTCGACTTCTATAAGCAGCAGGCGCAACTGGCCGAGGCGGCCAAGTTCGACTTCGTGTTCATCGCCGACAGCCTGCACATCCATGAAAAGTCCAGCCCGCACTACCTCAACCGCTTCGAGCCGCTGACCATTCTCTCGGCGCTGGCCGCCAGCACCCGGCACATCGGCCTGGTGGCCACCGTCACCGTCAGCTACACCGAGCCGTTCCAGGTCGCCCGCCAGTTCGCCTCGCTGGACCATATCAGCGGCGGTCGCGCCGGCTGGAACGTGGTCACTTCCTGGCTCAGCGGCACCGCCGACAACTTCGGCAAGGCCGAGCACCCGCCCCACGCCGTGCGCTACCGCATCGCCAAGGAACATGTGGCGGTGGTCCAGGGCCTGTGGGATTCCTGGGAAGACGACGCCTTTGCCTACGACAAGCAGAGCGGCGAATTCTTCACCCCCGGCAAGCTGCATGCGCTGGAGCACAAGGGCGAATTCTTCTCGGTGAAAGGCCCGCTGAACATCGCCCGCTCCCGGCAAGGCCAGCCGGTGATTTTCCAGGCCGGCACCTCCGAGGACGGGCGCAATTTCGCCGCCGAGAATGCCGATGCGATTTTCGTCAGCCCCGAAGACTTCAACGAAGCGCGCGCCTACTACCAGGACCTGAAACGCCGCGCCAGCGGCTTTGGCCGCGATCCACAGCTGCTGTCGATCCTGCCCGGCATCCGCCCGATCGTTGGCCGCGATGCCGCGGAAGTCGAAGAGCGCTACCAGCAGGCGGTGGCGCTGGTGAGCATCGAAGATGCGATCGTCGCCCTTGGCCGGCCGTTCAACGACCATGACTTCAGCCAGTACCCGCTGGACGCGCCCTTCCCCGAGCTCGGCGACCTCGGCGCCAACAGCCAGAAAGGTGGCTCGGAGCGGATCAAGCAGTTGGCCCGCGACGAGGGCCTGAGCTTGCGCGAAGTGGCCCTGCGCTTCTCGCGGCCACGGCGTGATTTTGTCGGCACCCCCGAGCAGGTCGCCGACGCCATTCAAACCTGGTTCGAGGAAGGCGCGGCCGACGGTTTCATCATCAACTCGCTGCTGCCGGACGGCCTGCAGTACTTCACCGAGCGGGTGGTGCCGGTGCTGCAACAGCGCGGCCTGTTTCGCGATGAGTACAGCGGCCAGACCCTGCGCGACAACCTCGGCCTGCCGGTGCCGGCCAACCGCTACGCCGAGCCATCCCAGGCCGATGCAGCCCAGAGCGAGGCCGTGGCATGAGCGAATACCTCAACCGTCGCGGCTTCCTCGCCGCCAGCTCGCTGGCCGTTGGCGCCCTGGGCTTGTCCTCGCTGGGCTTGGCCACGCGCGCCTTCGCCCAGAACAATAGCCTGGCCGACCTGACCCTGGGGGTCGCCACCTACCGTGGGCAGGACTCCTACTTCGTCGAGGACGCCGGCACCGCCAATACCCCCTATAAGGTCGAATACTCGGAGTTCGCCGGCGGCAACCTGATCGTCGAAGCGCTGGCCTCGGGCAGCCTGGACGTCGGCGGGATGAGCGAGATCCCGCCGATCTTCTCGATCCAGAGCCATCGCCAGCCCCGCCTGATCGCGGTGCTGCAAGGCGACGTGAACAACCAGGTGTTCCTGATTCCCAAGGACTCCAAGGTCGAGTCGGTCGCGCAGTTGCGCGGCAAGCGCGTCGGCTATGTGCGCTCCACCACCTCGCACTACTTCCTGATCAAGGCCTTGAAGGAACAGGGCCTGACCCTGAACGACATCACCGCGGTGGCGCTCACGCCCCAGGACGGTTTCAGCGCCTTCCAGAGCGGCCAGCTGGATGCCTGGGTGATCTATGGCGTGTTTATCCAGCTGGCGAAATTCCGCAGCGGCGCCCGGGTGCTGAAGACCGCCCTGGGCTACCTGTCCGGCAACTACCTGATCGCCGCGCGGCCCGCGGCCCTGGAAGAGCCGCTGCGCAAGCAGGCGATCCAGGACTATATCCAGCGCCAGGCGCGCACCCTGGAATGGATCAACGACAACCCCGAGCCCTGGGCGAGCAAGTCGGCGCAGTTGCTGGGCGTCGACAAGGCAGTGTTTCTCGACATGTACAACAACCGCAGCCAGCCGTCGCGGATCATCGCCGTCAACGACCAGGCCATCGCCTCGCAGCAGGCGGTCGCCGACCTGTTCTTCGACGCTGGCGTGCTCAGCGAACGGCTCGACGTCAGCCCCTTGTGGGACCGAAGTTTTGCCTTGCTGCCGCTATGAACCGGCTCCCAGCCACCTTGATCGAGTGAAGTCACCATGAGTCTTTCTTCTCCCCTGCCGCCCGTGCTGCACCCGGTCGAGGTCGCCGACTTCGACGCCTTGCTGCAACGCATCGGCCAGCAACTGGGCGTCACGGCCCACCTGTATGACGAGAGCGGCGCCTTTCCCCGGGACAACTTCGCCCTGCTGCACCAGCATGGCCTGCTGGCCCTGACGGTGCCCAAGCACCTGGGCGGTGGCGGCGCCAGCCTGGCCCAGGCGCGCAAGGTCATCAGCGCGGTGGCCAAGGGCGAACCCTCCACCGCGCTGATCCTGGTCATGCAGTACCTGCAGCACTCGCGCCTGCAAGACAGCCAGAGCTGGCCCGAAGCCCTGCGCCTGCGGGTGGCCGGCGACGCGGTGCGCGACGGTGCGCTGATCAACGCCCTGCGGGTCGAGCCCGACCTCGGCACCCCGGCCCGCGGCGGCCTGCCGGCGACCATCGCCCGGCGTACCGCCGCCGGCTGGCGCATCAGCGGGCGCAAGATCTACTCCACCGGCAGCCATGGCCTGAGCTGGTTCAGCGTCTGGGCCCGCAGCACCGACGAAGACCCGCTGGTCGGCGCCTGGCTGGTGCACAAGGACACTCCTGGCATCAGCATCGTCGAGGACTGGGACCACCTGGGCATGCGCGCCACCTGCAGCCACGAAGTGCTGTTCGACAACGTGCTGGTGCCGCTGGACCACGCCGTCAGCGTCAGCCCCTGGAGCGCGCCGCGGCCGGAACTGGATGGCGAGGGTTTCCTGTGGATGGCGGTGCTCTTGTCGGCGGTCTACGACGGTATCGCCCAGGCCGCGCGGGACTGGCTGGTGGACTGGCTGGAGACGCGCAAGCCGTCCAACCTCGGCGCCGCCCTGGCGACCCTGCCGCGCTTCCAGGAAACCGTCGGCCATATCGACACCCTGCTGTTCGCCAACCGCAGCCTGCTGGATGCCGCCGCCGAGGGCCATACGCCGGCGAGCAACGCCGCGCAACTGAAATACCTGGTGACCGGCAATGCGATTCGCGCGGTCGAGCTGGCCATCGAGGCTTCCGGCAACCCCGGCCTGTCGCGCCACAGCCCGCTGCAACGGCATTACCGCGATGTGCTGTGCGGTCGTGTCCACACCCCGCAAAACGACGCCGTGCTGCAAGGCGTCGGCAAAGCGGTATTCGCCCAGCGTCAGAACAAGGACAAGTCATGACCCCACTCGTTATCGCCAGCCAACTGGATGCCGGTTTCAACGCGGTGATCCGCCAGCGCCTTGAGCAGACCCACCCCGAGGCCAGGGTGCTCGACGTGCCCGCCGGGGTGCCCAGCGACCTGCCGGCCGAGGTCAGCATCCTGCTGGCGCGGCCGATCAATGTCCGTGGTTACCTGGCGCCGGACACCCCGCCTCCGGGCTGGCCCTATGCGCTGCGCTGGATCCAGGTGGTGTCGTCGGGCATCGACTTCTACCCCCGGTGGCTGTTCAACGGCCCGCCGGTCAGCACCTTGCGTGGCAACGCGGCGGAGAACATCGCCGAGTTCGCCCTGGCCGCGATCTTCGCCGCGGCCAAGCACCTGCCCGAAATCTGGGTGCATGACGCGCAGTGGCATTTCACCGCGCTGACCCCGCTCAAGGGCAGCACCCTGGGGATTCTCGGCTTTGGCGCGATCGGCCGCAGCCTGGCGGGCAAGGCCCGGGCCCTGGGCCTGAATGTGCTCGCCCTGCGCCAGAGCCAGGCGCCGTTCGAGGTCGAGGGCGTAGAGGCGGCGCGGGACATCCATGAGCTGTTCGCCCGCAGCGACCATCTGGTGCTGGCCGCGCCCTTGACCGAGGCGACCCGGCATATCGTCAATCGCCAGGTGCTGGCCAGCGCCAAGCCCGGCCTGCACCTGATCAATATCGCCCGCGGTGGCCTGCTGGAGGATGCGGCGCTGCTCGAGGCGCTGGACAGCGGGCGCATCGGCCTGGCCTCGCTGGATGTCACCGACCCCGAACCCCTGCCCGACGGCCACCCGCTGTATCGCCACCCGCGGGTGCGGCTGTCACCCCATACCTCGGCGATCTCCACCAACAGCGGGCATGACATCGCCGATGGCTTCCTGGCCAATCTCGAGCGTTTTCTTGCCGGGCAGCCGTTGGAGACCCCGGCGAACCTTGAGCGCGGTTATTAAGTAGCGCCAGACACGCCACCGCTATCGCGGGCAAGCCTCGCTCCTACAGGTTATGTGTGATCTGTAGGAGCGAGCGGGCGGCGATCCGACTTGCCCGCGATTTGGTTTCCGGATTCCCAAAAAAAACATCAGGAATACGCATTTATCCAACGCATTAAATTACATATTTTTATAATTAACTTATAACTATTCAGACTTTTACACCGCGTATTTATACAAATACTGTTACATCCAGCACCGACCACCCGACCAGGTGGAGGCCCATGGAATTGCGTTTTCCGGCCGACACCACTCCACGGTCAATTGCGCCACCCGAACCTGAAAAACCGGCCCAAGCCCCCCCGCCGCCATGGCTTTCCCAGCATGGCCCCGGCGCAGCCTTGCCCGAAAAAAAACAACGCCAACCTACACACCTGGGGTTCACCATGCAGCACTTCACCGCACACCGCCTGACGCTGGCCGTATCGCTCAGCGCGGGCGTCTCGCTGAACCTGGCCGGGTTGTCGGCCCACGCCGCAGAGGGCGCCGACAAGGCCGCCCTGCCAGTGGTCACCGTCACCGCCGAGCACCATGCCGAGGACCTGCAAAAGGCCCCGCTGGCGATCTCCGCGTTCGATGAGAAAGCCCTGGAAGACAAGCAGATCAAGAGCATCCGCGACCTCTCCGGGCAGGTGCCGAACCTCAGCCTCAGCCGCCAGTCGATCTCCTACAGCGCGCAGACCTACGGCATCCGTGGCATCGGCGAGACCGATCCGATCCAGGAAGCGGCCGTGGCGGTCTACGCCGACGACCTGTACATCCCACGGGCGATTTCCTCGATGCTCGATTTCAACGACGTCGAGCGCGTCGAGGTGCTGCGCGGCCCCCAGGGCACCCTGTACGGACGCAACAGCAGCGCCGGGGCGATCCGCGTGATCACCCGCGACCCGACCCAGGAAACCCGCGGTTTCCTCGAACTCGGCGCCGGCAACTACAACGCCCGGAACGGCCGCCTGTTGATCAGCGGGCCGCTGGTGGACAACGCCCTGTTCGGCAGCTTTTCGGCGATCCGCCTGAGCCGCGACGGCACCGTCTCCAACCCCACCCGCGGCAAGGACGTGAACAACGTCGATATCCAGTCGTACCGCGGCAAGCTGCGCTACAAGCCGGACGATTCGCCCTGGGATGTGCAACTGACCCTGGCCGGCACCTTCGACCGCGGCGACACCACCAGCTACACACCCTTCGATGCCAACGGCCGCTTCGACAAGTTCAAGAGCTACAGCAGCCTCGATCCGAAAAACCGCCTCGACCAGGGCAGCTCGGTGCTGCGGGCGATCTACGCGATCGACGAGCACCTGAACCTCAAGTCGGTGACCGCCTACTCGGCCTTCCACCAGCCGGTGGACTACGACAACTCGGGCCAGGCGGCGCTGATCCAGAACAACCTGATCCTCTACAAGCAGGACTACGCCACCCAGGAATTCCAGCTCAACGGCGACTACGACGACTTCAGCTTCAGCACCGGCCTGTACCTGTACCGCGAGCAGTTCGACGCCGAGCGCGACAACCTCACCTACTCGGTGGCGCGCAACCGGGTGATCGGCCAGGGCCAGTACAGCACCACCCACACCGAGAGCTACGCGCTCTATGGCCAGGGCAGCTACAGGATCACCCCGCAGCTGTCGCTGATCGCCGGGCTGCGCTTTACCCGCGAGCACAAGAATTTCGAGTACGACAATTACGCGATTACCACCAACCGGCAAATCACCGGTACCAACTTCAGCGCCGATTCGAGCAAGTCCTGGCAGTCCACCAGCCCGAAACTCGGCTTCGAATACGCCTGGACCCCGCACCTGAACCAGTACGCCTACGTGGCCAAGGGCTTCAAGGCCGGTGGCTACGACAACCGCGCGCCGACCCGCGCCGCCGCCGAGCAGGCGTTTTCCCCGGAAGACGTGACCACCTGGGAAACCGGCTTCAAGGGCGACTTCTTCGACCGTCGCCTGCGGGCCAACCTGGCGCTGTTCTACAACGACTACAAGGACCTGCAGACCAATGCCTACGACCCGGCGCTGGGCGTCAGCCTGCGCACCAACGTCGGCCAGGCCCACACCTACGGGGTCGAGCTGGAAACCCTCAGTGCCCTGACCAACGACTTGCAGCTGACCTTCAACCTCGGCTACCTGCAAAGCCAGTACGACGACTTCGAGAACGCCAGCGGCGCCGGGGTCGATGCCAACGGCAAGCAACTGGTGTTCTCGCCGCGCTGGAACACCAGCGTCGGCCTCAATTACACCCTTCCCGCCGGCCTGCCCGGCACCTGGCTGGCCGGCACCGATGCGCAGTTCCAGACCAGGTCCTACGCCAACGCGCTGAACGACGACATCCAGGAAATCCCCCAACAGACCTTCTGGAACGCCAACACCCGCTACATCTCCGGCGACGGCCACTGGACCACCACCCTGGCGGTGAAAAACCTGCTCGATCGCGCCTACCCGCAGTCGGTCGGCTACGTGCCGTCCAGTGGTGCTCGCTACTACGCCGTCAACGACCCGCGAACCCTCTTGCTGTCCGTGCGCTACGACCTCTGACCCCCTCATCGGCAAACACGCCAAGGAGTACTTTATGGCTTTTACCCGCAGGCAACTGATTTCCCGTATCGCCGCCGTCGGTGGTTATTCCGCCGCCGTCGGCGCCCTCGATGCTCTGGGACTCACGCCCAAGGCCATGGCGGCGGCTTTCGACCCGCTGCAACTGGGCAGCAGCGGCAAAGGCAAGCATGTGGTGGTGGTCGGCGCCGGTATTTCCGGGCTGGTCAGCGGCTATGAACTGCGCAAGGCCGGTTTCAGCGTGACCATTCTCGAGGCCCGCGAGCGGGTCGGCGGACGCAACTGGACCCTGCGCCGCGGCAGCAAGGTGGAGTTCGACGACGGCGTCAGCCAGACCGTGGACTTCGATGAGGGCCAATTCTTCAACGCCGGCCCGGCGCGCATTCCCAGCCATCACCAGACCCTCCTCGGCTACTGCCGCGAGCTGGGGGTCGAGCTGCAAGTGCTGGTCAACAGCAGCCGCAATGCCCTGGCCTTGCCGGACGCCCGGCAGCCGGCGTTCCAGTTGCGCCAGGCGGTCAACGACAGCCGTGGCCAACTGTCCGAACTGCTGGCACGCAGCGTCAGCCGCAAGGCCCTGGACCAGGACCTCAGCGCCGACGACCGCCAGGCGCTGCTGAACTTCCTCAAGGTCTATGGCGACCTCAACGCCGACTTCAAATACCAGGGCTCGGTGCGCTCGGGCTACACCCGCCTGCCCGGCGCCGGCGACCAGACCGGCATCACCCGCGCGCCGCTGCAGTTGCAGACCCTGCTCAATCCCAAGCTGTGGGGCGCACTGGTGTTCGATGAAATCCCCGAGTTTTCCTCGACCATGTTCCAGCCGGTGGGCGGCATGGACCGCATCCCCCTGGCGTTCTACGACAAGCTCAAGGACGCGGTGCGCTTTCACGCCGAGGTCAGCGACATCCAGACCTCCGAGCAAGGCAGCCGCATCACCTACAAAGACCGCCAGACCGGCAAGAGCCAGACCCTGAGCGCCGACTACGCCATCGTCACCGTGCCCCTGCCGCTGCTGGCCAAGCTGCCGAACAACTTCAGCACGCCGTTCAAGCAGGCGATCCTCAGCGCCCAGAGCGACCAGGCGAACAAGGTGGCCTGGCAGTCGCCGCGCTTCTGGGAAACCGACTTCAACATCTTCGGCGGGCTGTCCTACCTGGACCACGAGGTCAAAGGCCTGTGGTACCCCAGCGACCGGCTGAACAGCGCCCAGGGCATCCTCGTCGCCGCCTACAACACCAGCGAAGCGGCCCAGGCCTTCAGCCGCAAATCCCTGGCCGAGCAGTTCGCCTCCTCGCGCCAGGCCGTCGAACTGCTGCACCCCGGGCACAGCGCCAAGCTGCAAAAACCGGTGGCCATCAACTGGTCCAAGGTGCCCTTCAGCAAAGGCCCGTGGATCGTCAACGACGAGGTCGGCGAGCAGGCCTACCACATCCTCAACCAGCCCCAGGGCCGCACCTACCTGGCCAGCGATGCCCTGGCCCATGGCGGCGTCGGCATCTGGCAGAACAGCGCCGCCGATTCGGCGCGGCGCATCGTCAGCCTGATCGGCCGCCATGCCGAACGCCAGCAACCGGGCGTGGCCGCCTGATTTCCCCAGCGCTTTTTTCCCAAGACAGAAGGACCGACCGATGAAAACCACCACGCTGCTCGCAGGACTGCTCATGACCGCCACCGCCTTCACCAGCCTCAGCCACGCCGATGAGATCAAGCGCATCGCCCTGCCCAACTCCAACTTCCCGATTTCCCTGGCGGTGGCGGTGCCGGCGCAGACCGAGCTGCTGTTCGTCAGCGGCCTGCTCGCCGACCTGCACGACCCGCAAGCGCCGAAGGATTCCTTTGCCGCCTACGGCGACACCGCGACCCAGACCACCTCGATCCTCAACAAGCTCAAGGGCGTGCTGCGCAGCCAGGGCCTCGACCTGGGGGACGTAATCCAGCTGCGGGTGTTCCTGGTGGGCGACCCGGCCAAGGGCGGCAAGCTGGATTTCGCCGGGTTGCAGCAAGGCTATACGCCGTTCTTCGGCAGCGCCGAGCAGCCGCACAAGCCGGCGCGCACCGCGGTGCAGGTGGTCGCCCTGCCACTGCCGGGCGGCCTGGTGGAAATCGAAGCCGTCGCCGCGCGCAAGAAGTGACCCAGACCTAGCCGATATTCAGGAGCCCCCTCTCATGCTCAAGCGCTCAACTGCCCGACGTACTGCAACGGTCTATCGCCCGTTGTTGCTGCCGCTGTCGATTGCCTGCGGCCTGGCTTCATCCAACCTGGGGGCCGCCGAAAGCGCCTCGCCGACCCTCGACACGGTGGTGGTCACGGGCAACCGTGGCGCCACCGAACGCACCGTGACCACCAGCCCGACGCCGATCGACGTGGTCACCGGCGAACAACTGCGGGCGGTGGGCAAACCCAGCCTGCTGGAGGCGCTGAGCAAGTTCATTCCGTCCTTCAACCTGCCCGACCGCGCCGGCTGGGACGCCAGCGGCGTGGTGCGCTCGGCCACCCTGCGCGGGCTTACCGCCTCCCATGTGCTGGTGCTGGTCAACGGCAAGCGCCGGCACACCAGCGCCACCTTGAACATCAACGGCATCAACAGCGGCGCGGCGCCCAGCGACCTCGACCTGATCCCGGTGGCGTCCATCGACCATATCGAGGTGCTGCGCGACGGCGCGGCGGCGCAGTACGGCTCGGACGCGATATCCGGGGTGATCAATATCATCCTCAAGCAGACCACCGGCGGCAGTTCCGACACCACCCTCGGCCAGGGCTACGACGGCAAGCGCGGCACCGCCCAGGAGGCGCTCAACTACGGCTTCCAGGTCGGCGAGGCAGGGGTCCTGAATGTCTCCCTCGACACCCGTTACCAGGAGCGCGACAACAAGGCCGGCAGCAACGGCTACAGCAGCCATTACTACCCGCTGGCCGACGGCTCGCCCGACCCGCGCGAGGCCGGCGCCAGCCACCACACCTACAAGGGCTACGGCCTGCCCCGCAGCCAGCTGGCCGATGTCGGCTACAACCTCGACCTGCCGCTGAACGACGCCGTGACCCTGTATTCGTTCTCCACCCTGGCGACCCGGGAGAACAACGACGGCCAGAACTTCCGCCTGCCCAACGGCCGCAACACCATCACCACCGGCCCCAATGGTTATCCCAACGGCTACAGCCCGTACTGGCTGATCAACGAAACCGACTTCCAGTCGGCGATCGGCGCCAAGGGCGGGGACTTCGGCGGCTGGGCCTGGGACCTGAGCAGCACCTACGGGCGCAACTACGCCAAGCAGCGCACCTACGACAACCAGAACCCGTCGCTGGGGGAAAACACCCCGAACAAGTTCACCTCCGGCATCTATATCGCCGACCAGCTGACCAGCAACCTGGACCTGAAGCGCAGCTACGAGATCGGCCTGGCCAAGCCGCTGGACGTGGCCTTCGGCTTCGAGCACCGGCGCGAAAGCTACGAGACCCGCGCCGGCTCCGAAGCCTCCTATATTGATGGCGGCTATGTGTTTCCCGCCGGCCACCCGCGCGCCGGGCAACGCCCCGATCCGGGCGCCCAGGTGACCAATGGCATCAGCCCCGAGGATGAGCAGAAGATCAGCCGCAACAGCGTCGCCAGCTACATCGACCTGGGTTTCTACCCCGTGGAGCATTGGTATGTCGGCGTCGCCGCGCGCTACGAGCACTACAACGAAGGCGTGGGCGCCACCCGCAGCGGCAAGCTCAGCACCCGCTATGAGTTCAACCCGGTGTTTGCGCTGCGCGGCACCATCAGCAACGGCTTTCGCGCGCCGTCCCTGGCCAACCAGATCTTCACCGCCCGTTCGACCGGCTTCGACACCATCAATGGCGTCTACCAGTCCTACAACTACGTGATCCTGCCGGTGGACTCGGCCGGCGCCCAGGCGCTGGGCGCGCAGTCCCTGAAGCCGGAGCGCTCGACCAACTTCAGCCTGGGGTTTGCCCTGACCCCCAGCGACGACCTGAGCCTGACCGTGGACGGCTACGTGATCAACCTGCGCGACCGCCTGGTGCTCAGCGAACGCTTCCAGGGCCCCGGCGTCGCCGCCCTGCTCGACAGCATCGGCGTGCCCGCCACCGCCGGCGCGCAGTACTTCACCAACGGCGCCAATACCCGCACTTCCGGGGTCGATGTGGTGGGCAATTACCGGCAGGACCTGGCCCGCTACGGCGCGGTGAAATGGACCGCGGCGCTGAACTACAACCACACGCAAATCCTCAGCGTCAGCGACACCCCCGCGCAACTGAGCGCCCTGGGCAGCAACTTCCAGCTGCTGGGACGGCAGTCGCGGGCGCTGCTCACCAAGACCTCGCCCAGCAGCAAGATGATCTTCTCCGCCGATTGGGCGATCCGCGACTTCGACGTCAACCTGCGGCTGACCCGCTACGGCACTTACACCGAGGTCAACAGCTCGAGCAACCCGGACCTGGACCGCGAGTACTCGGCCAAGTGGATCACCGACCTGGACGTGGCCTATGCCTTCGACAAGCAACTGACGGTGGCGGTCGGCGCGCAGAACCTGTTCGACAAGTACCCCGACCCTATCGGGGTGAGCAACTCGTCGTTCGGCGACAACTGGGGCAGCTATTCGCCCTTCGGCTTCACCGGCGGTTACTACTACACTCGGGTGCAATATGCCTTCTGAGGTGCCCCGCGGCAGAGGTAATGCCGCCGGCGCCGGGCTTCGACGCGACGCCGGGTTCCTGCCCCAGGCGTCGCTCTTTTGATTGCGAGCTTAGCTGCCCATGACTGATGTGTTCGCCAAGGTGGCCCTGGGGCCGCTGTTACTCGCCCAGGGCCTTTACACCCGCTGGGTCACCCCCAGATTGCCCGAGGCCGAAGGCCCGCGCCAAGGCGGGCACGCCGACGCCAACGGACCGACCCTGCGCCTGTTGATCCTCGGCGACTCCGCGGCGGCGGGTGTCGGCGCCGGCACCCAGGACGAGGCGATCGCCGGCCGGCTGGTGGCTGGACTGGCCAGCGACTTCCAGTTGTCATGGCAACTGCGGGCACAGTCCGGGCTGGATTCGCAGCAATTGTTCCAGCTGTTGGACGGTGGCCCGGTGGAGCCCTTCGATGTGGCGCTGGTGTCCATCGGCGTCAACGACGTCACCAGTACCATCGCCGCAGCCGAATGGCAGGCGTGGATCTCGCGCTTGATCGAGCTCTTGAGCGAGCGCTTCGAGGCCAGGCACATCGTTTTCCTGCCCGTGCCGCCCATGCACCTGTTCCCCGCCCTGCCCCAGCCGCTGCGCTGGTACCTGGGCCTCAGGGCCCGGCGCTTCAACAGCCTGCTGGCCGAGCTGCTGGACGGCCAGGAGCACTGCACATTGCTGGCGACCCGCTTCCAGCCGGCCGCCAACCTGATGGCCGGCGACGGCTTCCACCCCTCCCCGGTGCTCTACCGGATCCTCGCGGATGAAGCGGCGCAGGTGATTCGCCAGCGTTGCGGTCGTTAAGCCACTCCCTGTCCTCACACCAGCCCCAGCCCTGGACGCCGGCCAATAAACCCCGGGGTTTCGCGCATGGTGCCGGCCAGCCTGCTCGATATCATTGGTTGGCCGGTTCGCAGCTACCTGTCAGCCCTGAACCGGCGCCCTGACGCTCCCTCGATACCCAACGGACCCGATACGTTATGCCCGCACCCACGCTTGCCGGTGGACGGCGTTCGAGCTGCTTTTTGTTTTGCCTGGCGCTGTCCTTGATGGTGCCCCTGATGAACAGCAGTGCTCCGACCCCGCTCTACCCCTTCTACAAAGAGCAGTTCGACCTGAGCGCGCTGGACCTGACGCTGATTTTCGGCGCCTATGGCATCGGTGTGCTGATCGCCCTGGTGGCCATGGCGCGGATCGCCGGCAACGTCAGCGACCTGCGTCGCCTGTTCGTCCCCGCCAGCCTGCTGGTGCTGGTCGGTGCCGCGGCTTTTGCCCACGGCACGTCCCTGGGCCCACTGTGCGCGGCGCGATTGCTGGCCGGCCTCGGCTCGGGGGTGATGACCGCGGCGGTGAATGTGGCGCTGGTGCGTTTCAACCCGGGGCACAACGACAAGTTGCCGGCCCTGGTGGCGACCCTGGCGATGGTCTCGGGCCTAGCCCTGGGGCCGCTGGTCAGCGGCGCGGCGTTGCAGCTGGAGCTGCGTCCCCTGGCATCGCCCTTCTGGCTGATCGCCGCGCTCGGCCTGGCGTCGGCGGTCGCGACCCTGATCCTCTGGCCATCCCGGGCGGCCAGCGATGCGGCGGCGCCCAATCAGGAGAACACTCGCCCGGCCAGCCTCAGGCAAGCCTTGCGTGGCATCGGCCTGCCCTTTCACCTCTGCGCCTGGAGTGTGTTCTTCAGCTGGTCGTTCGCCGCCTGTGTGTTCGTGATCGGCCCGCAGGTGGCGCAGCAGGTGTTTGGCCTGGAGGACCGCGGGGTCTTTGGTTATGTGATCTGCGCCTACCTGCTGATCGCCGGCCTGAGCCAGCTCTACTGCCAGCGCCTGGACGCCCGCCAGGCGCTGCTCAGCGGTTGGCTGTGCCAATGCCTGACGCTGCTGATCCTGCTCCTGGCCTGCTACAGCCAGGCCCTGTACCTCGCCCTGCCGGGGCTGGCGATCGGCGGTTATGCCTATGGCGCGCTGTTCGTCGGCAATGCCCGCCTGGTCAACCAGCTGGCGCCCCGGCACAGCCACGGCAAATTGATTGCCTACTTCTACGCCACCGTCTACCTGTTCAACGCCACCCCCGTGCCTTTGGGGCTGCTGGTGGATGCCTACGGCATCGTCACTGCCAGCAACGTCGCGCTGGGGCTGTTCCTGGTCGTTGGCCTGGGCTTGTTCGCCTTGGCTCGCCGCACGCGTTTTGCGGCTCGCTGAGTCGTCCCGGACGCGCTGGCCGGCAGCGGCCCGCGCCCGCATACCGCGAGCCTTCAACGCCTGACCTTCACTACCGCCATCAGCAGCGCCGAAGACAGCACACCGAGGGTCATGAACACATAGGCCGCCCCGGGATTGCCGGTGAGACCGATCAGGTAGCCGACGATCCACGAACCGATGAAGGCGCCCAGCGCGCCGCAGGCGTTGATCAGGCCAATCGCCCCGCCGAACACATTGGCCGGAAGCACTTCCGGGATCAGCGCGAAAAACGGTCCATAGGGCGCGTAGAGCGCGGCGCCGGCGACGGTCAGCAAGGCGAACGACAGCCAGAAGTGCGAAGGCCCCAGCAAGTACGAGCAGAAGAACGCCAGCGCGCCCAACCCCAGCAGCGGCCAGACCAGCGATTGGCGCCGCCCGGAGCGGTCCGATACCCAGGACACCACGAGCATGGCGGCGACGGCAGCCACATAAGGCACCGCGCTCAGCCAGCCGACCGTGACGATATCCGTGGCAGCCGCCTGCTTGATGATGGTCGGCAGCCACATGATGAAACCGTAGACGCCGATGCTCCATAAGGCATGCACGGCACAGAGCTGGATCACCACCGGGCTGGTGAAGGCCTGGCGATAGTTGCGCACCGCCTTGAGGCCCTGCTGTTCCTCGGCAAGGGTGGCGGCCAAGCGGTTTTTTTCCTGCCGGCTCAGCCAGTCGACCTGCTCGGGCTTGTCCCGTGCCAGGCGCCACCAGACAAACGCCCACAGCACCGCCGGCGCGCCTTCGATGACAAACATCTCGCGCCAGCCCCAGGCATGAATCAGGTAGCCCGAGACCACCGACATCCACAGCACCGTGATCGGATTGCCCAGCACCAGGAAGGTATTGGCCCGCGAGCGCTCCTGGCGGGTGAACCAGTTGCTGATGAAGATCAGCATCGCCGGCATCACCGCAGCCTCGACTATGCCCAGCGACACCCTGATCACCATCAGCATCGGGATATTGGTCACCAGGCCGGTGGCCATCGCACACAAGCCCCACAGGATCAGGCTGCAGAACACCAGTTTGCGCACGCTGTAGCGTTGCGCGTAGATGGCGCCGGGCACCTGGAAGAAAAAGTAGCCAAGGAAGAACAAGGCGCCGATCAGTGATGAGGTGCTCTTGCTGATGCCCAGGTCCTGCTCGATGCCCGCCGCGCTGGCGAAGCCATAGTTGGCCCGGTCCAGATACGCCAGGCTGTAGGTGACGAAGATCAGCGGGATCAGGTACAGCCAGCGCTTGGGCGCGAAGGCCGTGGCGGTCGTTGACGGATGTCGCGCCGGGTCGCGGGTATGCGGCGGCAGTGCCGGTTCTTCGAGAGGGCTCATGGGTGTCTCCTGTTTGTTGTTGTTTTTCAGGTCCGGGTACTGGGTTCAAACGACGCTGGTCAGTCCTCCGTCGACAAAGATTGTCTGGCCATTGATGAAGTCCGAGGCCGCCGAGGCCAGGAACACTGCGCTGCCGCACAGCTCCTCGACCCGCCCCCAGCGCCCCGCCGGCGTGCGTTTGCACAGCCATTGGGAAAACGCCTGATCGTCGATCAGCGCCCGGTTCATCTCGGTCGCGAAATAGCCCGGGGCCAGGCCGTTGGCCTGGATGCCATGGCGCGCCCATTCGGCGCACATGCCTTGGGTAAGCATCTTCACCGCGCCCTTGGACGCCGCGTAGGGGGCGATGCTCGGCCGGGCCAGCTGGCTCTGCACCGAGCAGATGTTGATGATCTTGCCGCGGCGCCGGCCGATCATGTGCCGCGCCACGGCCTGGGACACATGGAACACCCCGTCCAGGTTGACCCGCATCAGGGCATGCCAGTCGTCGGCGGCGAAATCCTCCAGCGGTGCGCGGCGCTGGATGCCGGCGTTGTTCACCAGGATGTCGATAGCGCCGACCCGCGTCTCGAAGGTGTCGATGGCCTCGAACAGCCCGGCGCGATCGGTGACGTCGAACACCGCGATCTCCGCGCTGATGCCCTCGTCGCGCAACTGCCGGGCAACGGCCTGTGCCTTATCCCTATTACGATCGTTGATCACCACCTTGGCGCCGGCGGCGCCCAGGCCCCGAGCCAGTTCCAGGCCAATGCCCTTGCCTGAACCGGTGATCAGGGCCCTTCTCCCATCCAGCTGGAAACTACCGGGATTGAATGACATGCTTTCCTCCGCGAGACGGCCGCTGTTTTTGGAATGGGCCTTGCGGGCACTTCAGCGCAGCTGGCGGGCACTGTCCAATCGTCATTGCTGATCTGGTAATCAATCTTCGTGATTACCATCTCGAAGCGTTTTCAACCCTGGAGTCGGTCGATGGAAATCAAACACCTGCGCTCGTTCGTAACCCTGGCCCAGGAACTGCATTTCGGCCGCGCGGCGCAACGGCTGGCTATCGTCCAGCCGGCCTTGAGCATGCAGATCAAGCTACTGGAGGAGGAATTGGGCGTGCGCCTGTTCGAGCGCAACCACCACGCCGTGGCGCTGACCGAGGTCGGAGCGATCTTCCTGCCCGAGGCCCGCGCGACCCTGCACCAGGCGGCCCATGCGATGGACGTGGCCAGGGCTTCGGGACGTGGGGAGATCGGCCGGGTGCGCCTGGGCTTCGTGTCTTCGGTACTGCCGGAGTTCCTGCCGGCGCTGATCCGCGCCCTGCATGAGCGTTTCCCACGCATCGAGCTGGAACTCAAGGACATGCCGGGGCCGGACCAGGCCGCGGCGCTGAAAAACGGCCAGCTGGATTTCGGCCTGATGCGCCTGCCGGCGATCATTCCCGGCATCCAGACCCGGGAGGTGCTGCGGGAGAGTTTCATGGTTGCGCTCCCCGACGATCATCCGTTGGCCTGGAGCGCAACCCTGCAACCGGCGGCGCTGGCGCGACTGCCGGTGTTGATCCTGGCCAGGCGCTACGCCCCGGGCTTTCACGATCAACTGATGCAAGAGCTGAACCGCCAGGGCGCGCAACTGGAAGTCGCCGCGGAACTGGGCGAGTTCACCACCATGCTCGCCCTGGTGTCCGCCGGGCTCGGCATTGGCTTGCTGCCCGCCCACGCCGGGCGCGCGTTACCCGCCAACGTGGTCGCCCGCCCCCTGGAACTCGGGGACTACCAGGCGACCACCGGCCTGGCCTGGGTGGAACTGGATAATGCCCTGAAGAGCACCGTGTTCGGGGTGATCAGCGACGTGTTCCTTGAGGCCCACGGGCAATGACGATCAGCGACAACCCAGGACCGAGGATTTCCTCCTGGCAGCCCCATTCCAGGACTATCGGCATGCTAAAGTCGGTTTGATTTTGCCAATCGTCCAAAAAGGTGCCCCCCATGGATCCCCTTTCCGGTGTCCTTTCGCTGTTGAGAATCCGTAACTACCATTCGGCGGCCTTGAAGCTGGGCGGTGACTGGGCCTTCGACTTTCCCAGCCGGGCCGGCATCAAGTTCACGGCCGTGGTCAAGGGCAGTTGCTGGGTGAAGGTCAGTGGCGAGCCGACGCCGCAACGCCTCCAGCAAGGCGACTGCTTCCTGATGACTCGCGGTGTGCCCTTTACCTTGTCCAGCGACCTGGGGCTGCCGGCCATGGATTCCGAAGGGCTGTTTCAAACCCCGGCCCCGGACGAAATCACCCTCGATTACGGCGGCGACGATGTGCAACTGGTCGGCGGGCGCTTCGATTTCAGCGGCGTCCCCACCCAGTTCCTGCTCAGCGCCCTGCCCTCGCTGGTGCATGTGCAGGGCAACTCGCCCCAGGCGTCGATCCTGCGCTGGGCGCTGGAACGCTTTACTGCCGAGCTGCAACAACAGCGCCCCGGCCGCTCGCTGATGAACGAGCACCTGGCGCACATCATGCTGGTCGAGGTGCTGCGGGCTCACCTGGCGGCCCTGGAACCTAGCAGCCTGGCCAGCGAGGGCATGGGCTGGTTCTTCGGCCTGGCGGACCGCAACCTCAGCGTCGCCCTGAGCGCCCTGCACGCCAACCCGGCGCGACGCTGGACAGTCGAGGAACTGGCGCGGCTGGCGGCCATGTCGCGCTCGGCCTTTGCCCTGCGCTTCAAGCAGATAGTCGGCGCCGCGCCAATGGAATACCTGACCCACTGGCGCATGCTGCTGGCCGGCGATCGCCTGAGAAACTCCGGCGACTCGGTGGCGTCCATCGCCTTTTCCCTGGGCTATGAATCGGAGAGCGCCTTCAGCACCGCCTTCAAACGGGTCATGTCGCACTCGCCACGCCAGTACCAGCGCGAGCAGGCGGCCGCCGTCGAGGCTTAGGTCGAGGCCGCCTTCAAGGCCGCTTTCAAGGTTTAGTGCAGACCGCCACCGATCACCAGGATCTCGCCGGTGATCCACCCGGCGTCGCTGGACGCGAGGAACGCCACCGCGGGGGCGATGTCCTCGGGTTTGCCGATACGTCCCAGGGGCGTGATGGCTTCGATCTTCTGCCGGAAGGCGTCTTCGAAGAAGCCGCTGGCATGCACGCCCTCAGTGACCACCAACCCCGGGTTGACCGAGTTGACGCGGATGTTCTTCGGCCCCAGTTCGTTGGCCAGGGTCCGGGTGATGGCGTCCACCGCGCCTTTGGAGGCGGTGTAGACCGTCGAGTTGGCCGGGGTGAACGAGGTGACGCTGGAGCTGATATTGACGATGCTGCCGCCCTCGGGGTTGAACACGCCGACCGCTTCGCGGGTGCACTGGATCAGGCCCAGGACATTGAGGTTGAACTGGCGGTGGAACTCCTGTTCTTCGATCTCGGCCAGGGCCGCGGTGGAGTAGACGCCGGCGTTGTTCACCAGGATATCGAGATGGCCATGCTCATGGACGATGGCCTTGAACAGCGCCTTCACTTCCAGGGCATTGCCAACATCCGCCTGGACGGCATGGGCGCGACCGCCCGCCTGCAGGATCTCTTCGACCACCCGATCGGCCTCCTCGCGACCGCGGCTGTAGTTGACGATCACCGTGGCGCCGTCCTTGGCCAGCTGCTTGGCAATGGCCGCGCCGATGCCCTTGGACGAGCCGGTGACCAGGGCGATTTTCTTGTGCAGTCTTTTCATTTCGTAGGCTTCTCTTCCAGGTTCAGAAACGCTGACCAGGCCTTGAACAATCGGCCTCTGATCAACGAACCCAGCTTATGAGCCACGCCCCGGACGGGTAATAGCTGGTCCTCCAAAATAGCTTCGCCATCGTCCAGAGGTGTGGCGACCCTTTGCCCCAGCGCTTCTTCGATGGCCCGCTCATAAGCGGCTAGCCACTCGTCGTGCGCCGTCGAACAAATTTCAACTTTTTAAAAAAATCGACACTCCCAATTAATGCTTGCTGCCATTGCGAGCGACATTCGAGCGACAGCATTGCCGGACCCAGCGCGCAAGGGCGTCTGCCCTTGCCTTTCATGCCTGGCCGCAAGGCCCGGCCCTTCGAGGAGAACCCTGATGAAGATCTCTGAAGTCATGACCCGTAACGTACAGACCGCACGTCCCGAGCAGACGCTGCGGGAAGTCGCCAACATGATGGCCAGCATCGACAGCGGCGCCATCCTGGTGAACAACGAGGACCGGCTGGTCGGCATGATCACCGACCGTGACATCGTCATTCGTGCCGTGGCCAAGGGCCAAAGCTGCGATATGCCGATCAGCAGCGTGATGAGCAGCGACATCCGCTATTGCTTCGACGACCAGGAGGTCGACGAAGTGGCCCGCAACATGGCCGATATCCAGCTGCGGCGCCTGCCGGTGGTCAATCGGCAGAAACGCCTGGTGGGCGTGGTGTCCCTGGGCAATATCGTCAAGGCCCACGATCGCGATGCCAACAGCACCGTGCTCCAGGGCGTGGCCAAGGCCCATTGATATCCTGGCCCCAGACGGCTGTGGCCGAGCGGCCGCGGCCGGTATTTACCCGGTGGGCTGGCAGCCGTCGGCCCCGGGTTTTCCCGCGCATTCGTCCTCTGCGCGGTACAGACCGGAAAAATCCGCGTTCAAACCTCTTATGGCCTGGATGAGCCTGTGCCAGCCTGATCGTGCACACCGTCGTGGCAGCCAGGCATTCAGCCGCTTTCCGAGCTGGATGTGGCGCAACGTCGAGGTGTGCGACTTCACCCGTTGGCTGCACCGCTACAACCGGACCCTGCCCGCGGACCAGCGCATCGAGTTTCGCGGGCTCGATGTCTATAGCTTGCGCAATTCCATCGGCGAAGTACTGGCCTACCTCGATAGCACCGACCCGCAGCTGGCGCGTGAAGCGCGCCGGCGTTATGGCTGCCTGACGCCCTGGCAGGACGACCCGACCCTGTATGGGCATTCCGTCGAGCGCGGCCATGAGGCTTTCTGCGAGGAACACCCCGAGCCAGCGGATCCTCGCGACGAGGAGGAGCAGCGCCATGACCTCGATGACGACACGCCAGACCCTGCGAAAGGCAACGAGCAGGAAGCCGAGGACATCGCCAGGAAAATCGCCGAGATAGAAAGGAAGGTCGCGGACCGCAACTGAGCTCGTCAGCAGCGGCGAGGTCCACTGATCGTGGAGGGGGGCGCCGCGCCCGCCATCAGTGCCGCCCCCTCGCCGCCCGCCTGGTTTGTGCTCAGCGCTCCTGGGGCTCTTCGAGCATGCGCTTGGGGTGCATGCCATTGACCATGCCCATGAACGGCGCGTGGATCGAGTACCCCAGCATGCGCTGGATATGTTCACTGCACTGCCGGGCGACGTGGCGCGGGGTCGACAGGATGAAGTTCTCCTGCTGGCGCGCCCAGGGTTCGCAGTACTGCGCCGTCAGCGCCAGGCGTGGCGCGTCGGTGGTGTTGGCGCCGCCACCATGCCAGAGGGTGCCGAGGAACAACACCACCGAGCCCTTGGGCATGACCACCGGCAGCACGGCGGCCTGTTCGGCGGCGGTGGGCAGGCGCCCGTCCCAGAGATGGCTGCCGGGAATCACCACGGTGGCGCCGTTGTCGCCGGTGAAGTCGTCGAGGGCCATGATCGTCGCCGCGCCATAGGGCGGCCGTGGGCGCGCCATGGGGTAAAAGGCATCGTCGTAATGCAGGTGCTGGGCACACTCGCCCGGCAGGATATTGATCGCCTGCAGCTGCGACAGCAGGTAGTTGGGCGCGAGGAGCCGGTCCAGCAGGCCGAGGATCAGCGGATGCTCCACCAGCGCATCGCAGCCCCGGGTTTTCGCAATCACCGCATACAGTCGCTGGGTACGCGCGCCCTCGAACGAGTTGCGCCCGGTATGGGAAAAACGGCCGAGCAGGTCCTCGCGCATGCGGCTAACCTGCTGGTCATCGAACAGCCGTTCGAGCACCACGAAACCGTCGCGCTGCAGCTGGCCCATCAGTTCATCGAGCTGCGCGGCGGGCACGGCGGGCTGGGTACCGGCGGTCGATCGATAGGTCCTGGCGCATCCGCTGCTCATGTAGTCGTGCCGCTCGGGCAAGGTTGTGGTTGTCATCGATTGGCTCCTGGGAGTGAGTCGCATCAATCTGCAGGACGCCGGAGTGGCCGCCAATGACGCTTTGTCTCAACTGACATGACCCGCCCCTACCCGCACTGGATCGTCGCCCCGACCATTCCCGCGCGTTTTGTGCGCGAGATGCTGGGGCAGCTGCACCTCGATGCCAGCGCACGCGCGGCGCTGCTGGAGCGCTGCGACTTGCCGATAGAAGCCCTGCGCGACGGCTATCGTGTCGCGCCACTCAACTACCGCGCCTTGAGCCGCCTGAGCGTTGGCCTCGGCGCCGACGAAGCCTTCGGTTTTTTCACCCGCCCGGTGCCCCTGGGCAGCTTCGAGCAATTGCTGCGCCTGCTGGTGCACCTGCCGACCCTGGCCGATGCCTTCGACGAAGCCGCGCGCTTCTACAAACTGTTCGATGGTTCCGCGCCCTGGCGCCTGGAAACCGAAGGCAAGATCGCCCGCCTGCGGCTGACGCCCCGGCCCGGGGCCCAGACCGATTCGGTGCTGTGGCCGCATATGCTGCTGTTGTCGCTCTGGCATACCGGGAGCTGGCTCGCCGGCGAAACCCTGCCGCTGCGGCGGATCGTCCTGCCCCGACAGCTCACCGGCTTCACCGCGCAAACCCGTTTTCTGTTCGGGCGCCAACCCGCCTTTGGCGCAGGCGCATGGCTGGAGCTGCCCGCCGTGAACCTGCAAGCACCGCTGATGCGCCGGCCGGCGGAAGTTGCGCGCTTTGCTCGCCAACTGCTGCCGGCGGTGATCGCCCCCGGCCCGCTGGCCACTTTCGAAGCCCACCTGCGTGCCTTGCTGTGCGCCGCCGAACCCTTTGCCGGGCTGTCGGAAATCCAGGCGGCCAAGGCCCTGGGCATTTCCCGCCAGACCCTGGCCCGCCGCCTGGCCGCCCTGGGCGTGACCTTCCTCGGCGTGCGCGACGAATTGCGCCGCGACCTGGCCTGCACCCTGCTCGCCCGCGGCTCGGTGAGTGTCGCCGAGCTGGCGGAACGCCTCGGCTACTCGGAACCCAGCGCCTTCCAGCGCGCGTTCAAACAATGGACCGGACTGCCGCCGGGGGCTTATCGCGGGGGTCGGCGCTGAGCAAGCAGCTCCTCTCAGTGTATTTTTTCACCGCCACCCCGTTCTCCAACGCCACGTAAACCGGCATGCTGCGCCACCCTGATCGCCAGGGCAGCAGGCCGCCCACCGGGGAATTTATGCCGGGATGGCGCGGTCTATGCTCGTCAGGGCTGGTGAACAGCAAAAGAGGACATGACAGATGCGGCGAGTGAGACAGAACCGCTGGGGGATGGGGCTGTTGGCCCTGTTGCTGTGTATTGCGCTGCCGGCCTTCGCGGCCCCGGCGCCCGGGCCGCAGAGTGTCGCCCGCAACCAGCTGCCGTTGCTGGCCGAGGGCGCAGATCTCGAGCAGCTCAACGACCGGCTCGAACTGATCCGCCAGAGCGTGTCGGCGAGCGGCAACGACGACCTGCTGTCGGACCTGCGCCAGGCCGCGCTGCAGGTGCAGAAGCAGGCCGACAGCCTGATCGCCCTGCGCGCCACCGACATCGAGCGCCTGGACGACCAGCTCAAGGTCCTGGGCCCACCGCTGCCCGACGAAGCGCCCAGCCTGACCAGCCAGCGCCAGGTGCTGAGCGCGCAGAAAGACACCCTGCTCGACGAAGAACGCCAGGCCAACCTGCTCAGCCAGTCCGGCCGCGACCTTGCCGCGCAGATCATCAACCTGCGGCGCAGCCTGTTCAATTCGCAGATCAGCACCCGCTCGGCGAGCCCGCTCAGCCCGGCCTTCTGGTCCACGCTGATCCGCCCGACCGAGGATGACCTCGGGCGCCTGAACCGTCTTTCCGACGACGTCTGGACCGCGTTCGAGACGGCGCTGGCCCCCGGCAATCGCGGGCTGTTCATCACCACGCTGATCATCGCGGCGCTGATCTGGGTGGTCGGCCGGCGCCTGCTGGAACGCCTGGCGATCTGGTCGATGATCCGCTGGCTGCCCGAAGGCCGCCTGCGTCGCAGCGCCCTGGCGCTGACGGTCGGGCTGGCGACCATCGTCACCATCAACGCCGCCGCCTCGCTGTTGCGCTGGGGCCTGGTCAACAGCGCGACGCTGAGCGCCGATGTGCTCAACCTGATCGGCCAGTGGCTGACCCTGCTGATTTTCTGCTCCTTTATCGTCGGCCTCGGCCGGGCCATGTTGATGCTGTCGCGCCCGTCCTGGCGCCTGCCGCCGATTCCCGACCAGATCGCCACAGCCCTGGGGCCGTTCCCGCTGATCCTGGCGCTGGCCCTGCTGCTCACCGCCGGCGAGGAACGGATCAACAGCGTGATCGCCAGCAGCCTGGCCCTGACCGTGGCGGTCAACGGCCTGACGGCGCTGGTTACCGCGCTGATCTTTTTCTTCGCCCTGCTGCGCCATCGCCGCACCCGCCGGCGCTTCGAGCTGGAGCGCCCCGACGGCATCGCCGGGCTGCTGCCCTTCGTGGTGGCGGTGTGGGTGGCGGTGATCCTGCTGTCGCTGCTCAGCGGCTACCTGAGCCTGGCGTACTTCCTCACCGTCAAGCTGCTGTGGATCAGCGTGGTGACCACCAGCGCCTACCTGCTGATCGCCTGCTTTGGCGACCTCTGCGAAACCCTGCTGTCGCCCAAGCAGCCCGGCGGCCTGGCGCTGGCGGCGGCCCTGGGCCTGTCGCCGCGCCACCAGGCCCAGGCCACCACCGTGTTGGCCGGCATCGGCCGGACCCTGCTGCTGTTCACCGCGGCGCTGCTGGCCTTCATGCCGTCCGGGTCGAGCCCGGGGGAACTGCTGGAGGGCTTTACCCAGCTGGATGTCAGCGGCAAGTCCCTGGGCAACCTCAACATCGTGCCCCAGGACCTGCTGCTGGCGGCGGCGTTCCTGGTCGGCGGCATGTTCGCCGTGCGGGTGCTCAAGCGCTGGCTGAGCGAGCGGCTGCTGCCGGAAACCAACATGGACGCCGGCATGCGCGCCTCGCTGGTGACCCTGGTCGGCTACATCGGTTTTGTCCTGCTGGCGATCGTGGTGATGTCGACCCTGCGGATCAACCTGACCAACCTGACCTGGGTGGTCAGCGCCCTGTCGGTGGGTATCGGTTTCGGCCTGCAGGCCATCGTGCAGAACTTTATTTCCGGGCTGATCCTGCTCACCGAGCGGCCGGTCAAGGTCGGCGACTGGGTCAGCCTGGCCGGGGTCGAGGGCGATATCCGGCGGATCAACGTGCGCGCCACCGAGATCCAGATGTCCGACCGCTCCACGGTGATCGTGCCGAACTCACAGTTCATCTCGCAGAACGTGCGCAACGTGACCATGGACAACGCCCTGGGCGTGGTCGGCATCACCCTGACCCTGCCCCTGGAAACCGATGTGCTGCAGGTGCGCGAACTGTTGCTGCAGGCCTATGCCGAACATGAGGCGATCCTCAAGGCGCCGGCGACCTCGGTGTCGTTCAAGGACCTGACCAGCAACGGCCTGATCATCAGCGTCAGCGGCTACGTCGGTAGCCCGCGCTCGGTGTCCGGCGCCCGCAGCGACCTGCTGTTCACCATCCTCGGGCGCTTGCGCGAAGTGGGCATCGCCCTGTCGTCGCCACAGAACCTGATGCTGATCAGCGACAGCCAGGACAAGGCGACGGGCGAACCACCGGCCGCGAACCCTTGAGTCCTGGGCTATCGTGACTGGATTCTGGCGACTTTTTTCAACCCGAACGACCGCTGTCATCGAGGATTCTGACGACAGCCCTGTTTCACTCCAGGCACGATAAGGAACATTGTGGACGCAAACCCCGACAGCAGCACCGAGGACGTTGCCCTGGAGTCGAAACGACTTCCCGTACTCGCGGTCACCATCGCCTTCCTGATGGTGGTCGCGGTTTCGATCCTCGGCATCTATGGCATCCAGGTCGTCAACAGCAAGGCCCATGAACTGGCGCAAGCCCGGCTGGTCTCCGGCAACCTGGCCTTGTCCATGGCCCAACAGGCGACCGATACCTTCGATGAAGCCAACCTGATCCTCGAAGAGCTGATCGAGCGCATCGACGACCTGTCGCCCCAGGCCCTGGAAAAAACCCAGAAGCTGATGAAAAAGCGCGTGTTCACCACCGAGCAGTTGCACGGCCTGTTCTTCTATGACCGGGAAGGCAACTGGGTGCTCACCTCGTTCGACTACAGGCCGCCAAAGGCGAACAACTCGGACCGCGACTACTTCAAGTTCCACCGCGAGAATGTAACCCTGTCCCCCAGGGTCGGAGCGGCCGTGCGCAGCAAGACCACGGGCGACTGGGTGATCCCGTTCTCGCGCCGGGTCAACGACGCCCAGGGCAACTTCAAGGGCGTGGTGCTGGCGACCATCAAGATGGACTACTTCGACACCTTCTTCGATCGTTTCAACATCGACGACAAGGGCGCGATCTTTCTCGCCCTGCCCCAGGGCACGATCATCGCCAGGCGGCCGTTCGACGAGAAGCTCATCGGTGCGTCCCTGGCCCGGGGCGAAATCTTCTCCGTGCATATACCCCGTGCCCCCGCCGACACGGTGATGGTCAAGTCGATCATCGACGGCGTCGACCGCCTGTTCGGCTACCGGGTGCTGTACAAGTACCCGCTGGTGGTGGCGGCGGCCAATTCCCAGGAGTCCATTCTCAGCAGCTGGCGCGCCGACACCTACAAGCTGACCGCCATGATCGCCGTGGTGCTGGCGATCAACCTGCTGATCGGCATCCTGCTGTTCAAGCAGGTGCGCAAGGGCCTATTGGTGGAAAAGCACTTGAAAAAAGCCCGCTCGGTGCTGGAGACCCTGGTGTTGCAGGACGGCCTGACCGGCCTGGCCAACCGCCGCCACCTGGAGCGCAACCTGGAACTGGAGTGGCGGCGGGCGGCCCGGCAGCGCTCGTCGATCAGCCTGATCATGCTCGATATCGACCACTTCAAGAGCTTCAACGACCGCTATGGCCATGTGGCGGGCGACCATTGTATCTGCGCCGTCAGCCGGGCCATCAGCCAACACGTGCGCCGGCCCTCGGACCTGGCGGTGCGCTACGGTGGCGAAGAGTTCGCGATCCTGCTGCCGGACACCGAGCCTGGCGGTGCCTACGTGCTGGCCGAGAGCATCCGCCTGGCGGTACAGGAACTGGCGATCGAGCATGTCGACAACCCCGGCGGCGTCGTCACCATCAGCCTCGGCGTCTACACCTGCGTGCCCGCCTCCTCCGACTTCAAGAGCCTGTTGATGCAGGCCGATTCGGCGCTGTACATGGCCAAGCGCGCGGGACGCAACCAGACCGTACCAACCTCGTGAGGAGCTGCAAGCTACAAGCTGCAAGCTCTAAGCTTGCGGCTTGCAGCTTGTAGCTTGTAGCTGCCTCTCCCCCAGCAAGCGCACGAAGTGGGTCAGGCTGCGCGAGACCGTGCCGCGGCGCCAGATCAGCCAGGTCTGCAGGAAACGGAACGGCTGCGCCAGCTGCCAGATGCTCACCGTGCCGCAGCCCGGCATGCTTTCGAGCATGCTGCGCGGCATCAGCGCCAGGCCGGCGCCGGCACTGACGCAGGCCAGCATGCCGTGGTAGGACTCCATCTCGTGGATCTTGCCGGGTACCGCGGCATCCTCGCTGAACCAGCGCTCGAAGTGATGGCGGTACGAGCAATTGGCGCGAAAGGCGTAGATGCTCTCGCCGTTGACATCGCGCCCGCGGGTGATGGGCGCATGCCCCAGCGGCGCGATGATGACCATTTCCTCGTCGAACACCGGCACCCCTTCCAGGCTCGGGTGCAGCACCGGGCCATCAACGAAGGCCGCCGTCAGGCGCCCGGACAGCACGCCATCGATCATGGTCCCGGAGGGGCCGGTGGACAGGTCCAGCTCGACCTTGACGTGCTTCTGGTTGTAGGCCGCCAGCAATGCCGGAATCCGCACCGCCGCCGTGCTCTCCAGGGAGCCCAGGGAAAACGGTCCTTGCGGTTCTTCCCCGGCCACCGTCAGCCGCGCTTCCTGCACCAGGTCGAGAATCCGCCGGGCGTAATCGAGGAAACTCCAGCCGGCCGGCGACAGGCGCAGGCGGCTTTTCTCGCGGATAAACAGCTCCACGCCCAGGTCCTGCTCCAGCTGCTTGATCCGCGTGGTCAGGTTGGAAGGCACCCGATGGATGAGTTGCGCCGCCGCACTGATGCTGCCCTGCTCGGCCACCGCCTTGAAGATTTCCAGCTGCACCAGATCCATCTCATTCTCCAAACGTGAAAGATATGCTCTTTATTATTCAGTTTTCATAAGCCATGTACCAGCCTAACCTGCAGCCATTCCTCAGCCCACAGGACGCTGCCATGACCACGGTTTCCAGCCAGACCCACGCCCTTTCGATCAACCCCGCCACGGGCGAGCAGATCGCTCATTACCGCTATGAATCCGCCGAGGCGCTGGACGCCGCCCTCGCCCGCGCCGCCACTGCCGCCGCCCAATGGCGTCGCAGCAGCCTGGAACAGCGCTCGGCCCTGCTGCTCGCCCTGGCCAAGGCCCTGCGCGACAACGGCGAGAACCTGGCCCGCAGCATCACCCTGGAAATGGGCAAACCGATTGCCCAGGCCCGCGGCGAGATCGAGAAGTGCGCGCAGCTCTGCGAGTGGTACGCCGCCGAAGGCCCGGCGATGCTCGCCCCCGAGCCGGCCCCGGTGCCGAGCGGCAAGGCGCGCATCGAATACCGGCCGCTGGGCCCGATCCTCGCGGTGATGCCGTGGAACTTCCCGATCTGGCAGGTGCTGCGCGGCGCGGTGCCGGCGCTGATCGCCGGCAACACCTATGTGCTCAAGCATGCGCCGAACGTCATGGGCAGCGCCTACCTGCTGCTGGAAGCCTTCCAGCGCGCCGGTTTCCCGCAAGGCGTGTTCGAGGTGATCAACGTCACCCCGGACGGCGTCTCCCGGGCCATCGCCGACCCCCGGATCGCCGCCGTGACCCTTACCGGCAGCGTGCGCGCCGGCATCGCCATCGGCGCCCAGGCCGGCGCGGCCCTGAAGAAATGCGTGCTCGAACTGGGCGGTTCCGACCCCTTTATCGTGCTCAACGACGCCGACCTGGATGCCGCCGTGCAAGCCGCGGTCATTGGCCGCTACCAGAACACCGGGCAGGTCTGCGCCGCCGCCAAGCGCCTGATCGTCGAGCAAGGGGTGGTCGAAGCCTTTACCGAGAAGTTCGTCGCCGCCACTCGCCAGTTGCAGGTGGGCGATCCGCTGGCCAATGACACCTACATCGGCCCGATGGCGCGTTTCGACCTGCGCGACGAGCTGGACGAGCAGGTGCAGGCCACCTTGAGCGAAGGCGCGACCCTGCTGCTGGGCGGCGCCAAGGCCGAGGGCCCGGGCAACTTCTATCAGCCTACGGTGCTGGCTGGTGTCACCGACCGGATGACCTCGTTCACGCAGGAGCTGTTCGGCCCGGTGGCCTCGATCATTACGGCGCGGGATGCGCAACACGCCCTGGAACTGGCCAACGACAGCGAGTTCGGCCTGGCCTCGACCATCTATACCCAGGACCTGGCCCTGGCCGAGCGCCTGACCGCCGAGCTGGAAACCGGCGGCGTGTTCATCAACGGCTATTGCGCCAGCGATCCACGGGTGACCTTCGGCGGCGTGAAGAAGAGTGGTTTCGGCCGCGAGCTGTCGCACTTCGGCGTCCGCGAATTCTGCAACGCGCAGACGGTGTGGCTGGATCGCAACTGATCCTCCCCCTTCCCACTGTAGGAGCGAGCTTGCTCGCGATGGACGTAAGAACGCCGCGTTTATCCAGGCAACACGCGGAATCGTTCACGACCATCGCGAGCAAGCTCGCTCCTACAGTCGATCTCCTTGCGCAACGTCTCAGCGGCGGTCATCGGACAGTGGCGTCGGCTCGTTCGGTGCCGGCAGGTCGGGGTCCATCGGCCGCTCCCTGTCATCGTCACGCCGCTTATCGCGTTCGGCACCGCCGTTGACGTTGGGGTCGATCACCGGGTCGTGCCGACGGGCAGGTTGCAGTGGGTCGGGTTCAGGCGTACGGGGCTCGCTGGGGTCATGCATCGACGGGTTCATGGTGCACCTCACGGCAGGCCCAGTGAGTCCGGGCCTTACTCCGTTAGGCACTGGACCGGACCATCGGGTGCGAGGCAATGGATGAGCGGTCGCCCGGCCCTCTTGGCCAGGCATGCGCTCGGCGAAACTTTCGCCGCCGCCCGGGCTCAATCGTAGAGCCAGGTCACGCACCGTGGCCAAGACTGGGAGGCCGTCCGATGACCGAGCACATCGTGCATTTTCACTGCCAGATCGACCAGGGCACCGCCGAACGCTTTCGCGACAGTTGCCTGGAAGCCATCGAGCAAGGCGCCACCTCGCTGCTGCTGAATCTGTCCACCACCGGCGGCAGCACCAACTTCGGCTTCACCCTCTACACCTTTCTCAAATCGCTGCCGGTGCCGCTGTGCGCGATCAACGCGGGCAACATCGAGTCGATGGGCATCATCATGTTTCTCGCCGCCAACCGACGCATCACCACGCCGCATTCGCGCTTTCTGATCCACCCGATGAACTGGTACTTCAGCCAGAGTTCGGTGGATCACCAGCGCCTGCGCGAATACCTCTCCAGCCTGGACAACGACCTGGCGCGCTACGTGAAAATCTACGAGCTGGAAACCGCCGACGCGGCGACCCAGCTGGACATCTTCAAATGCCTGTCCGCCGAAGAAAAGGTCATTGCCGCCCATGAGTCGCTGGCCTACGGCATCGCCCACGAGGTGCGCCAGGTGGTGTTCGCCGACGACGTCAAGCACTGGAAAGTCTCGGGCGGCTGACCCGGTTGCCCCGGGCGCCAAGGCCGCGCTGTCGCGGCGCGGGCCATGGCCTCAACCGCTCTTTTCGTTGTCCTGTTCCGGGGTTTCGTTGCCCGGCTCGGTGGCGCCCGGTTCGGGCTCGGGGCGATTGGCCGGGCCCTTGGCGGGCTTTTTCTCATCCGCGGCCGCGGCCCGCCCGGGGTAGCCGGGCAACCCGTGGGCGTCCTGCGGTTCCAGCGGTTCGGGGGCGCGCGTGCGATCGTTCTGCGGATCGTCGCGCGAATCAACGGGCTGGCGAGTCATAAGCACCTCCGTATCGCTCCGGGCGATATTGCCCTGTCCTTGTTCGATAGCGCCGCGGGCCGCGGGTGCGAAGCAATGGACGAATGGCCACAGCACCTGCCGTACGGCTCCCCGACGGAACGTCCGGGCCTGGCGGGCGTCTTCAGTTTGAAGGCCCGCTGCTGCGAGCTGGCGAGCGTTCCTGCCTTGTACGTCCGCGCTCATGAGGATCTGTCCATGCCTGTCGTCCCGAGCCCGTTCATGATCGCCGCGCCACTGGCCGGGCCTGCCCACGCTCGAGGCAGCCTCGCCGCACGCGCCTCGAGGCGAGCATGACTTTCATTACCTGGGTCGCGGTCCTGGGCGCGGTGCTGCTGATCCTCGCGCTGACCTCCTCCTACCTGCGCTGGATGCCCGTGACCACCTCGGTGGTCTGCCTGGCGCTGGGGATCGCCATCGGTCCCGCCGGCCTCGGCCTGCTGCAACTGGACATCCACCAGGCCGCGGGCTGGATGGAACACCTGACCGAAGTGGCGGTGTTGTTCTCGCTGTTCGTCAGCGGCCTCAAGCTCAGGTTGCCGCTCAGCAGCCGCAGCTGGCGCATCGCTTTCGGCCTGGCCGGGCCGGTGATGCTGCTGTCGATCGCCGGGGTCGGCCTGCTGCTGCACTACGGGTTGCACATGCCCTGGGGGCCGTCGCTGCTGATCGGCGCGATCCTCGCCCCGACCGACCCGGTGCTGGCGACCCTGGTCCAGGTCAGCGACGCCAAGGACTACGACCGGGTGCGCTTCGGCCTGTCCGGCGAGGCCGGGCTGAACGACGGCGTGGCGTTTCCCTTCGTGATCCTCGGCCTGCTGCTGACCCGCCAGGGCGACGACCCCGGCGCCTGGCTCGGCGACTGGGTGGTGGTCAGCCTGCTCTGGGCGGTGCCCGCGGGGCTGCTCAGCGGCTACTGGATGGGCCGCGGCCTCGGCCACCTGACCCTGCACCAGCGGATCAAGTACGCCGACAGCACGGTCTCGCCGAATGACTACCTGACCTTCGCCCTGATCGCCCTGGCCTACGTGGTGGCGGAACTGATCCAGGGCTACGGCTTTCTCGCGGTGTTCGCCGCCGCCCTGGGTTTGCGCCAGGCCGAGGTGCATTCCAGCGACCATGCCCGGGCGCCGGCCGAACACCTGGTACAGCCGGTGGTCGGCCACCAGCATGTTGATCCGGCGCAGGCGGTGCATGGCGACGTCGAGGCCCTGCAGGAAAGCCAGGTCGCGGCAGGCATCATGCTCGGCGACATGCTGGCCTTCGGCGGCCTGGTGGAACGGGCCATGGAAGTGTTCCTGGTGACCCTGCTCGGCGTGGTGCTGATCGCCCATTGGGACTGGCATGCGCTGACCGTCGGCGCCCTGCTGTTCCTGCTGATCCGCCCGCTGAGCGTATTGCTGATCCCCTGGGGCCGCCTGCTCGACGGTCGCCAGCGCCTGCTGCTGGGCTGGTTCGGCATCCGCGGCATCGGTAGCCTCTATTACCTGTTCTATGCCCTCAACCACGACCTCGACCCGGCGCTGGCCGATGCCAGCGCCAACCTCACCCTGTCGGTGGTGGCCCTGAGCATCCTGGCCCACGGCCTCAGTACCCAACCGATGCTCGCCCGCTACGAGCACCATAAAAAACGCCGGCGAAGCTGACGGGCCATGGGCATGAACGCGCTGGCCGGGGCCGGAATGAATGCGTCCCCTCGCGGCCTATCCATTCGTCGTCCCGCAGGAAACTTTTTCAAACTTTCGTTTGCGCTTCGTTTCCCAATCTTGCGAGGTATCAAATCGCTCACTACCGAGGATTGAAAAAATGGCTACCAGCGGAAAAAACCCACTCATGGGCAACAAGGACACTCAAAAACCCTCCCCCGCCGGCAAGAAGTCCGGTGGCCAGGGCTCGGGTGGCAACGTCCCCGCCGATCGGCAAAAAGCCCCTGACGCCGGCAAGAAAGGTGGCGCCCAAGGCTCCGGCGGCGGCACCCGCAAAGCCTGATGCCCATGGCCGGAGCGTTGTCCCTGACACGCTCCGGCTTTTGCACGAACAATCCCTCTCACCGGCCTGTCCGGCCCGCTGATCGTCACGCGCGACACGCTATGCTTGCCACGGCAGAACCCCGTTAAAAAGCCTTGGATGAACAACAGCGGATGAAAATAGGCCTGATCTCCGACACCCACGGTTTGCTCCGTCCCGGCGCGCTGACGGCGCTGCAGGGCTGCGCGCATATCCTGCACGCCGGTGATATCGGCGACCCGCAGATACTCGCCACCCTCGGACACCTGGCGCCGGTGACCGCGGTGTTCGGCAATGTCGACCAACCCCATGCCTGGGCCCACGCCCTGCCCCATCACCTCACCGTGCAGCTCGATGGCGTCGAGCTGCTGCTCTGCCATGTCCTGGCCGACGTGCCGAAGCCCCTGCCGCCAGGCGTGCGGGTGGTGGTCAGCGGCCACTCCCATCAGCCGCGGCTGTTCTGGCAGGACGAGGTGCTGTACATCAACCCGGGCAGCGCCGGGCCGAGGCGCTTCAAGCTGCCGGTCAGCCTGGGGTATCTGACCATCGAGGCCGGTCGGGTCGAAGGCCACCTGATCGAACTGACGGTCTAGCACCCCGGCGCCTGTCGGCTCGAGCATGACCGGCTATCGGAGCATGCCCATCGGCCGGGCTTTGCAGGGTCCACACTTAATCCAGCGATTGGCGGCGTTCATGACGAAAGCCGTACGAAGCCACTTGGCCGGGCCGCATTGCGCCCTCGAGCAGAAGATTCCGTACCCGGCCCCGCGCACCCGAGAAGGTGACGCGCAAGGATGGCCGAGGGCGCGCAATGCGCAGGAGAAAAGCGATGACCTTTTATGTCGTGGCTCGCCTCGACCAGCTGCCCGAAGACCGCGGCACCCGGGTCCAGGTCGGCGCCGAGGCCGTGCTGCTGATTCGCACCGGCGATCAGGTCCAGGCCTACCAGGCCGATTGCCCCCATGCCGGGGCGCCGCTGGAGCAGGGCGCGGTGTATCAGGGGCAACTGATCTGCCCCTGGCACAAGGGCGCCTTTGCCTGCGCCAGCGGGCAAGTCTGCGAGCCGCCGCCCCTGGCGAGCCTCAAGCGCTACAAAGTCGACATCCGCCATGACAACCGGGTATGGGTTGCCGACCAGCCCATGACCGAGTCCGCCCCGCCACGGCAGGCCGACTCGCGCCGGCTGCTGGTGATCGGCGCTGGCGCCGCCGGGGCCGCCGCGGTGGCGACCCTGCGGGCCAAGGGCTTCGGCAGGAACCTGACCTGGATCGACAAGGAAGCGCGACCCGCCTATGACCGCACGGCCCTGAGCAAATACGTGCTGGCCGGCGAGATGCCGCCCGAAGAGGTTCCCGCCCTGCTCGAGCCGGAGTTCTATCGCAAGGCCGATATACGGGTGCTCAAGGCCGAGGTCCTGCGCCTCGACCCAGGGCGGCGGCAGATCCTCTTGGCCGACGGCCTGCGCCTGGACTACGACGCAGCGCTCCTGGCCACTGGCGCCGAACCGCGCCTGCCGGCCATCGAAGGGGCCGACCTGCCAGGGGTGTTCATGCTGCGCTCGCGCGAGGATGCCGCGCGCCTCTTGGAACAGGCCCGGCCCGGTAAGCGCGTGGCGATCATCGGCGACGGCTTCATCGGCCTGGAAGTCGCCTCGGCGCTGCGCAAACGCGGGCTGATGGTGCACCTGATCGGCCGCCACCAGGTACCGCTGCAACGCCAGCTGGGAGAACGCATCGGCAGCGCCATACGGGCCCTGCATGAACAGCACGGGGTGATCTACTACGCCGCTTGCGAAGCCCGGGCCCTGGTCGGCGAAGGCCAGGTGCAACAGGTGGTCCTCGACAACGACCAGCGCATTGCCGTCGACCTGGTGCTGTTCGGCACCGGCGTCAGCCCTGCCACGACCTTCGTCGCAGGCCTCGAACGCGCCGAGGACGGCTCGCTCAAGGCCGATGCCGGCCTGGCGGTGGCCGATGGCCTGTGGGCCGCCGGCGACATCGTGAGCTTCCCCTGCGACGGCCGCACGCAGCGCATCGAACACTGGCGCGTGGCCCAGCAACAGGGCCAGCTCGCGGCGTGCAACATGCTCGGCGAACAGCTGAGTTTCAGCGTGGTGCCATTCTTCTGGACCTACTTCTACGACCAGACCTTCGAGGTGCTCGGCCACGCCCGCCGCTGGAACCAGATCGTCTTCGAGGGCGAGCCGGAGCAGTACCGCTTCATCGCCCTGCTGTGCTTCAACGAACAGGTGGAGTCGGTGGTCGCCTGCGAGTACCCGCGGGCCATGGCGCTGCTGTCGCAGCGCATGCAACGGCCGCTGTCGCGCAGCGAGGCCCTGGAGCTGATCCATGGCACCCCGGAATGAAGTGGCTGGCGACAACCGCTCGGCAGCCCCATGGAACCCTGGGTAAAAGGCGACTTTCCAAATCCAGGCAAGGTTTCGATATCTCGGCCAGCGGCCGAGGCCCCCAGGGCCAGGACAGCAACAGCGATGAATATCCATGTGCTCGGGTGTCTTGCCGTGGCCGGCCCTATGCAGGATTAAGGAGGACGATGCATCCATGAGCAGGACAGAACGATTCAACCGGGAGCTGGCGAATAACGCCCGGCTGTTTGCCGAAGCCGACCGCCTGGATGTCCAGGCCTATGAGCTGCTTAACACCGATCATGTCGACGACGACCGCCTGGCCCTGTTCAGCCAAGCCAAGCAGTTGGCGAACGAAAAATACCTGGAAGCGCGCAACGACTGGCTGCGCATCAAGCAGTTGATGGACAGCGGCGACTGAAGCCACCGGCGCCGGCAGGGAGATCCGGGATTCAGGGTTTGCGGTTGCTGCGCAACCGAGCGCAGCCTCGCAGGCTCGGCAGCGGCTACAGCAACCGCGTTGTCTGTGTAGCCGCTGCCGCAGGCTGCGATCGCGCTGGGCGGCATTCCGACGTAGCGCTCGCAGAACCGGCACCACGATGGAGCTGATCAGGCCTCGAGCGGACGCTTGCGCAGTTGTTCCAGCAGGACCTGGAGTGGGTGCTGCAGGCCCTGCCCCTCCTGGCGCTTGACCTGGCTGCGGCAGGAATAACCGTCGGCCAGCAGCCGCCCGCCCTGGCCGTGGCGCGCCACCAGCGGCTGCCAGGACTGCTGGTAGATCACCTGCGAAGTCGCCAGGTTGCGGGTCTCGTGGCCGTAGGTCCCGGACATGCCGCAGCAACCGCTGGCCAGCACCTGCAACTTCAAGCCCATGCGCGCGAACACCTGTTGCCACAGGCCGATGCTGCCCGGCTCGTTGGTCTTCTCGGTGCAGTGCGCAAGGAACTGATAGGGCTCGGCCTCGGTGTTCGGGCTCGCTTCAGCCGATGCCTCACCAGGTACTGCAGGCAGCACCCGGGCCAGCCATTCCTGCGGCAACAGCACCTCGGGCGCCTGAGCCGCACCCAGGGTCTTGCGGTATTCCTGGCGGTAGACCAGGGTCATCGCCGGGTCGAGGCCGACCAGGGGCACGCCGCTGGCCTGCAGTTTCAGCAGCGACTGCGCGTTGTAGCGCGCGGCCCGGGCAAAGGCGCCGAGGAAACCCTGGACCTGCAAGGGTTTGCCATTGGCAGCGAAAGGCGCGAGGTAGATCTGCACGCCCAGGCGCTCGATCAGCTCCAGCCACTCGGCCGCCAGCGGCGTCTCGAAGAACCGGGTAAAGGCGTCCTGCACCAGGATCACGCTGCGCTGGCGCTGCTCTTCGGACAGCGTCGCCAGTTCTGCGGCGTTGGCCATGCGCACATTGCGCCGGCGGCACACCGCCTGGAAATCCAGGGTGCTGAGCAACGGGCTGTCGACCATGCCCGCCAGGTGCTTGAGGGCACGGCTGACCGGCGCCGCGCTGATCAGTGCGTTGTACAGCCGTGGCAGGCGCGCCAGATAAGGCACGCTGAACTCCAGGGAGCCGATCAGGTAATCCTTCAGCGGGCGCAGGTAGCGGCCGTGGTACAGCTCGAGGAAGCGCGAGCGGAACTCCGGCACATTGACCTTGACCGGGCACTGCCCCGCGCAGGACTTGCACGCCAGGCAACCGGCCATGGCGTCGTACACCTCATGGGAGAAGTCCTCGCGCCCGCCCAGCCGCGCCGCGCTGTTGTAGATGCGCCGGGCCAGGTTGGAAAGCCGCGCGCCACCGCCGTTCAGCACATCCACCCCCTGCTCGCCCTGCAGCCGCAGCCACTCGCGGATCAGCGAGGCGCGGCCCTTGGGCGAATGAATGCGGTTGCGAGTGGCCTTCCACGACGGGCACATGGCGTCGTCCGGGTCGAAGTTGTAGCAGGCGCCGTTGCCGTTGCAATGCAGGGCGCTGTCGTAGCTCTGCCAGACGCGCTCGTCGATGGTGCGATCGAGTTCGCCGCGCAGTACCACTTCGTCGACCCGGGTCAGACGCGCCTCTGGCACCGAGGCCGGGGTGGCGATCTTGCCGGGGTTGAGCTGGTTGAACGGGTCGAACGCGGCCTTCAGCGCCTGCAGCGACGGATAGAGTTCGCCGAAATAGTCCGGCACGTACTGCGAGCGCAGGCCCTTGCCGTGCTCGCCCCACAGCAGGCCACCGTGCTTGTGGGTCAGCGCCGCCACCGCGTCGGAGATCGGCCGGATCAACGCCGCCTGTTCCGGGTCCTTCATGTCGAGGATCGGCCGCACGTGCAGCACGCCAGCGTCGACATGGCCGAACATGCCGTATTGCAGGCCATAACCATCGAGCAGCGCGCGGAATTCGAGGATGTAGTCCGCCAGGTTCTCCGGCGGCACCGCGGTGTCTTCGACAAAGGGCTGCGGCCGCGCTTCGCCCTGGACGTTGCCCAGCAGGCCGACCGCGCGCTTGCGCATGGCGTACACCTGGTTCACCGCCTGGGCGCCGATGGCCAGGGTGTGGCCGAGGCGCACCACCGAGCTGTCCTGCTGCAGGTGCCGGACAAAGGCGTCGACCCGCTGCTCCAGCTCTTCCTGGTCGTCGCCGCTGAACTCGATCAGGTTGATGCCCAGGGTCGGGGTGTCCGCCTGCTCGGGGAAATACCGCGCCACGCCGTGCCAGACAATGTCCTGCATGGCCAGCATCAACACCTTGGAGTCCACCGTCTCGATCGACAGCGGTTTCAGCGCCATCAAGGCCTTGGCGTCGCGCAGCGCATCCATGAAGCCGGCGTAGCGCACGTTGACCAGGATCGAGTGCCGGGGAATCGGCAGCACATTCAGCCGCGCCTCGACGATAAAGCCCAGGGAGCCCTCGGAACCGCAGAGCACGCTGTTGAGGTTGAACTGCTCCGGGGTCTCGCGCAGGTGCGCCAGGTCATAACCGGTCAGGCAGCGATTGAGCTTGGGAAAGATCGCCTCGATCAGCTCGGCCTGGTTATCGGCGATGTCCTGGGCACAGCGGTAGACCTCGCCGATGCGGTCGGTCCGCGCCGCCTCGTCGGTCAATTGCCGGTTGTCGATGGGCGCGCTGTCCAGGCGGCTGCCGCCCAGCAGCACGGTGCTCAGCGCCAGTACGTGGTCGCGGGTCTTGCCGTAGGTGCAGCTGCCCTGCCCGCTGGCGTCGGTGTTGATCATGCCGCCGACGGTGGCGCGGTTGGAGGTCGACAGCTCCGGGGCGAAGAACAGGCCATGGGGCTTGAGGGCGGCGTTCAGCTGGTCCTTGACCACCCCGCTCTGCACCCGCACCCAGCGCTCCTCGACGTTGATCTCGAGGATCTGGTTCATGTGCCGCGACAGGTCGACCACGATGCCGTCGGTCAGCGACTGGCCATTGGTGCCGGTGCCGCCGCCACGAGGGGTGAGCACCACCGCGCGGTGTTCCGGGCTCGCCGCCAGCCGGGCCAGCCGCTCGACGTCCGCGACATCCCGGGGAAAGACCGCGGCTTGCGGCAGCCGCTGGTAGATCGAGTTGTCGGTGGCCAGCACCGTGCGCAGGCCCAGGTCACGGGCGATCTCGCCACGAAAACCGTCGGCGGCCAGGGCGTCGAGGAAAGCCTGGTAGTGGGCCAGCGGGTCGCGTTCGGGGGCAAGCAGAGCAATCATCAAAAAGGCTTCCAGGCAGAGAAAAGGCGCAGCGGTGCATGCAAAACACGTATGCTTGCACGCAGCCCGAGGGGCGGCGGCCAGCCGAAAAAGCCTATTTTCCTGAAGCCTTGCCCCGCGGGCAAATGTATTTCATGTGCTTTTTTCATGAGTTTTATGAATGAACCCCAGACGTCTCACTCCGTCGATGTCGGTGCTGGTGGCCTTCGAGGCCGCGGCGCGGCATGGCAGCTTCACCAAGGCCGCCGAAGAACTGGCGCTGACCCAGAGCGCCGTCAGCCGCCAGGTCCAGGCCCTGGAGTCGCTGCTGGAAGTGCCGCTGTTCAGCCGTGACGGCCGGCATATCGAGCTGACCGCCGCCGGCGCCCTGTATCACCACGAACTGGCGGCGGCCCTGGCGCGGATCCGCAACGCCACCTTGCAGACCATCGCCCACAAGGCTGGCGGCGGCCCGCTGCACCTGGCGGTGCTGCCGACCTTCGGCTCGAAATGGCTGCTGCCGCGCATGCATGACTTTTACGCCAGCCATCCGGGCACCCTGGTGCATATCCATTCGCGGATCGTCACCAGCGACCTGTCGAAGGACACCGCCGACATGCACGCGATCATCTGCGCCGGCACCGGCCACTGGCCCGGCTACGAGGCCCATCGGCTGCTGTCGGAAAAGCTCACGGTGGTGGCCAGCCCCAAGGCCCTGCCCGAGCACGGCTTGATGTCCGTCGGCGACGTGGCGCACCAGTTGCTGCTGAACGTGGTGTCGCGTCCCGACGCCTGGCCCGAGTGGTTCGAGCAGAACGGCCTGCATCCGCGGACGATGCGCATGGGCCCGGGGTTCGAGCTGACCGCGCACCTGATCCAGGCAGTGGTCGCCGGCATCGGCATCGGCCTGGTGCCGCGCATCCTGGTGCAGGACGAGATCCAGAGCGGCGAGCTGGTGGCGCTGTTCGAGCCGGTGGACAGCGGTCGCAGCTATTACCTGGCCTACCCCAGCCGCTATCAGCACCTGCCATCGTTGCAGGCGTTCAGCCGCTGGCTGCTGTCGATCCCCTTTCCCGACAGCTGACAGTCGCCTCGCTCAGTCGTACTCGGCCTCCTCATGCTCGCCGAGCAGGCGCCGCTGGCGCACCGAGGCCGCCGCCAGCACCTCGGGGTTGAAACACCAGTGCAGATAGGGCGAAAACTTCTGCGCCACCATGCGCCGGCCATAGTGCACCTGCAGCAGGTAACGGATGCGTTCGGCGCTGCTGTTCTCGCTGCCGGCATGCCACAGCTCGCTGCGAAACATCAGCGCGTCGCCGGCCTGGCACAGCACGGCCTGGGCCGTTCGGCCATGCCAATGTTCCTCGCCGGCCCGTGGCGGCCGCCCGGCTCGATGACTGCCCGGCACCACGCGGGTCGGGCACAGGTCCTGGTCGATATCGTCAAGGTACAGGTGGCAGGTACAGATCTGCATCGGCAGCTCGAATGCCGGATCGCTGAGCAGGCTGCGGGGCAATTGCATCGCCAGGTAATCCAGGTGCAGCCCCATCCCTTGAAAGCCCGGATGACAGCGCCAGGCGGTCTGGCCGATGACATGGCAATCGTCGCCCAACGCCGCCTCGGCCAGCTCGATCACCCCCGGCAGATCGAGAAACGGCAGCCACAGCGGGTCGCGGTTGAACACGCATTTGTAGTGTTCGAGCAAGCCGCTGTAGTCCCAATGCTGGGGCTTGAGGCCGTCGATGGCGTAGCGCAGCAGCTGGATCTGCAACCCGTCGAGCACGCCGGGCAGCAGCACGAACCCCTCGCTGTGCAATGCCCGCAGACGCTCGGCGGTCAGTGCTGGCGGGGGCTGGACGTGCGTCATGGCGGCTAGTCGATGGGGCCGATATTGATCAGCCGATCGCTGCCCAGCCCCGGCACCCTGGCCAGCACCCCGACCGGCGTCGCGGCGGAAAACTCGATCACATACCCCATGCCACTGCCGTCCTCCTCCATGGCCACGACCCAGCGCGCCACTTCGTCGGGGTTCAAGCTCAGCGCCTGCGCCACCCGGCGCTGGCGGCGCTCCTCGAGGGTTTCGTCGAGAAAGTAGTCGTTCATCTGGCGCAACCTCCGGCGGATGGCAACCCAGCCGGGCCTGGCAAGGCCCTCACAACAGCTATTAATCCATTCTCGGCAAAAGTCGAATTCAGCTCGGCGCGCCGTGACGAACGGCAGGCTTTATCGCCAATTCCGGACGGCCGGTTTTATCCGCGGCCCACAAGCGAGTTTTCTTTCAAGCGTTTCAGAAAGGGCCTAGAGCGCCGCGCCTGGGCGGCCCCCTAGCATGGGTGGCTGATCCAGACAGCGAAGCCGCCGATGCGTTTACCGACATGCGTCTACTAAAAAGCTCCGCCCCCGAGGCACGGCATGCGCAAAGTGCCCATGACGCCGAAACCCGGGTGCGCATGGCGCTGCAACGCAACAGATCGAGCATCGAAGGGTTGGAGGAGCTGCTGCGCGAGCACTACACGGTCAACAGCGACCGGGACATTCTTGCCGCCGTCAGAAACGGCGACTGGGTGCTGGTCACCGACAGTTCCGCCGCGACAACCAGCGGCAGCCTGCTCTGCCCCGTCCCTGAAGCGGACCCGGTCTACCTTCGGCCAGACCCCTGGCCCGATCCCGTTCCCCGCACCGACCTGGTCTTCGCCAAGTCCATCAGCAGCGTCCCTTGGGGCACCACCCAGGCCGGCACCGCCAGCGAGCCCGCGGGCAATTTCGGCAAGACCATGCTCATGGCGTCCTCGGCGACCGAGGTCGGGCTCGGCAGGGTCGCCGGCGAGCTGCTCCTCAGGAGTTTCGCCTGGTCACTGCAGATGGCCGGCACCGCGGCCAGGACCGTCGGCGGCCCGGCGGGCCAGGTACTGCTCCTGGCCATGACCCCGACCCGGCTCGGCGACGATGCCTTCTACAGCGAAGAACAACTGCGCGAGCTGCGCGCCGCCACCACCCGGGTGCGCTTCCAGTTCCGCCGCGACAGCCAGGGCACGCTGCAAATCCACGGCATCCACACCAGCGCCCAATCGGGCCAGGACCGCGTCCCGGTGATCAAGGCCCGCTGGAACGCCGACAAAAACGCCATGCAGGCCCACCTCGGCACGCTCACCATCACCTGGACACCGCACAACGGCCCGATCATCACCGCCCCGACAGCCTACCCGGGCGTGACCGACGAACTGGCCCGCCTCATGGTCCACCCCATCGCCGAAGGCGGCGACAGCCAACTCCAGGGCGCGCCCCTCGACGAGTTCAAGGTCGAAGACTGCATCATCACCTTCCCGGCAGACAGCGGCCTCCGCTCGCTGTACCTGGTCTTCGCCAAGCCCATGGTCAACCCGCTGGAGGTTGGGCCGGCGAATGATCTGAGCAGTAGAAGTGCGAAGGATGGGTTGGATATTGATCACATACCGTCAAAGAAAGCGCTGGAAGCTGTTTTGAAAGCAAACGATCCACATATGAAGGATGAAAAAATCCAAGACTATTTACGCAAAGCCCCGAGCATCGCGATCCCACGTAAGGTCCACCAAAAATACAGCGCAACGTATGGCGGCAGGAATACCAAGACCCAGCAGGCCGAGGATGCCGCCGACCTGCGTACAGCCGTCGATACTAATCTCGATGCAATGAAGCCTTATTTGCTGGAAGAAGGCTTTGCCGAAGAACAGATCGAAACGGCGCGCACCCATCTGCATAATCTCCACCAGAAACAGGGTTGGTATTGATATGAACGCAGCAACTATTGATGACTTGGTTAAAAGCCTCGGACGTACTTACCCCGAAATGATTGCTTCAGGGATGTATCTTCCAGGTGGGCCACCTAAAGGTATTTTCGAGGACAGCGACACAGTGGCAATGTCACCTGAGCCTGGAATCGAATTAGGCTTTTGGGCCAGTAGTCAACGCTTTGAAATGCTGTTCATCAGCTTGCTGGAGAGTTTCCAAGGGGAGTCAATCTACAAGGGAAGTCTTCCCTACCAACTTAAAAATCGAATGGATCAGGGGTGGATACGCTCCCGGTATGGAGAGCCTTTAGAGTCAAGAGCACCGTTCAAAATGCCCATACGCGGCATGACGGGAGGGTGGGATATTTATCGTTTGCCGAGCATCCCCAAAGGGACTAAGGCGGTTTTTAAATACAACGCCGAAATGGAGGTTGAAGATGTAGTGTTCGAGCTGAACGAAAGATCACACGCTTAAATGATCGATGACTTGGTTAAAAGTCTTGGCCGCACCTATCCGGAGCTGATTGCCTCCGGAGTGTACCTTCCCGGAGGGCCGCCAACAGGTATCTTCGACGACAGCGATACCTTATCGATGGCCCCTGAATCGGGTCTTGAAATGGGGTTCTGGGGCAGCAATCTACGGTTTGAGACTCTCTTTATCAGCTTGCTCGAAAGCTTCGAGGGAGAATCCACCTACAAGGGAAAACTGCCTTACGAACTTGAAAATCGAATGAGCCAACAGTGGGTGCGATCCCGGTACGGAGAGCCTTTTATATCCCGAGCTCCCTTCAAAATGCCCATTAGAGGTATGACAGGTGGGTCTGATACCTATCGTTTTTCGAGCATACCTAAAGGGACTCAGGTGGTTTTCAAATACAACGCCGATCTGAACGTGGAAATGGTGGTGTTCAGATTGATCGAGAAATCACGTGCTTAGTTCTGCTGAAATAAGGCTGGTATTGATATGAGCTCAGCAATGATCGATGACCTAGTTAAAAGCCTCGGGCGTACCTATCCCGCACTGGTTGCCTCTGAGATACATCTCCCCAGCGGTCCGCCAACAGGCATTTTCGAGGACAGCGACACCTTATCTATGTCGCCTGAACCGGGTATTGAGCTGGGATTCTGGGCCAGCAATCAGCGGTTTGAAGATCTGTTCATCACTTTCCTGGAAACCTTTCCCGGAAGGCCCACCTACAAAGGAGGGCTTCCCTATCAGCTCAAAACAAAAATGAACCAGAGCTGGGCTAGATCCCAATACGGCGAGCCCTTGGAATCAAAAGGTCCATACAAAACTCCTGTGCGTGGGCTGGTAGGCGGGTGGGAAACCTATCGTTTTCCAGGCATGTCCAAAAACATCAATGTGTTGTTCAAGTACACCGTTGAGATGGAAGTGGAAGGAATTGTGTTCAGGCTGAACGAAACATCACACGCTGGCATATGAACGTCGCAACGATTGATGATCTGATTAAAGCGCTCGGGAGCACTTATCCCGAGTTGATTGCCTCCGGAGTACACCTTCCCGGCGGCCCACCAAAGGGCATCTTCGAGGACAGCGATACCATAGCCATGTCACCAAAAGCAGGTATCGAGCTTGAGTTTTGGGCGGGTAGCCAGCGTTTTGAAGCCTTATATATCGCCTTGCTAAAGCGCTTTCCAGAACAATCAACCTACGAGGGAAAACTGCCCTACCACCTCGAAACCAAGATGAATCAGAAATGGGTCAGATCCCATCACGGCGAACCTCTGGAGTCAGGAGCCCCCTATAGAATCCCGGTGCTGGGCATGACTGGCGGCTGGGATACTTATCGTTTTGCAGGTTTCCCCAAACATATCCATGTTCGGTTCAAGTACACCGTCGACAGGGAAGTGGAAGGGATAGTGTTCAGGCTTAACGAAAAATCCCACGCTTAATTTTACGGGCACAGCTGTCAGGAATATGAACGCCGCAATGATCGATGACCTGATTAAAAGTATGGGGAGGACCTACTCCGAGTTGATCGCATCTGGAATGTATCTCCCTGACGGGCCACCAAAAGGTATGTTCGAGGGCGATGAGACCTCGTTCACGTCACCTGCAGCCGGAATAGATTTGGGGTTTTCAAGCACTCAGCACTTTGACTCTCTCTGTATCTATTTGCATAAGACTTCCGACGACGACTCAATTTACGAGAATGGATTGCCGTACCAGCTTCAACGTCGAATGAACCAAGCTTGGGTAAGGTCCCATTACGGAGAGCCTTTGGAGTCAAAAGCACCTCTCAAAATGCCGGTACTCGGAATGACTGGTGGCTGGGATACTTATCACCTTCCCGGCACGGCCAAAAACATTACAGCCGTATTCCAGTACAACACTGAAATGAACGTGGAAGGGATCGTCTTCAGACTAAACCAGGAACCCCTTCTCTGACCTCGATTCAATCCCCGCGAATATAGTGCTCCAACTGCCGAATCAGATCCGCTTGTTCGACAATCGCTTCCTTCACCAGATCGCCAATCGACAGCAAGCCGATCAGTTGCTCGCCTTCCAGCACCGGCAGGTGGCGCAGGTGGCTGTCGGTCATCACGGCCATGCAGCGTTCGATGCTGTGCTGGCTGTCGGCGGTAATCACCGGGGCGCTCATGATGGCGCGGACTGGGGTGCCTACCGATGAGCGGCCTTGCAGTACTACCTTGCGGGCGTAGTCGCGTTCGCTGATGACGCCGACCACCTGGCCGGCTTCTATCACCGGCAGTGCGCCGACATTTTTCTGCGCCATCATTTGCAGTGCTTCGAGCACCATCTGGTCCGGGCCGATGCTGTGCACCTGGCGGTGTTCCACGGCCTTCAACTTCAGCAACTGAGCAGCGGTTTTCATGGGCGTCTCCGATACTTGGGCAACAGGGGTTCCGGCCCCGCGCCACGAGGCGCGGAGTCAGGCATGGATCTGGATTGGCTAAGGCGTGCGGCTTAGCGCACGCCGATTTCCACCACGTCGCCGCGCAGCCGCGCCGGCCATGTGCGCAGGCGTTGCTCCGGGTATTCCAGGCAGGTGCCGTCGGCCAGGCGGAAGTGCTGCTTGTACAAAGGCGAAGCAATCACCAACTCGTCCTTGATGCAGCCCACCAGGCCACGGCCGATCACGTTGGCGCCGGACTGCGGGTCATGGTTGTCGATGGCGTAGAGGGTCTGCTGCACGGCGTCCGGCAGGTAGATCAGCGCCACCTGGGCACCGTCGTGCCAGACCACCACGCCGCTGTGGCTGACCAGGTCCTGGCGGCTGCACACCGCCTGCCACTGCACGCCGGGCTGCTCGGCGAATCCGCTTTCGATAGGTTGCAGGCTTGGCGACAGGCTCATCAGAGCACCTCCTCGGTGACAGGGATCAGGTTGAGTTCGGCGGCCATGATCGGCCGGCGCTGGCCGCGTTCCTGGACAAAGTGAATGTCCGGGTCGGGGCGCTGGTCGTTGACGAAGGTGCGGAAGCGCTTGAGTTTTTCCGGGTCCTTGAGGGCGTTGGCCCATTCGCATTCGTAGCGGTCCACCACCAGTTGCATCTGCGCTTCCAACTCGGCGCCCAGCCCCAGGCTGTCGTCGATCACCACCGCCTTGAGGTAATCCAGGCCGCCTTCCAGGCTTTCGCGCCAGACCGAGGTGCGTTGCAGGCGGTCGGCGGTGCGGATGTAGAACATCAGGAAGCGGTCGATGTAGCGAATCAGGGTCTGGTCGTCGAGGTCGGTGGCGAACAGCTCGGCGTGGCGCGGACGCATGCCGCCGTTGCCGCAGACGTACAGGTTCCAGCCCTTCTCGGTGGCGATCACGCCGACGTCCTTGCTCTGCGCCTCGGCGCATTCGCGGGTGCAGCCGGACACCGCGAACTTCAGCTTGTGCGGCGAACGCAGGCCCTTGTAGCGGTCCTCGATCTCCAGGGCCATGCGCACGCTGTCCTGCACGCCGTAGCGGCACCAGGTACTGCCCACGCAGGACTTCACGGTGCGGGTCGACTTGCCGTAGGCATGCCCGGTCTCGAAACCGGCCGCGATCAGCTCGGCCCAGATATCCGGCAGCTGGTGCAGCTGGGCGCCGAACAGGTCGATGCGCTGGCCGCCGGTGATCTTGGTGTAGAGGTCGTATTTCTTCGCCACCTGGCCGATCACGATCAGTTTGTCGGCGGTGATTTCGCCACCGGCGATCCGTGGCACCACCGAGTAGGTGCCGTTCTTCTGCATATTGGCCATGAAGGTGTCGTTGGTGTCCTGCAGCGGCACCAGGGAGCGCTCCATGATCGGCTGGTTCCAGCACGAGGCGAGGATCGAGCCGATTGCCGGCTTGCAGATATCGCAGCCGACGTGGCCACGGCCATGCTTGGCGAGCATCTCGTCGAAACTGAGGATGCCCTCGACCCGCACCAGCGCGTACAGCTCCTGGCGGGTGTAGGCAAAGTGCTCGCACAGGCTTTTGTCGACGCTGACGCCGCGTGCGATCAGTTCGTGCTCGAACACCTGCTTGAGCAGGCCGGCGCAACCGCCGCAACCGGTGCAGGCCTTGGTCTGCGCCTTGAGCTGGCCGAGCTCGGAACAGCCACCGTCGATGGCCGAGCAGATCGCGCCCTTGGTCACGTTATGGCAGGAGCAGACCGTGGCCGACTCGGGCAAGGCGCCCGGGCCGAGGGTCGGCGCGCCGGCGCTGGACGGCAGGATCAGGCCGGCCGGTTCGGCGGGCAAGGCGATGCCGTTCTGCATGTATTGCAGCAAGGTGTCGTAGTAGCTGTTGTCGCCCACCAGCACCGCACCGAGCACCTGCTTGCCGCTGGCATCCACCACCAGGCGCCGGTAGCTGGCCGTGGCTTCGTCGATGAACTGGTAGCTGCGCGCGCCCGGGGTCAGGCCCTGGGCGTCGCCGATGGAACCGACATCGACCCCCAGCAGCTTGAGCTTGGTCGACATGTCCGCGCCCATGAAAGGCTCGCCAGGCTCGCCGCACAGTTGGGCGGCGACGCTGCGGGCCATCTGGTAACCCGGGGCCACCAGGCCGAAGATGCTGCCGTTCCAGCTGGCGCACTCGCCGATCACGTAGATGTGCGGGTCGCCACTCAGGCACTGGTTGTCCACCACCACGCCGCCGCGCGGGCCGATCTCCAGGGCGCACTCCCGGGCCAGGGCGTCCTGGGCGCGAATGCCGGCGGAGAACACGATCAGGTCGGTTTCGAGGAAGTCGCCGCCGGCGAAGTTCATCCGGTAGCGGTACTGCTCGCCGGCGCTGATCGACTGGGTGCCCTTGCCCAGATGCACGCCGACGCCCAGGGCTTCGATCCGCGCCTTCAACGCACGGCCGCCCTGCTCGTCCAGCTGCACCGGCATCAGCCGCGGCGCGAACTCCACCACATGGGCTTCCAGGCCCAGGCTCTTCAAGGCGTTGGCCGCCTCCAGGCCGAGCAGCCCGCCGCCCACCACCACGCCGCGCCGGGCATTGGCGGCCGCGGCGCGGATGCCGTCGAGGTCTTGAAGGGTGCGATAGACCAGGCGCGAGTCGCCTTCGGCACCCTCGATCGGCGGCACGAAAGGATAGGAACCGGTGGCCAGCACCAGCTTGTCGTAGTGCACCGGGCCGGCGGCGGTGAGTACCTGGCGATTGGCGCGGTCGATGCGCAGCACCGCCACCCCCAGGTGCAGGGTCAGGCCCGGGGTCTGGTACAGCGCAGCGTCGCCCAGGGCCAGGGATTCGGCGTCGCGACCGGTGAAATACTCGGACAGGTGCACCCGGTCGTAGGCGCGCATCGGCTCTTCGCTGAAGACATGCAGGCGGTACTGCTCGAGGGCGCCGCGCGCCACCAGCTGTTCGACGCAATGATGCCCGACCATGCCGTTGCCGATCACGATCAGGGTTTTGTGTGTGTTCAAAGGGGCAACAATGGCATTCATAAATAGCACCCGACCCAAGCCAATCACGGTTTTTTTAAAGCAAAAAAAAGCGCCTGAAACCTCACGGTTTCAGGCGCCTTTGCCTGTTATTTGCGGTGTGCGATCGGGCTGCTGTGCCTGATTCACCGAGTGCCCATGGCCTGTTGGCCGATCGATCCGCGTTGACCGATGGGGCGGCCCGCCCGTGACATGCACGGTGGGGCGTTATCGGCTGTCTTGCAGCCTTTGTGCCAGGCTGCGTTGCACGCCTTGAAACACCGTGATGGCGGGCTTGCGCGGCCATTCTGCAAGGTTCTCGGAGAGCCTACCCTGGGCCAGGAATCGCCTTAGCCTGGTGCAAGGTCGGGTCGGCGACGCCTTATAAAAGTGCAAATCCACCGCAGCGCCCCAACTCAGCCAATAGAAGCCAGACGCTGCAAAAACGCCGCGCGCCGCTCGCGATCCAGCGCCTCCTTGGCCAACAACTGCGGCAACAGCGCCTCGGCCCGTTGCCCGTCGAGGATAAACACCCCGTCGTCGTCGCCGATGGCGATATCCCCCGGGTTGACCCGCACCCCAGCCACCTCGATGGGCAGGTTGACCTCCCCTTGCTGGCCGATGCCGCGGGTGGTGTAGGCGCTGACGCCACGGCTGAACACCGGCAGGCGATGCTCGCGCAGGGCGGCGACATCGGTGACCGCGCCCTCCACCACCACCCCGGAAAGGCCCTTGATCAACCCGGCCAGGGTCCGCAGTTCGCCCCAGCAGGCGCACTCCTGGTCGCCCACGCACTGGATCACCAGCACATCCCCCGGTTCGCTGAGCAGCAGCGCATCGCGCAGGATGGCGCCATCCGGGGCGAAGACCTTGACCGTGACCACATTGCCGAGCATGCGCAGGCCGTCGAACAGCGGGCGGATACCGCGCAGGTAACCCTCGTCGCCAAAGTGGCCAAGGGTCGAAGGCGCGATGCCGCGGTAATGCTCGAGCAAGGCAGCACTGGCGGGTGGTTGGCGCGGAGCGATCATCGGCATTTCCTCGGGCGCAGCAGCGGGCAGGTGGAGCAGTATTCGGCGGGCTCAGTGGCCTCGTAATAGAAGCAGCAGGTGCGGCGAAAGCGGATGCTCTTGCCCTCCTCCAACTGCGTCGGCGGGCGGCGGAAGTGCCGCAGTGGGTTGTAGTCCAGGCCGAACAGCGGCGGTGCGGCCTCGTGCAGCAGCCAGTCGAAGTCCGCCTCATGACGCAGGCGGATCAGCGGGTCCTCGACCTTGCTCATGCGTTTTTCGTACAGCGAATAGACCCGTACCGCGGTGTTTTCCCAGAGGATGCGCCGGGAAATGCCGCTGACCCGGTTGAAGGTCTGCCACAGCGGCGCCAGCACTCCGGCGAACAACGACTCGACAATGGACGCGCGCCAGGTTTCGCGTTCGCCCGCGGCATAAACCTGCGGAGCCCGGTCCGGCAGCGGCATCGACGAAGTCCAGAGGCCGTCGTCGTGGCCGTACTCGATCACGCAATCGTCCAGGGACAGCAGCAGGCCCTGGTCGCACACCGACATGGCGTACAGGCAGGCGCCGGTGGCGAGGAAGGAAAAACGCTTGGCCAGCAGCGAGGCGGTGATCCCTCGGGTCGGCGAACCGATCACCGGCCCCAGCTGGTCGAGTAGCGCGATACAGGTTTCATCGTCAAGCAAGGCCCGGGCACTGAGGGAGCGCTGCCGGTCGCGTTGCGCCATGGGTTTCAGGCGCAGCGGCCCGGATAGCACGCTCCAGTCTTGCGCGTTGAAGGCGGCTTGCAGGTTCATTGCGGCAGTTCCCGGCCAAAGGGAATGCACAGCGGCGTGCCGAAAAACGGATCGGGGATGATCCGGCAATTGAGGTCGAACACCTGCTTGACCAGTTCCTCGGTCAGAATCTCTGCCGGCAGGCCCTGGGCGAACGCTGTGCGCTGGTGCACCGCCACCATATGGTCGGCGTAGCGGCAGGCCAGGTTGAGGTCGTGCAGGACCATGACGATGGTCTTGTTTTCCTGGCGATTGAGCTCGCGCAACAGGTCCAGGACCTCGATCTGGTGCGCCAGGTCGAGAAAGGTGGTGGGCTCGTCGAGCAGCACGATCTCGGTGTCCTGGGCCAGGGTCATGGCAATCCACACCCGCTGGCGCTGGCCGCCGGACAAGGCATCCACCGGCCGCTCCGCCAGGGCCTTCACGCCGGTCTGCAACAGGGCGCGCTCGACCATGGCTTCATCCTGGGCCGACCATTGCTGCATCCAGTTCTGGTAGGGATAACGCCCCAGGGCCACCAGCTGGCGCACGGTGATGCCTTCGGGGGCGCTGGGCATCTGCGGCAGGATCGCCAGTTCCCGCGCCACCGCCGCGGTGGATTTGCGCTGGATATCCTCGCCATTGAGGATCACCGAGCCCTGCTGCGGCTTGAGCAGCCGCGCCAGGGATTTGAGCAGGGTGCTCTTGCCGCAGCCGTTGCTGCCGATCAGCACCGACACCTGGCCCGCCGGCAGTTGCAGGTCCAGCCCGTCGATAATCACCTGGCGCTGATAGCCCAGGGTCAGTTGCTGGGTTGCCATCGAGGACATCGGGAATTCCTTAGTGCCGCTGGTTGATCAAAAGATAAAGAAAGAACGGCGTGCCCAGCACCGCGACGAAGATCCCCGCCGGCAGATCCAGGGGCAGGAACAGGGTGCGCCCGATCAGGTCGGCGAGCATCACCAGGTTGGCGCCGACCAGCGCCGCCATCACCGCTTGCCCGGCGAAACCCGGGGCCACCAGGCGCTTGGCGATATGCGGCGCAATCAGCCCGACAAAGGCAATCGCCCCGCCCCAGGCCACCGCCGCCCCGGCCAGGGCCACGCTCACCAGCAGCAGGCCGGCGCGCAGCCACTGTACCCGCACGCCGATGCCCTGGGCCAAGGCGTCGTCCAGTTGTTGCACCCGCACCTGGCGCGCCAGCCACACCAGCAACGGCAGGATCGCCAGCAGCCAGCCGCCCAGGGCCCGCGGCTCCGGCCAGCTGGCGCCGTAGACGCTGCCGGTGAGCCAGACATAGGCCGACAAGGTGGTGGTCAGCGGGCTGAACACCAGGACAAAGGTGGTCACCGCCGCCAGCAGCGCCGACACGCCGACGCCGATCAGCACCAGGCGCAGCGGCGAGGTGCCCTGCTTCCAGGCCAGCAGGTAAATGGCCAGGGCCGCCAGCCCGGCGCCGAGCATCGCCGCCAGTGGCAAAAACTGCGGGCCCAGCAGCAGGGAAAAGAACGACAGGTACAGCACCGCCGCGGCACTGGCGCCGCTGGTGATGCCCAGCAGATCGGGGGACGCCAGCGGGTTGCGGATGATGCTCTGCAAAATCAGGCCGGACACCGCCAGCGCCGCGCCGACCAGGGCTGCCAGCAGCAGGCGCGGCAGGCGCAGTTGCTCGACGATAAACAGCAGGCGCTCGTCGCCGCCGTGCCACAGCAACTCCAGCACGGTCAGCGGCGACAGCTTGAGTTTGCCCAGGGACAAGGCGCCGAGCATCACCAGCGCCGTCGCCAGCAGCGCCAGCGACAGCCGCCACAGGGTCGCCAGGTCGATGCGCCGCGAGAAACCGGCGGTGCGCAGGGTCAGGGTCTTACTCATAACGACCTCCACGGCGCGCCAGGAAAATAAAGAACGGTGCGCCGAACAACGCGGTCATCACCCCCACCGGCACCTCCTGCGGCAGGATCACCAGGCGCCCCAGGGTGTCGGCCAGCAGCAGGAGGATCGCTCCCAGCACCGCGCACCCCGGCAGCAACCAGCGGTGGTCGATGGACAGGCCCTTGCGCACCATGTGCGGCACCAGCAGGCCGATGAAACCGATGCTGCCCGCCAGCGCCACCGCACTGCCCGCCAGGCCGATGATCAGCACGCTCATCAGCCAGCGGATCAAGCCGGTGCGCTGCCCGAGGCCGATGGCGATGGCTTCGCCGGCGTTGAGCACATTGACCTGCCCGGCCAGCAGCAACGATCCCAGCAGGGTCAGCAAGACGCCCAGCAGCAGCGGCGCGGCCAGCGCCAGGTCGCGCTCGGACAACGACCCGGCGAGCCAGAACAGCACGGTGTCCAGCCCCTCCTCGTTGACCACCAGCAACGCCTGGCTGAAGGCGGAAAACAACGCGGTGATCGCTGCCCCGGCCAGGACGATGCGCAGCGGATTGAGGCTGCCCTGCCCGCGATTGCCGATCAGCCACACCAGGCTGCCGGCCAGCGCGGCGCCGATAAAGGCGCACCACAACCACTGGCTCATGGACGACAAGGCAAACAGCGACGAGCAGAGGATGATCGCAAAGGTCGCCCCGGCATTCACCCCGAACAGCCCCGGCGACGCCAGCGGGTTGCGGGTCAGCGCCTGCATCAGCGCCCCCGCCACCGCCAGGCTCGCGCCCACGGCGACGGCCATCAGGGTGCGCGCCAAGCGACTGCTGAAGATCAACTGCTGGCCGGCGCTCAGGCTGTCCGGTTGCAGCAGGCCCTTGAGCAGTTGCGACGGCTCGATCCAGGTCGCCCCGGCCGCCAGGCTCAGGCCGGCGCACAGCAGCAGGACGACACACGCCAGGCCGAGTTTCAGGCCACGGCTCATGAAGACGCCACCAGGCGGGCAATGTCGTCGAGCATCAGGTTGGCGCCGAGGATTCCGCCGGAGAAACTCCAGGCGATGCCATCGACCCGCCATACCTGCTGCTGTTGTACGGCGCGCAACTGTTGCCAGAACGGGTAATGCACCAGCCGTTCATAGTTGTGTTGCACCGCCTGGCTGTCTCGCTGGAATACAAAAAACAGGTCGGCATCGACCACAGGCAAGTTCTCTTTGCTGGTGAGTTTGATATAGGTGCCGCGGGACTCGCGGGCGACCGGGTTCCAGGCGAAGCCCAGCTCAGTGAGCACCGAGCCGGCGAAACTGCTCGGCAGGTAACTGCGGATATGGTCTTCGCGCACATCCAGCACCGACACCGTGGGCGGCCAGCGCCCGGCGAAATTTGCCTGCAACTGCTCGCGCAAGCGCGCCACCCGCTGCTGCCATTGCCCCAGCAGGCTGCTGGCCTGCTGTTGCCGGTTCAGGGCCGCGCCCATCAGCGCCAGGGTGCGCTTGAACTCGAAGACTTCCTCGAGCATCAGCACCGTGCCCATGCGCTCGAGCAGCGGCGCGATGCGCTGGTGGCGAAAACGCGAGGCGACGATCACGTCCGGCTCCAGCAGCACGATGTCCTCCAGGCTGGGCTGGGTTTCCAGGCCGACATGAGGAACATTCGCCAGCGCCGGGCGCAGGTAACGGAAGGTCGGCTTTTCGCTCGACGACTCCACCACGCCGCAAGGCGTCACGCCCAGCGCCACGGCGCTGTCGGTGGCGCCCTGGAACAGGGTGACCAGGCGCAACGGCTCGGCACGGGCGATCCGGGGCAATGCCAGCAGCCCCAGGGACAGGCGCAACAGCGTGCGCCTGCAAGGATGGAGCTGCGGATCAGGCATCGGCGGCCAGCCGCTGGAACGGGTTGACCACCTCGCCCTTGCCGAACGGCATGCTGCCCGGGCCGCCGGCGCGTTCGATCATCGGCGTCAGCAGCAGCTTCTGCGGCCAGCGCGGCGCTTCGAACAGCTGGTGCCTGATCATCGCCCGCGCCTCGTCGTCGAACTCGATGCTCTGCAGCAGCCCGTCCAATACCTGGCGCAAGGTGCTCCACAGTGCAGTCGCCGGCAAGGCGTAGACCTGGGCCAGGGTGTCGATGATCGCCCGCACGTTGACCTGGATCGCCAGGGTCTGCAGCCAGAACAGCAGGTCTTCGGGACGCTGGTGGTACAGGGTGTTGGCGTGGCCTTTCTTGATCCGGTATTCCGGGTCGGCCATGCCGTTGCGTTCCAGCCACGGCACGAAGATACGCAGCGAATCGTGGTCGCGCAGCAGCAGGCCCTGGGCCTGGCCGGACTTCCACACCAGTACCGCGTTCTGCCCGTGCACCTCGCCGAGCATGCCGAGGCGGAACATGCGCAGGTTGACGTCGAAGAAGCGCTGGCACAGCTCGCTGAACAGGGTCAGCACCGAAGCCTGGGTCGCCGGCAGTTCGCGGTACTGCAGCCACTCATCGAAGAAGTGCCGGTTGCTGCCGGGCAATGGCGTGCCCAGGGCGGCCATCGGCAGCAGGCGGCAGTCCGGGTCGTCGAGCAAGGCTTGCGGGTAACCGCGGACCATCGCCGACAGGTGCCGCGGCGCCTCGTCGAACAGGGTTGCCTGGGGCGGCATAAAGGCCCACCACTTGCTCTCGTCGCACAGGTGCAGGCTCTGCTCCAGCACCGGGTCGAGGCGCCGTACCTGATGCAGCAAGGCCTCGCTGAGGCCGCCATTGATCATCTTCACCGCCGGCAGGTAACGCGAGGCGCCCAGGGAGTAGATGGCCATGGGCAGCTTCAGGTAGTCGGCGCTGGCGAAACAAGGGGTCATCGAGCGCAGCGACGAAGTAGCGAAGACCGTGGCTTCGCTGAAGTCCAGGCGCTGGCAGTCGCCACGGGCGAAGGCTTCGCCCAGTTGCGCCTGCAACACATGCTCGAACTGCCACGGGTGCACCGGCAAGGCTACATGACTGTCACCGATACCGCGCTCGCGCAGCTCCTCGGCCAGGTGTTCCTGCAAGGCTTCGGGCAACAGGTAGCGCGCCGGGTAGACCTGCTCCAGATCCGCCACGCCCTCGCCGCCTTGCAGCAGGTCCTTGCGCACCGCCACCCAGTTCAGCGCCACCGGCTGGGCGAACTCGGCCTGGTACTGCTGGTATTCGGCCTGCAGCAAGCCCTGCTTGGCCTTGGCCAGCGGGTGGTACGGACGATCGCGCAGCGAAGCCCACTGCTCCATGGTGCGGAAAAAGGTGGCGCCGTCCTGGGCCATCAGGCCCTGGTGGTCGACCCGGTGCTCCAGGGACAAGGCGGTCTGCCAGACGCTGATATGCAGCACTTCGAGGAACAGCGTCAGGCCCTTCTCGTTGTCCTGGAAACGCGGGCCCATGCCGGTGAATACCCGGCGCATGAAGTCCACCGGACCCAAGGCGGTCCAGCGCTGCTCCTGGCGGGCCAGAACCTGCGTGCCCGGGACCTTTTCCCACTGTTGGGTGATGCCCGGGCGCAGGGCGATGCTGATGAAGCGCTGTTCCTGGGCGTCGCAGCACCATTCCCAGATCCGTTGCCGGGCATCCGCGCCTTCAAGGGTTGAGGCTTCAAGGGCTGGCGCTTCAGGATGGGCCTGACGCCATTGGCTGGCCGTCAGCAGCGGCAAGGGTTCGCGGCCAAAGAAATCTTCGGCCAGCAGGCAATCGATCAGGTCCTGCATCACCAGCTCGGCGGCCATGGAAGTGAAGTTCATCGGATCAGTTTCCTTCTAGAGAAAGGGTGGCCAACCTGGCCTGGAGAGCACGAAAGGCGATGCCACGTTCGTCGCCGAGGACAAAGGCCCGGACCCCGCGCTCGCGCCAGCGGCCCAGGTCGCCCTGCTGTCGGGGAATCGCGCAGTACGGCACGCCGGCATGGTCCGCCGCCTGCCAGGCATCGAGCAGGGCCTGCTGGACCTGCGGCTGGTCGATCTGCCAGGGCATGCCGAGGGATTGCGAGAGGTCGGCCGCGCCTTCGAGAATCATGTCCAGGCCCGGCACCGCGGCGATCTGCGCGGCGTTGCGCACGCCGGCGGCGCTTTCGATCATCGCCACCAGCATGATCTGCTCGTTGGCCTGCCCCACGTACTGCGCCAGGCTGTGCTTGCCGAAACTGCCGGGGCGCCCGGCGTTGAGGCTGCGCTGGCCCAGCGGGTGGTATTTGCAGGCGGCAATCGCCGCCTGCAACTGCTCGGCGGATTCGATCATCGGCAGCACGATGCCCTGGGCACCGCCGTCGAGCAGGCGCAGCAGGGTCTTGGGATTGAGGTCGGCGACCCGCACCAGCGGCGTCAGCTCGTAGGCTTCGGCGGTGCGGATCATGTGCTCGACGGTTTCCGGATTGATCAGCACGTGCTCCATGTCGATGATCACGAAGTCGAACCCGGCCTCGGCGATCAGCTCGATGGCCGCCGGCGCCGGGATCGAGCTGATCAGCCCGTACACCGCCTGCCCGGCCGCCAGTTTGCGTTTCAGCTGGTTGCTTCTCAGCATGCTTGCGGCCTGTAGGCGTGGAGTGGATTGGGCACCGACTTGAAGCGCCGCTCGGCGTCGCCCAGCAGGCGGCGCTTGGTCAGCTCTTCCACCTCGTAGCTCGGCGCGAACACGTCGAACAGGCCGAAACGGTCGCGGTGCTGGGGATGGGCGTTCTGGTAGTCGAGAATCACCTCGGCGGTCATCTGCCAGAACTGGCCTTCGTCCAGCGGGTAGTGCTGGCGCAGGAAGATCGCCATTTCCGCCAGGCAGATGAAGAAGAAGCAGTCGCAGGAGAAATCGCGCACCGCGTTGACGTCGTCGGTGAGGATGAAGGAGTTGCGGTTGAGCTTGGCGTGGCTGGCCGGCAGCGGCACCAGCTCCGGGCACAGCTCGGGGCGCGCCAGGTGCGCCGGCGAGTAACGCACGCCGTCGTGGAAGTCCTTGAGGGCGATGCGCTGCGGCCAGCCCTCTTTGACGATCAGCACGATGTTCTGGCCGTGGGATTCCATGCCGATGCCTTCGGCGTAGAGCATGTGGATGATCGGCGGCACCGTCACCTGCAGCAGCTGGCGGGTCCAGGCCTGCAAGCCGTACTGGCGGATCCAGGCATCGATGAACGGCTGCTGCGGCCCCGTGCCGTAGCGGTTCTCCACATGGCTCAGGCCGTTGAACGGCACCGCCTGCTCGTCGGCCTTCAGGTATTGATGGATGCTTTCGCGCCAGATCGCCCCCAGGGTGCCATAGGCCTGGGGCCCGCGGGACTCAGGGAGGTGCTGGTAGTCGAAGCTGACCCCGGCCACTTCGCCGAGGATCACGAAATCCAGCTGGCGCGCGGTGCTGTCGCTGGCGATCAGCTGTTGCAGCCAGTCGGTGATGATCGGCCCGTTCATCACTGTGTGCCGGGCCAGGATGCGGGTGCTGGAGGTGTTGGTCATGCTCATCGCCAGCTTGACGTAGGGCCGCTGCTTGGCCGTGGCGTTGGCCAGGGTGCGGATCGACTGCTGGGCCTTGTACTGGTCGTCCGAGGTGCCGAGGTAGATCAGCTCGCCGCTGAGCAGCTCCGGGTAGAAGGTCGAGACAATCAGGTTCTCCCACTGCCACGGGTGCACCGGCAGCAACTGGTAGTCGTCCAGCGCCCGGCCCTGGCTGGCCAGTTGTCGCTCGACCTGCTGCCAGCGTTCGGCGCCCAGCTCCTGGCGGATAAAGGCCGGGAAATCGAGTTTTTGCGAATGCTTGAGCGAGGCCCGGTCGCGCGCCACCGCCAGCCAGACCACGGCGATCGGCGTGGCGAACTCCGGGCCGTAGGCCTGGTTGTCCGCCAGGGAAAAACCGATGCGCGACTTGTAGCACGGGTGGTAGCTGTGGGCGTCCATGAAGTGCTGCTCCAGGGCGTCCACGTCCAGCTGGTGGGCCGGCTTTTCGGCCTGGTAACCCTGGCTGCGGGCTTGCAGGTCCTTGAGCTGGGTCTGCTCCAGTTCCTGGATGAAGCGCCCCAGGTGCGGGCTGTCCTGGTAGTCGCCGAGCAGCTCGGCCAGGGCCTGGTGCAGGTTCGGCACGCTGCGCTGGCCGCGGCTGTCGAAGCGCTCCAGGCTGGCGGAATCGAGGCGGATCAAATCGAAGCTGGCACTGAGCAGGCCGTTGCAGTGGTATTCCACCCGCTCCTGGCGGCCATCGACGCCGAGCACCACAAAACGCCGCTGGCCGCCGTCCAGCGGCTGGCTGTCGAACGGCAGCACGCCTTCATACAGCAGGGTCTGCAACAGCTGGCCGACCACCCGCTGCTGCACTTTTTCGTCGATACGCCCATCCACCGCGGCCAGCCAGGCGCCGGGGCCGGAGTGCTGGCTTGAGGTTGTCGAGATTGCAGTCGCCATGTTCATACCTTGTGCAAAGAAGGGTTAACGGTGTTCGAGCGCGCCGGGCACTGCCTCGGCGGTCTCGTCGGAAAGGGGAAAACGCCAGGCACAGGGCAGTGCCAGCAGGATCAGCAGGCCGGTGACCACGAACACCTCGCTGATGGCGCCCGACATGCCCGCCTGCTGGGCCTGCAAGCCACCGTCGACGAGGCGGAACTCCAGCCACAGCGAGGCGATGACAATCGCCAGGGACGACACCAGGCGCCGCGAGATGTTGTTCATCGCCGCGCCCTGGGTAACCATCGGCTCGGGCAAGGCATTCAACCCGGCGGTGGTCACCGGCATGTAGGACAGGCCCAGGCCGGCGCCGCGCAGCAGCATCAGCACGAACACCAGGCCAATCGCCGCATCGGCCCGGAGCAGGCCCAGGGCCAGGGTCGACAGGCCGGTCAGCAGCAGGCCGATGGACACCACCAGCCGCGGCCCGTGGCGATCCAGGGCGCTGCCGCCCATGCGCCCGAACAGGCTGGCGAACACCGCGGTGCACAGCAGCGCCAGGCCGGTCCAGAGAGCGCTGTAGCCGAGCACCGTCTGCACCAGCAACGGCAGCAGCACCAGGCACTCGAACATGCCCACCGACTGCACCACGGCGATGATCACGCTCAGGCGATAGCCGCGCAGGGCGAAGATCCGCAGGTTGAGCAGCGGCGCCTCGCGGCGCAGCTCCAGGCGGACAAAGGCCACCAGGCACAGCAGCGCTATCAGCAGCATGCCCAGGTTCATCGGGTCTACCAGCCCGGCGGCATGGTGCAGGCGGCTGATGGCGATCATCAGCAGGCCGATGCCCGAGGCGATCAGCAGGTAGCCGGCCAGGTCGAACGGCTTGCGTTCGGCCGGTTCGGCAGCCGGCAGGACCGCAAGGCCCATCAGCAGCGCGACGACACCGATCGGCACGTTCATCAAGAACAGCGAGCGCCAGCTGAACCACTCCAGCAGCAGGCTGCCGCACAGCGGGCCCACCGCCGGCGCGAGCATCACCGCCGCGCCCCACAGGCCGGTGACCCGGCCGCGCTCGTCCTTGGCGTACACCGAGAAGATGATCGCCAGGGACAGCGGGATCATCAGCCCGCTGGCAACGCCCTGCACCACTCGCGCGGTGATCACCAGGGCGATGGAATCGGCCAGGGCCCCCAACAACGAACCGCCGATAAACAGCGCCACGCCCCACAGGTACAGGCATCGGCGGCCCAGGCGCTGGCTGAGGAAGCTGGTCAGCGGCATGGTCATGCCCATGCTGGTCATGAAGGCCGCGACTATCCAGGTGGCCATCAGCGGGCCGATGGCGAAGGCTTCCATGAACGCCGGCAGCGCCGGGTTCAGCGAGCTGTTGTTGAGGCTGACGGTCAGGGTGCCGAGCAGCACGTTGACCACCACCCAAGCGCGCGGTGCCTTGAAACTCACAGACCGGCTCCTTCGAGCAATTCACCCTGGCGCAGGAAGTGCTGCGCCGGCCGTGGATGGCAGAGGAAATCGGCGTGGGAAATGTTGTAGCCATAGGCCCCGGCCATGGGCAGCACCAGCAGGTCGCCGACGCTGACGCCCCTGAGCGGTTGGGCCCGGCTCAGCACATCCTTGGGCGTGCACAGCTGGCCGACCACGGTCCAGGCCTGCTCCGCGGTGTGCGCCGGCTGCGGCGTGCGCGGCAGGTGAATCAACGGGTGGTTGTGGCTCTGCGCCGCGGGCAGGCGGAACTGGTGGGTGCCGCCGCGGCACACCAGGAAGTGCTCGCCATGGCTGGTCTTGGTGTCCAGCACCTCGATCACGTAGTAACCGCAAAAGGCACTGATAAAGCGCCCCGGCTCGAAGCGCAGGATCGGCGCCTCGCTGCCCTGCTCCGCCAGCCGGCGTTCCAGGTAGCGGCACAGGCGCTGCCAGTCGAACTGCTGGCCACTGAGGTAATCGACGCCGATGCCGCCGCCGACATTCAGGTGGGTCAGCTGCTCGGGGTGCGCCGCCAAGGCCTTCCACAGCGGCCAGCGTTGCAGATAGAAATCCAGCAACTGCTCATGGCGCTCCACCGACTGCTGGTGGGACATGGCGTGCACATGGAAACCCTTGAGGCGCAGATGGCTGGCCCGCTCAACTCTTTGCACGGCCTCGGCCAGCTCCGCCTCGTCGATGCCGAACGGCGTGGCGGTGCCGGCCATGGCCAGCCGGCTCGACTGATTCTGCGGCAACTGCGGGTTGATGCGGATGAATACCGGCTGCACCCGCCCGGCTTCCACGGCCAGGCGTTGCAGGCGCTCGATCTCGTTGAGGCTTTCCAGGTGCACCGCTTCCACCTGCTGGGCCAGGGCCGCGCGCAGGTCGGAATCGAGCTTGCCGGGGCCGGAAAACACATAGGGCTTGCGGGTCGGACAGGCCACCACCCGCTCGATCTCGCCGCCCGAGGAAATCTCGAAACCGCTGACCAGCGGGGCCAGCGCCGCCAGCACCGGCGCCTCGCTGTTGGCCTTGATCGCGTAATACAGCTCGACCCCGGCCGGCAACTCCGCCATCACCCGGCGCACATGGGCCTGCAAGGCATCCAGATCGTAGATAAAGGCCGCCAGCGGGTCGGCACTGCCGGCCCGGGCCTGGTCGATGGCGTTCAGGACTGCCTGGGACAACTCAGCCATAACGGGCCTCCTCGCTCCACGGCGAGCTCAGGTTGACGTAGCCGGCCTGGCGGTCGGCCTTGGCGGCCAGGCGCACCTTGAGGTTGGTCTTGCAGGCAATCGGCTGGCCGGCGATCAGCGCGTCCAGCTCCGGCGCCGGGCGCACCAGCTCGTCGCGGATGCGCCGCAACTGCTGCTCGACCCGTTGCCACATCAGCGGCGCCAGGTGCGGGCGTTCCCAGCTCAGGGCCAGCACCGCTTCCGACAGGTTGTTGATCAGCAGGCAGTAGGTAATGCGGCTCCAGCCCTGCTCGCGGGAATACAGCAGCGACTGGCGCACCCGCGGGTGCAGGCCGACCTCGATCTGCGCCATGCCCAGCTCATCGGTGAGCTTGACCCCCTCGAAGTCCCGCAACAGCAGCTGTTGCGGCTGGCCCTGGTCGTGGATCAGCACGCTGTTCTGCAGGTGCGGCTCCATCACCACGCCGTGGTTGAAGAACAGCGCCAGCACCGGCCGCAGCAGCAGCGCCTGGTACTGGTCGAACCAGTCCACCAGTTGTTCGTCCGCCAGTGGCTGGGCATTGAAGCCTTGCAGGAAGTCATGCACCAGCGGCCGCGAATGGATGTCGCGGGCAAACAGGGTGCCGGCCATCACGCTGCGCTCGGCGCCGGCGCGGCGGCAGAAGTTCTCTCGTAGGATCGCCCCGGTCTGTTCGCGGAACCAGTGGGCATCGGCTTCGCTGGCCTGCAGCGGCGCCCAGCTCATGGAACCCGGCTCGGCCACCGCCGACAGCCCGCCCAAGGTTTCGGCCTGGGTCCGCTGCAGGCGCTGGAACAGCTGGTCGATGATCAGTGTGCTTTCCAGCTCGTACCAGGCGTTCTTGCGCACGCAATTGGTGATGCGCACGTTCAGCGAGCCCTTGATGAAAAAGTCGTGGTCCTCGATGTACCAGGTGCGCATCGACGCCGTCGGGCTGGCGAGCGGCCCAGTCGGCCCGTGGTCGACCACCTCGCCCAGCTCCAGCAGGCGCTGCACGCGGCGGTCCTGCATGAACAGCTCGGCCTGCACCGGGTGCATGCAGATCATCGCGTGCCCCGGACGCGCCCGGCCCTGGTCGGCGAAACCGGCCATCACCTGCGCCTCGCTGAGGCCGCTGGCGGTCACCCGCAAACCCTGGCGCGGCACCTCGAACAGGTGCAGCGCGGTCTCGGCCTGGAATTCCGGGGCGTAGGTTTCCTGGGCCAGGTGCGCCGGCCACAGCCGCGCCTTGGGCGCCGGGTGGTTAGGGTGACCGAACCACAGGCCCTGTTCGCTGGCCAGGTAGCCACTGAGCGGCGCCGGGCCCTGGCCGTCCATGTTGTGGGCGACGATGGCGGCGGTCAGCAATTGGCTTTGCAGCACCTGGTCCAGCAGCTCATCGTTGCTGGCCCGGGTCATGTGTTCGCAGGCGCCGAGCAGTTGCTCGACGAACTCGGCAAAGGCCAGGCAGCGCCAGGTCTCGCCCTCGCGTCGGGCATACACGTCCGACAGGTAACGGTGGCTACCCAAGTGGTCGCGGCGATCGACCATGACAAAGAACTGCTGCTGGTTGGGCAGGTCGATGGTCAGCGGGATGCCCTTCCATTCCAGGCCGTCCAGGTAACTGCCGGGGGCAATGCCCTGCATCTGTGTCGGCCAGCTGTAACTGAGGCAGTTTTCCGGCAAGGCGAACTCTTTGATCAGGCAATTGAGCAAGGCGCGTGTGGTCGCCAGTTCACTGACCATCTTCGATAAAACATGCTTTGATAAAACATCGCGATCTGAATAATTCATAGGTGCTCCACAGTAGCCCGTGCGGTCACTGGCTGCGTAATGTCGCGGCAAATGGTTAGTTGCTCTTCGGCCACACTGAAAAGCCGACAGATACCCGTCGGACGAAATCATCCGCTTACACTTTCAAATAAAACTTTTCATCTGACAGTTTTCTACCAGGAACTTAAAGTGTGAAAAACGACACACTTTTATCGACTTCGGTTAATCCCCGAAACAGCCCTTCAAGAACGGGTCTGCAATAAAGCGTCCGCCACCGCGCGGGTAAAACGCTGGATAACTTGCTGGCACTGTTCGTCGTCGATGACCAGCGGCGGCAACAGGCGAATCACGTTGCCCCGACGTCCGCCACGCTCCAGCAGCAGGCCCTGTTTGAAGCAGTGCTGCTGGATGGCCACGGCCAGGCTCGGGTCCGACGGGAAATGCCCATGGCGGTCGGCCGGCTGGCGCTCGTCGACGATCTCGATGCCCAGCATCAGGCCGCGCCCGCGCACCTGGCCCAGGGCCGGATAGTTCTGTTGCAAGGCCATCAATTGCTCCTTGAGCCACTGCCCGCGGCGCTCGGCCAGGGCCGCGATGTTCTGCTCGCGCAGCACCTGCAGGGTCGCCAGGCCCGCGGCCATGGCCATCTGGTTGCCGCGGAAGGTGCCGGCGTGGTTGCCCGGCTCCCAGGCATCGAACTCGCGCTTGATGCCCAGCACCGCCATCGGCAGGCCGCCGCCCACCGCCTTGGACATGACGATCATGTCCGGCTCGATGCCGGCGTGCTCGAAGGCGAACATCTTGCCGGTGCGGGCAAAACCGGCCTGCACTTCGTCGAGGATCAGCACGATGCCGTGCTTGCGGGTCACCTCGCGGATCGCCCGCAGCCAGCTGGCCGGCGCGCAGTTGACCCCGCCCTCGCCCTGCACGGCCTCGAGAATCACCGCCGCCGGCAAGGACACGCCGCTTTCCACGTCCTCGATGAACTGGGTGAAGTAATGGGTCAGCGCCTCGACCCCGGCCTCGCCGCCGATGCCCAGGGGACAACGGTATTCGTGGGGGTACGGCATGAACTGCACCCCCGGCATCAGGCCGGCGATGGCGTTCTTCGGCGCGGTATTGCCGGTCAGCGCCAGGGCGCCGTGGGTCATGCCGTGGTAGGCCCCGGAGAAACTGATGACGTTGTGCCGCCCGGTGTGGGTCTTGGCCAGTTTCAGCGCCGCTTCCACCGCGTCCGCCCCGGACGGCCCGCAGAATTGCAGGCAGTAGTCGCGCCCCTGGCCCGGCAGCAGGCTGAGCAGGGTTTCGCTGAAGGCGTCCTTGACCACGGTGGTCAGGTCCAGGGTGTGCATGGGCAGGCCCGAGGCCAGGAAGCTGTCGAGGCTGGCCATGATCGCCGGGTGGTTGTGCCCCAGGGCCAGGGTGCCGGCGCCGGCCAGGCAATCCAGGTAGGTCTTGCCTTCGACGTCGGTGACCCAGACCCCGTGTGCCTTGGCGATGGCCAGCGGCAACTTGCGCGGATAACTGCGCACATTGGATTCGAACTTGCCTTGCCGGGCCAGATAGTCGGCATTGGTTTTTTGCAGAGGACTAGTGCGCAATATGCCATCATTCAACATCTGTTCACCCTCGTTAAATTCGACATGCAAATTATTATCATTAATAAAAAGGTGCAACTGCTTATTCGAACTTATTTGGAAATTTACATAGCACTTCCAGGCATAAGTTAAATAGCGCGCGCACGCCAAAAACCAAGTTGATAAACCTGGGAAAAGTCATTAACGATGCCATGAGTTAGCCATGTTATTGCCATCTTCCTGACAACTTCGTTAGTTGCCATTAAATGGCCAATACCTCATTCAAGAGGCCGGCAAGTTCATCATGTAATAACGGGCATACATCCTTCCTCGACCGGGGAACCGGTCATGGCCGATCGATACGGTGGTGCGCCCTTCCCTGTGGCGCTTGTCCGCATCGTTTCTCAGAAACCTACGGTTGCCGAAAGCAACAGGGTCCGTGGCGTCGCCAGGGTCAAGCCCGGCTCGCTGTCGTCCGAGGCCCCGGCCGAACTCCAGTAACGCTTGTCCAGCACGTTCTCGACATTGGCGCGCAAGGTGATGTCCTTGTCGTCGAGCTTGAATGCGTAGCGCGCACCCAGGTCGAAACGCTCCCAGGAGTCGATTTCCTTGCTGTTGGCCTGGTCAAGGTACTGCGAGCTGGAATAGATGCCGCGCGCGGTCAGGGTCAGGCCCTGGACTTTCGGCACATCCCATTCGGCACCCAGGTTGACGTTGTACTTCGGCGTGGCCGGCGCCCGGTTGCCGTCGAAGGTGCCGTTGGTGGTGTCCTTCAGTTCGCTGTCGATGTACATCACCCCGCCCAGCAGGCGGAAGCCCTTGAGCGGCTCGCCGAACACGCTCAACTCGACGCCGTCGTTCTGGCGCTTGCCGTTCGGGCCGAAGACCCGGGTAGTGGCGTTGGTCTCGTAGGCCGGCTGCTTGATGCGGAACACCGCGGCGGTCAGGGCGAACGCCCCGGCGTCGTACTTGGCGCCGGCCTCGACCTGGCGGCTGATGAACGGCGGGAAGATTTCGTCTTCGTTGATCGAGGTCGACGGCGCGATCTTGCCCTGGCTCAGGCCTTCCATGTAGTTGACGTACAGCGACAACTGATCGGTGGCCTTGAACAGCAGGCCACCCGAAGGCGAGACCTTTTCCTCGTCGTAGGCGGTGTCGCCTTTGACGCCGTCGCTCCAGTCGTCGACCTTGACCCGCTGCCAGCGCGCGCCGAGGGTCAGCAGCAGGCGGTCATCGAAGAAGCCCAGGGTGTCGGACAGCGCCACGCCGCTGAAGCGGTTCTCGGTGTAGACCTTGGGGTCCAAACGCGTCGGCCGCGACGGGGTCGGCGTCGGCCGTGGGTTGTAGAGGTTGCTGGGGGATGCGGCATAGCGCGCGCCGCCGTTTTCGAAATCCATGTAGAAGTAGCTGGCCGCCAGGTTGACCTCATGGCTCACCGGGCCGGTATGGAACCAGCTGCGCACGCCCGCCGTGGTGGTGCGCACGTTTTCGTCGCGGGTGAAGTCGCGGGGCTGGACGCTGAAGTCGCCGGCGTCGTTGGTGATCGACACGGCATGACGGAGGAAGTCGTGGTTACTTTTGCGCGCGCCGACGCCGCCGTACAGCATGACCGAATCATTGACGTCGTATTCGGCGTTGACCGTGCCGAAGGTGTCCTTGGTCCGCGCCTTGCTCCAGGACTGCGCATAGTTGTGTCGCACATCGTCGGCGTCCGGCACCTTGGCGTTGGCGCCGATCTGCACCCGCTCCTGGGGCGCGTCGGTATCGCGCTCGGTGTGGCCGATGTCCGTCGACAGGCGCAGGCGTTCGCCACGGAAGTCCAGGCCCAGCACCGCCATCTCGCGGTCGACACTCTGATGATCCCACTTAGTGTCGCCGGACTGCTTGACCGCGTTCAGGCGCACGCCGAACTTGTTGTCCTCGCCGAAGCGTCGGCCGATGTCCACCGCACCGCCGACCTGGCTGTCGGAGGCGTAGCTGCCGGTGAATTCGGTGATGGGCTTGTCGGTGGCGCGCTTGGGCACCACGTTGATCCCGCCGCCGACGCTGCCCCGCGGCGAGATGCCGTTGATCAGCTGGGTCGGGCCCTTGAGGATGTCCACCCGGTCGGCCATTTCCATGTCGATGGTATAGGTCGGCAGCACGCCATACAGGCCGTTGTAGGCGACATCGCTGTTGAACAGGCTGAAGCCGCGGATGGTGAACTGCTCGTAGCGACCGCCCGCCGGGTTGGTGGCGCGCACCGAGGGGTCGCTGGCGATCAGGTCGCCGAGGGTCCGCGCCTGCTGGTTCTTCACCACCTCGCTGGTGTAGGTGGTCATGCTGAACGGCGTTTCCATGAAGTCCTTCGAGCCCAGCAGGCCCTGGGAACCCCGGCGCGCCACCTGGCCGCCGGCGAAGACGTCGCTGTCGGTCGCGCCGCTGGCACCGAGAATCGAGGTCGGCGCCAGTTGCAGGCTGCCGCCTTGCGGCGCCGGGGTGAGGATATAAGCCTGTTCGCCCACCGGTTGCAGTTGCAGGCCGGAACCTTGCAGCAAACGGGCAAAGCCCTCTTCCACCCCGTACTCGCCGGACAGCCCGCTGCTGTTGCGCCCGCTGACCAGCTGCGGGTCCACCGACAGGTTGACTCCCGCCAGACCGGCGAAACGGGTCAGCGCGGCGCTCAGCGGGCCGGCCGGCACCTGATAGCTGCGCCGCGCGGCATCGTCGGCCCAGCTGGCCTGGATGAAGAACGGACTGGAACTGAGGGACAGCATGAGGCCCAAGTGCAACAACGGGCGCAGGCCGGGGGCAACCGGGCGCAAACGGTAAGGCAATACTGCGGGCATGGGAGGAAGCTCTCGTTTTTTGTTCACTTACCTGGAATGACCGGCGAGGCGAAAAAAAGGGACAGGCTTCAGCCAATATTTTTTGGCGGGGTGTTTTTCGGCTGGCTTTTCTGCGGGATCAGCGTCACCCAGTAGCGGGTGCGCGAATGCACTTGCAGCGGCAGGCTGGCGGCCAGCAGCGACAGCACGCGGTCGGTGTTGTCGAGACGGAAGCTGCCGGTGACGCGCAAGGCTTCCAGTTCCGGGTCCCAGCGCAGCAGGCCCGGACGATAACGGCTCAGCTCGCGCAGGAAATCCCCCAGCGGCTGGTTCTGCGCCATCAGCACGCCGTCGCGCCAGCCCGGCAGCTGCGCATCGAAGGCGTCGATCTGCCCGACGCCCTCCGCGCGCAGCCGGACCCGCTGGCCTTCGCGCAACACCAGTTGCGGCCCGAACAAGGGTTGCAGCTGCACCGAGCCGCTGACCACCGACACCCGGCAATCGTGCTCGTTGAGGCGCACGCAGACTTCGCTGCGGCTGACGATGATGCGCCCGTAACGCGCCTGGATGGTCAGCGGCGCGCTGCCCGCCACCTTGAGCGCCATCTCGCCGCGCACCAGGGTCACTTGCCGCGCACCCAGGTCGACGTTGACTGCGCTGGCGGTGTTCAACTGCAAGGAGCTGCCATCGGCCAGGGGCACTGTGCGGTGTTCACCGGTGCCGGTCTGCAGGTCGGCGCGCCATACGTCCAGGGGTAACTGGCGGGTCAGCAGCCAGGCGGTCGGCACCAGTGCGGCGACGCCGAGGGCGCGCTTGAGTACCGCGCGCCGCGACGGCTCGGGACGATCCAGGGTGGCCAGCGCCAGGGCCGACGGCAGCGCGGAGAAACGCTGGCGCAGCTGCTGAGCCTTCTGCCAGGCGCTTTCGTGACGGCTGTTGCTGTTGCGCCAGTGCTGCAAGCGGGCGTGATCGTCGGCGTTGGCCGCGCCGGATTCCAGCAGCGCCAGCCACTGGGCCGCGGCGCGGGCCACTTCGCGGGTTTCGCTGGACGGCGCCGAGCGCATCACAGTTCCACCAGCAGGCAGTGTTCGTAGGCCTGGGCCATGTAGCGCTTGACGGTGCGTTCCGAGACGTCGAGGCGTTCGGCGATCTCGCGGTAGCCCAGCCCTTCCAGCTGGCTCCAGAGAAATGCCCGGCGCACCAGGGGCGGCAGGCCATCGAGCAGTTCGTCGAGGGCTTGCAGGGTTTCCAGCAGCACCCAGCGCTGTTCCGGGGACGGCACGCTGTCTTCGGGCAGGCTGGCCAGCGCGTCCAGGTAGGCCTGTTCGAGTTTGCGCCGGGTATAGAAGTTGCTCAGCAGGCGCTTGCCGACGGTCACCAGGTAGGCCCGCGGCTCGCGCAGGTCGACCAGTTGCTGGGAGCTGGTGAGCACGCGCAGGAAGGTGTCCTGGCTCAGGTCCGCCGCATCCCAGGCGTTGCCCATGCGCTGGCGCAACCAACTCTCGAGCCAGCTTCGATGATCGCGGTACAGGGCATGTAGGCTTTGCTCCGGTGGCGTCGCTGCTTCAATCATGTCAAGAGCCCTGCGCGAAGGATTATTCAAATGAGACTGATTCTAATTAATATTCATAAGGCAAACCAAGTCCTTTCGTGTGATACGCGTCTAGTTTTCATCTGACGGGGAAAATCGGCGGGCGCCCTGGGACCATGATCCCAGGGGCATGCAGCGTTCCAGGCGCAGGGCCTGGTCGGGGCTGGAACAGCGCCCGGCCCCTTGCGGGCCGGGCACGGGTGCGCGGGTTACACGCCCATCAACGGGTCGCTGATGCTGTGGGCACCGGTTTCCAGGCGCCCGGCCAGGCGCCGCAGCCAGCCGCCCTCGGCACGCACGGTCAGGTCGTACCAGCCGCCGCTGGCCTGGCAGGCGAACATCTGGTGGATCTCGCTGCGCCCGGGCACGTCGAAGCGCCATGGCCCCTGATGGGTGTAGGGGCAACGGTCGATGGTGATCGACACCGGCTCCTTGCCCGGGTTGCTCAGGGTCAGCTGCAGGTTGTTGCCGCGGCTGAACATCGACACCTCGGGCTGACGCTCCAGCAGGTTGCCGTGGAAGCTGCGGTGGAAACCGTTGGGCCCCAGCAGCCACAGCTTGTAGCGCCCCGCCGTCTGCCAGCTGTCCTTGAGCTGCTTGCCCGCCTCAACCGTATAGCGCCGGGGAATGTCCAGCAGGTGCAGGCGATCGTAGACATGGAACACCGCGCCCTGCTCCCCGCTGTTCTGCAGGCTCAGGGTCAGGCTCAACGCCTTGCGCTTGGCCTTGGCTTCGACATTCAGCCGATACGGCAAGGCCCGCGACGGCCGGGCCACGCGCTGCTGCTGCGGCAGTTGCTGGCGACTGGCGTCCGGCAGCGGCACCTGGGCCAGTTGTTCCTGGCGCTGGCGCAGCAGGTCCGCGGCCTGGCGGGTGGTGGTGTGCAGCGGCGGGAGGATTTCACTGTTGGGATTGACGAAGTTGAAGGCCGAGGTCAGGTCGCCGCACACCGCGCGGCGCCAGGCACTGATGTTCGGCTCGCGCACGCCGAAGCGCTTCTCGAGAAATTGCAGGACCGAGGTGTGGTCGAACGCCTGGGAGTTGACCCAGCCGCCGCGGCTCCACGGCGACAGCACCAGCATCGGCACCCTAGGGCCCGGGCCGTAGATACCGCCGTCCGGGCGCGGTTGCTGGGTGGTCCCCGGTGGCGCCGGGTGGGTGAACACCTCGCTGTCGAAATCCACCGTCGACTTGCCGGCGAAGCTGCCGTCCAGGCGGCGTGAAGGCGCCGAGGGCGACGGCACATGGTCGAAGAAACCGTCGTTCTCGTCGTAGTTGACCAGCAGCACGGTCTTGCTCCAGACCTCGGGGTTGTCGGTCAGCGCCTTGAGGATTTCCTGGGTGAACCAGCCGCCCTGCACCGGGCTCGACGGCCCCGGGTGCTCGGAATAGGTGGCCGGCGCGACGATCCAGCTGACCTTGGGCAGCTTGCCCTGCTGCACGTCGTTGCGAAACCCCGCGATCATGCCTTCCAGATCGCTGCCGCTGCGGGCCGGCAAGGTGTTGCCATTGCCCTTGTACAGCGGCACCCGGGCATTCAGCGCGTCGCTGTAAGGCACGAAGGCGGTGAAGTCTTCCGGCGGCTGCGCCGGGTTGCCGGCCGCCACGCTGGCGCGGCGGTACTGGCGGAAACCGGCCAGGGGGTTGTCGCCGAAGTTGTCCGGCAGGTACTGGTAGATCTTCCAGCTGACGCCCCGCTCTTCCAGGCGCTCGGGGTAGGTTTTCCAGGTGTAGCCGACGTCCACCGCGCCCGGGCCGTCCCATTCGTTGACCACCGCGGCCACGTTGGCCCCGGTCGGACCATTGGTGCCGGTCCAGTGGAACAGGCGGTTGGGGTTGGTCCCGGCGTGCACCGAACAGTGGTAGGCATCGCACAGGGTGAAGGTGTTGGCCAGGGCGAACTGGAACGGCAGCTCCTGTTCGCGGTAGTAGCCCATGGAGGTGTTGGTCTTGAAGGTCGGCCAGGCGCTCATGCGCCCGCTGCCCCAGGCCGCGTGCTCGTCGATCCACGAATGCGGCGTGCCGTTGACCCGCTGCGCGTTGCCCCGCGAGCTGTCCAGGTGATACGGCAGCACCACGCGCCCGACGCCCTGCTGCTCCCACACCGAACGCTTGCCGGGCAGCGGGATGGTGAAGCGATCGCTGAAACCGCGGACCCCGGGCAAGGTGCCGAAGTAATGGTCGAAGGAGCGGTTTTCCTGCATCAGGATCACCACGTGCTCGACGTCGCGAATGGTGCCGGTGCGGTTGTTGGCGGGGATCGCCAGGGCCTGGCGGATGGAGTCTGGCAGTAAGGTAAAGGCCGATCCGATGGCGGCGGCCTGCATGAGCTTCCTGCGAGTGAGAGTAGGCATACGCGGTTGAATTCCTTGAAGTTACAGGGCGGGAAATAGCGACCCACGCAAAGTAGTGACCTCAAGTAACAGGCAAGTTACACAGCGGTTGCAGGCCGGGGTCAAGGCATTCATTGATCCTGATACAGCCGCATTAACCCTCTAAGCCTATGATTTTTAATTACATTTCTAAATAAAGAATATTTCGTGAACTTCATCCAGAGTTGCTCCTTGTATTCGGAAAAATCTGACGGCGTTCTGCTTTAATCCTATATGCACAATGCCACTATTTGATTTGCAAGGAGCAATCATGGACTCGACCCAGCACTACGAGGGGGAAAGGAAGCGCATCGAGAACCGCCGTGCTGCATTGGGTCTCAAATACCTTCCCGCACCGGACGGCCAGCCCCTCAAGACCTGGGGCCTGGCGCTGTCCGGCGGCGGCATCCGCAGCGCCACCTTTTGCCTGGGGGTGTTGCAGGCGATGGCCCGGGCCAACGCGCCGGAACAGGCCAACCCACGCAAGTCGAGAACAGCGCAAGACAACCTCACCACCACCCTGCTGCCGCGTTTCGACTACCTCTCCACGGTCAGCGGCGGCGGTTATATCGGCAGTTTCTTCTCCAGCCTGTTCATCCCCAATCGCCTGCGCCGCGAGCAGGCCCAGGAGCGCGCCGAAGCCTCGCACCTGTCGCCCGCCCAGCAAGCGGCCAGGACCGCCGCGATCAACGCCTATGAGGTGCTGCACTACGAGCCGCCGGGACGCATCAGCACCGCCATCGACTTTTCCAGCGAAAAAGACATCGGCAAGGGCCCCACCGCCTGGCTCCGGGAGAACGGCCGCTACCTGACCCCGACCGGTTCGGGGGACGCGCTCTACGCCCTGGCGATCACCTGGCGCAACTGGCTGTCGCTGCACTTCGTCATCGGCATGCCGATCGTCCTGCTGCTGTCGTTGCTGATGCTGTTGCAGGTGGAGTACCTGCCCAATCTGTTCCTGCTGCCCGGCGCGGTGTTCATCCTCGGCTTGCTGCCCTGCTGCCTGGCCTATTGGCTGGTGCTGCCGAAAAACAGCCTGAGCAATCCGCCGGCCCTGAGCAACCTGGCGGCCGCGGCCTGCACGGTGATGGCGCTGCTCTTCGTCGGTATCTGGGCGCTGCTGCAACAACCGGACGACAGGCCGAACGTGCGCTACCTGTTCCTCGGGTTCGCCGCCATCGCGCTGCTGGGCATCGTCTACGCCTGGCTGCTGATCTGGCACCTGAAGTACCGGACCCGCAAGGCCAACGACGAAGACGGGATCTTTACCGTGCGCAACTACCGGGTCGAGGTCACCCGGGTGCTGTCGCAGGTCATCATGGCCCTCGGCGCGCTGCTGTTCGCCGCGTTCCTGGTGTCGCTGTCCGAAGCGATCTACCTGCACCTGCAGAGCCTGACCCAGGGCACCGTCGGCATCCTTGCGCTGCTGATCTGGCTGGTGCGCCGCCTGGCGCTGTTGCGCGACGAGAAGAGCCTGCCGGACTGGCTGCGCCTGCTGCCCCTGGAGGTCATGAGCCTGATCGGCGGCCTGCTGTTGCTGGCGGCGGTCTGCCTGGTGTGGATGCTGTTCGTTCTGTGGGTCACCGCCGATGGCGGTATCCGCCTGCAGGAAGACGGCTATGTGCTGCGGCTGGCCGTGCTGGCGGGCGTCGCGGCGGCCCTGACCTGGGTCAGCAGCCGCTTCGTCGGCTTCCTCAATACCTCGTCCTTGCAGTCCTACTACAGCGCCCGCCTGGTTCGCGCCTACATGGGCGCCACCAACGGCAAGCGCTTCGACGGCACGCCCGAGCAACGGCGCAAGCACATGAGCGTGGCCGAGCCGCTGAGCAACGACGACATCAGCGTCGAGCACTACTACGGCACGCCCAGCGCCGGCCCGCTGCACCTGATCAACGTGACCATGAACCTCACGGTCGACCCGGCCGAACAACTGGTGCAGCGCGATCGCAAAGGCAAGCCGCTGTGCCTGGCGCCGGGCAGCGTCAAGGGCGAAGGGAGCTTCATCCTCGACGGCAAGGTCTATCAGCGCGACGTGGACAACATCCCCGCTTCGGAAATCGCCTACCCGCTGACCATCGGCCAATGGATAGGCGTTTCCGGCGCGGCCTTCACCACCGGCCTGGGACGCGCCACCAGCCTCGGCATGTCGCTGCTGCTGGGCCTGGCCAACGTGCGCCTGGGCAACTGGTGGCCCAGCCGCTTTATCGAGGACAGGCCGGAAAAACCCAAGCAGTCCCTGGGCCTGAAGCTGTCGCACTGGCTGCCGACCCAGACCTACCTGTTCTACGAATTGACCGCGCACTTCCATGGCCATCGGCGCGACTATCAGTACCTCTCCGACGGCGGCCACTTCGAGAACACCGCGGCCTACGAACTGCTGCGCGAGGCACGCCAGGTCGAGCTGATCGTGATGTGCGACTGTGGCTGCGACCCCGATTACCAGTTTGACGACCTGAGCAACCTCATCCGCCTGGCGCGCATCGACCATGGCCTGGAGATCAGGGAAGACACGCAGATCGCCGATGACGAGGTGCTGGGCAAGGTGTTCGCGCGCATGGAGTACTTCAAGACCGCGCCTTCGCCGGCGGACCTGCATTGCGCGCTGCTGCTCAACGTCTACGCCTGCACCAAGCCAGACACCCTGATCAGCCGCATCCTGGTGCTCAAGCCACGGCTGATCGCCTCGGTATCGCCGGACGTGCAGAACTACGCGCTGATCAACCAGTCCTTCCCCAACCAGCCCACCGTCGACCAGTTCTTCGACGAAGCGCAGTTCGAGAGCTATCGCAAGCTCGGCTTGAGCATTGGCCAGGAAGTCTTCGGCAATGGGCTCAACGGCAATACCATCGCCCAGGCGCTGTGGCGCTACCTGCGCGAGCACCCTGAGGGAAGCGCGCACGAGGATGACCAGGCCAGGCCGCCGCGGCCGAGCCGCAACGGCCAGCGCCGCCCTTCGGCCGACCGCGATCCCCGCGCATGAGGCGCGAAATGGCGACGCCCCTGCAAGCCCACGGCCAGCGAAACCTCAACGCTGGCCGCGGCGCAGGGTCTCGCTCGGCAGTTCCTTGAACAGCGCGCGGTAGCTGCTGGAGAACCGCCCGAGGTGCCAGAACGACCAGCGCATGGCCACCTCGGCCACGGTGGTTTCGTCCGGGCCGCGGCTGAGCAGTTCGCGGTGCGCGCTGTTCAACCGGCGCAGGCGCAGCCACTGGGTCGGCGCCATGCCGGCGAAGGCCCTGAACGCGCCTTGCAACTGGCGCAGGGAAACCCCGGCCACCTGCGACAGCTCCAGCAGGTTGAGGCTGTCTTCCGGGCCTTCCGCCGCCCATTCCGCGACCCGCTGCATGATCGCCCGCTCCTCGGCGCGCCGGCGCAGGCCGCCGCCGTCCAGGCGCACACAGGCGTTGTCGAGGATAAACAGGCAGTCGTCGAGCAGCTGCTGGGTCAGCGCTTCGCGACTTGGTGGGTCGAGGGTCTGCGACAGGCGCGTCAGGGTCGCGCTGAGCCAGCGGCTGAACAAGGCGTTCTGCCCGCAGTTGAGCGGCGCCAGGAACAGGCCGTCGAGGCGCTGCGCGTCGAGGCCATGGCCGCGGACGAATTCCGGGCCGAACACCACGGCGATTTCCTGGTAGTTCTCCGGGGTGATCCAGATGTTGCGGCTCTCGCCGTTGAGCAGGTACAGGGCGTTGTCGCTGCGATCGAAACAGAACGCCAGGGAGTCCTCGGGCGCGCTGAAATTCTGCTCGACCCGGGTGTTCATGCACTCCTCGTAGATCTGCACCCCTTGCAGGTCCAGGTAACGCACCTGCCCGGCGAAATGCCCGGGCGACATCTGCTGGTAATGCTGCACCCAACCCGGGGTGGCACGGATCTGATCGGCCACATCGAAGGTGTTGAAGGCCTGGACCTGAAGAGCTGTCGACGCTGTCATGAAGGGACCTTGCGCACTCTTTTGGTGCGCTTTGGTGCTACTTAAAGTGGATAGATGGAACCGCAAGGCTTGCCCAAGATAGTCGCCAACGCGCCACAGGGGAAGCCTTGCCGGGCCACCCCAAGCACTGGCGCGTCACCGACAATCATTGACGAGGTCCTTATGAATGCCCCTTTCGATCAGCTGTCTGCCTGGCTGAAAGAACACAAGATTACCGAAGTGGAATGCGTGGTCAGCGACCTGACCGGCATCGCCCGCGGCAAGATAGCGCCCACCAACAAGTTCCTGCATGAGCGAGGCATGCGCCTGCCGGAAAGTGTGCTGTTGCAAACGGTAACCGGGGACTTCGTCGACGACGATATCTACTACGACCTGCTGGACCCGGCCGACATCGACATGGTCTGCCGCCCCGACGCCTCGGGCATTTACCTGGTGCCCTGGGCCATCGAGCCGACCGCCATCGTCATCCACGACACCTTCGACAAGTTCGGCAACCCCATCGAGCTGTCGCCGCGCAACGTGCTGAAAAAAGTCCTGCAGCTGTACGCCGACAAGGGCTGGCAGCCGATCGTCGCGCCGGAAATGGAGTTCTACCTGACCCAGCGCTGCGAAGACCCGGACCTGCCATTGAAGGCGCCGCTGGGCCGCTCCGGCCGGGCCGAGAGCGGGCGCCAGTCGTTCTCCATCGACGCCGCCAACGAATTCGATCCGCTGTTCGAGGACGTCTACGACTGGTGCGAAGCCCAGGGCCTGGACCTCGACACGCTGATCCACGAAGACGGCCCGGCGCAGATGGAAATCAACTTCCGCCACGGCGACGCCCTCGACCTGGCCGACCAGATCACCGTGTTCAAGCGCACCCTGCGCGAGGCCGCGCTCAAGCACAACGTCACCGCCACCTTCATGGCCAAGCCGGTAGCCGACGAGCCCGGCAGCGCCATGCACCTGCACCAGAGCGTGGTCGACAGCGCCACCGGCAAGCCGATCTTCGCCGACGCCGAGGGCCGCATGAGCGAGCTGTTCCGTCATCACATCGGCGGCCTGCAGAAATACATCCCCCAGGTGCTGCCGATGTTCGCGCCCAACGTCAATTCGTTCCGCCGCTTCCTGCCGGACACCTCGGCGCCGGTCAACGTCGAATGGGGCGAAGAGAACCGCACCGTCGGCCTGCGCGTGCCGACTTCCAGCCCGGAAGCCATGCGCGTGGAAAACCGCCTGCCCGGCGCCGACGCCAACCCCTACCTGGCCATCGCCGCCAGCCTGCTGTGCGGTTACCTGGGCATGGTCGAGGGCATCGAGCCGAGCGCCGCGGTGGAAGGCCGGGCCTACGAGCGGCGCAACCTGCGCCTGCCGATCACCATCGAAGACGCCCTGACCCGCATGGAAGAGTGCCCGACCCTCGAGCGCTACCTGGGCAGCAAGTTCGTGCGCGGCTACGTGGCGGTGAAACGCGCCGAGCACGAGAACTTCAAGCGCGTGATCAGCTCCTGGGAACGCGAGTTCCTGTTGCTCAGCGTCTGAGGCTTGCGCGCACTGCTGCGCACACCGTTGTAGCCGCTGCGGAGCGCCAGCGAGGCTGCGCTCGATGGCGCAGCCATCGCCAGACCGTCGCACGCGGTGTACCTGATGCAAGGCGGTTGCCGGGTTTGCGTCGGCTGCGCCGCCGATCGCAGCCTCGCTGGCGCTCGGCAGCGGCTACAGGGCTACAGGGGCTACAGGGGCTACAGGGCTTCATGAATTTGGCAAACCAATAACAACCGCAAAAGGGGTATCGCTATGCGTCTATGGAAATCGGTGGTTCCGCTGGCCCTGACGGTGCTGTTCGGCGCCACGGCCCAGGCTGAATCGAAAGTCAGCGTGTACAACTGGACCGACTATATCGGCGAGACCACCCTCGCCGACTTCCAGGCAAAAACCGGGACCCGGGTGATCTACGACGTCTTCGACTCCAACGAAACCCTGGAAGGCAAGCTGCTGGCCGGCCGCACCGGCTATGACGTGGTGGTGCCGTCCAACCACTTCCTGGCGCGGCAGGTCAAGGCCGGGGCCTTTCTCAAGCTGGACCGCGCGCAGTTGCCGAACTGGCAGAACCTCGACCCGAAACTGCTGGCCCTGCTGGAGCAGAACGACCCCGGCAACCAGTACTCGGTGCCTTACCTGTGGGGCACCAACGGCATCGGCTACAACGTCGACAAGGTCAAGCAGGTGCTGGGCGTCGACAGGATCGATTCCTGGGCGGTGTTCTTCGAACCGGAGAACCTGAAGAAGCTCAGCCAGTGCGGCGTGTCGATGATGGACTCGCCGGACGAAGTGTTCCCGGCGATGCTCAACTACCTGGGCCTGGACCCGCGCAGCGAAAACCCCGCGGACTACAAGAAAGCCGAAGCCAAGCTGCTGGCGATCCGTCCCTACATCACCTACTTCCACTCCTCCAAGTACGTCTCGGACCTGGCCAACGGCAATATCTGCCTGGCCTTCGGTTATTCCGGCGACGTGTTCCAGGCCGCCAATCGCGCCAAGGAAGCCAAGAACGGGGTGAAGATCGCCTATTCGATTCCCAAGGAAGGCAGCAACCTGTGGTTCGACCTGCTGGCGATCCCGGCGGACGCGAGCAACCCCAAGGAGGCTCATGCCTTCATCAACTACCTGCTGGACCCGCAGGTGATCGCCAAGGTCAGCGCCTACGTCGGCTACGCCAACCCCAACCCGGCGTCCCAGCAATTCATGGCCCCTGAGCTGGTGAACAACCCCGAGGTCTACCCACCCCAGGCGGTGCTCGACAAGCTGTACATCTCCAGCACCCAGAGCCCGCAGACCATGCGCCTGATGACCCGCGCCTGGAGCAAAGTGAAGTCCAACAAATGAATCAGCACAGCCACGCGCAACACACCCGCTCCTACTACGCCGCCTCGGCCAACGCGCTGCCGGACTACCCGCCCCTGAACACTGACCTAAATGCAGACCTGAGCGCCGATGTCTGCGTGATCGGCGGCGGTTTCACCGGGGTCAACACCGCCATCGAACTGGCGCAGCGCGGCCTGTCGGTGATCCTCCTGGAAGCCCGGCGCATCGGCTGGGGTGCCAGCGGGCGCAACGGCGGGCAACTGATCCGCGGTATCGGCCACGACGTCAGCGGTTTTGCCCGCTACGTCGGCGCCGAGGGCGTGCGCTACCTGGAGCAGGCCGGCATCGACTCGGTGGCGCTGGTCGGCCAGCGCGTGCGCGAACACGGCATCGACTGCGACCTGCGCTGGGGCTTCTGCGAGCTGGCCAATACCCCGGCGCAGTTCGCGGCGTTCCAGGCCGAGCAGGAGCATCTGGCGGCGCTGGGCTACGTGCATGAAACCCGCCTGGTGGCCCCGCAGGACATGGCCCAGGTGGTGGCCTCGTCGTGCTATGCCGGGGGCCTGGTGGACATGGGGTCCGGGCACCTGCACCCGCTCAACCTGGTGCTCGGCGAGGCCGCCCTGGCCCGGTCGCTGGGGGTGCGGATCTTCGGGCAGAGCCCGGTGCTGGAGCTGATCCACGGCGACAGCGTGCAGGTGCGTTGCGCCAACGGCACGGTGCGCGCCGGCAGCCTGGTGCTGGCCTGCAACGCCCACCTGGATGACCTGGAGCCACGGCTGAGCGGCAAGGTGCTGCCGGCGGGCAGCTACATCGTCGCCACCGAGCCCCTGGCGCCGGCCCTGGCCGCCGAACTGATCCCGCAGAACCTGGCGCTCTGTGACCAGAAGGTCGGCCTCGACTACTACCGGCTCTCGGCGGACCGGCGCCTGCTGTTCGGCGGCGCCTGCCACTACTCCGGGCGCGACCCGGCGGACATCGGCGCCTATATGCGGCCCAAGCTGCTCAAAGTGTTCCCACAGTTGGCGCACGTGGGCATCGACTACCAATGGGGCGGCAAGATCGGCATCACCGCCAACCGCTTCCCCCAGGTCGGGCGCCTGCGCCAGTACCCCAACGTGTATTACGCCCAGGGTTACTCCGGGCACGGGGTCAACGTCACCCACTGGACCGCGCGCCTGCTGGCCGAAGCCATCCACGCCGGCCACAGCCGGGGCCTGGATATCTTCAGCGCAGTGCCGCACATGACCTTCCCCGGCGGCCCGGCCCTGCGCGCGCCGCTGCTGGCGCTGGGCATGCTGTGGCATCGGTTGCGCGAGGTGCTGGGCTAAGGCAGTAACTGCGCAAGCGAATGGACCACCGCTATCACGAGCAAGCTTCGCTCCTACAAAAGCGAGCGCCAGACGCGGACTACCCGGCGCTCCACAAACCTGTAGGAGCCAGCGGGCGGCGACCCGGCTTGCCGGCGATGGCGTCATCGAATGCGCCGCCATCATCCCTGGCAGCTCGCTGCGATCATTGCCACACAGGCTGGCCTGAAACCTCGACCGGTGCGAAGATGCGCGCCGCAAACCGGCTTGCTAAGGAATGGCATCATCAAAGCGCTCACTGCTCTCGTCCTGCTCGGCACACTCGCCCTCTCGGGCTGCGGCACCCTGATGGCCCGTGCCAGCAATCAGTACATCTCCTACGACTTCTACAAAGGCACCCAGCAGAATATCCAGCTGCTGACCATGCGCGGCGCCCGCGGCTACGACGGCTACGCCACGATCTACTGCTGGATGAGCATCGTCTGCCCTCTGGTGGCGGTGGTGAGCCTGCCGGTGGATGCGGCGGTCGATACCGTGCTGCTGCCCTACGACGCCAAGGGCGTTTATTACTGAAGCCGCGTTTGGTCGATAGCGGCATGGGTGAATGGACCACCGCTATCGCGAGCAGGCTTCGCTCCTACAGAAGCGAGTGCCAGATACGGACTACCGGGCGCTCCACAAACCTCTAGGAGCCAGCGGGCGGCGATCCGGCTTGCCAGCGATGGCGATCTCAAATGCGCCGCTGTCATCCCTGGCAAACATCGGCAAACCGTCACCACTCAGCCCGCCACCACAGGCTCGGCCACCACCCCACGCAACCGGCACGGCGCGCCCAGGCGGTCGAGCCGCGGGCGGCCGAACAGGTAGCCCTGCCCCCACTCGCCGCCGCAGGCGGTGGCGAGGGCGCGGTCGGCTTCGCTCTCGATGCCTTCGATGATCACGCAGGGCGCCAGGGTCTTGCACAGCTGCACCAGGTGTTTCAGGGTCTGCACGCTGTTGGGTTCGCTGCGGGCGCGTTGCAGGTAACCTTGGTCGATCTTGACCATGTCGGGGCGGGTCTGGCGGATGAACTCCAGGGTGCCCAGGCCTGCGCCGAAGTCGTCCACCGCCACCCGGCAGCCCAGCTCGCGCAGGCACAGGACAAACTCGATGGCCGCCTCGGGGCTCGGCGGCGTGGCGCTTTCGGTGATTTCGATCACCAGGCGCGCAGCCACCGAAGGCGCGTCGCGCAACTGCGCGAGGGTGGCGGACCAGAACGGATCGATGATCGCGCTCTGCGCCGAGATATTGCAGCCCAGGCGCAGGTGCTCGTCCTCCAGCAGGCGCTCGATCACGCACCCCATCACGCTGCGGTCCAGCTCGCGCATCACCTGATGGCGCTCGAGCATGGCGAACGGGTAGACACCCTTGCCCGGCTGCTCGACATGGCGCAGCAAACCTTCCTGGTACAGCACCCGGTTGGCGTCGGGCAGCCACACCACCGGCTGGAAGGCCAGCGCCAGTCGCCCCTGCGCCAGTTCCCGATAAAAGTCTTTGACGCTTTGCATGACAGATCCGTAGTCGAAGCGGCGACAGCGCGCCGGGTGGGTTGGCCAGGATGCGTCGGCGCGCCCGACGAGATAATGGCTCATTGCCACTTATGATCCCCCCTGCCCGAGCGGCTCGAAAGTGTTCCCGGATACCTTTCGTTTGTCCTCGGAAACACCGCACCGCCCTTTCTCGACTGTGGCCCAGGGTTTATTGCGATCATGCGCCGGCGCCAATGACATCAATTAGCCACCAGTCCAGGAAGTACTATGCACAGAATGACCGGCACCAGTTTCCGGGTGCTTGCCGATGTCCTGACCGATGCCGGCGTCAAGGTCGAGGCCTTGCTCAAGCGCCACGGCAGCAGCCACCAGGAGGCCTGTGAAAACCCCACGGGCGTCAGGCTGGAGCTGGTCTACGCGGTGCTGCAGGACGCCGTGCACCTCTGCGGCAACCCGGACCTCGGCCTGCTGGCGTACACCAAGGCCCACCCGGCCAACCTGGAAGTGCTCGGCTATGCCCTGATGTCCGGCGCCACCCTGGACACCGCGCTGCAACGCCTGGTGGACTATCACTCGCTGGTCAGCAACGGCTTTTACCTGCGCCTGGAGCGCAGCCCCCAGGCTGTCACCCTGATCGGCTTCGACCTCGCCCTCGAACCGGGCCTGGTGCCACGGGCGTTCATCGATGCCGGCGCCGCGCAGACCCTGGGCCTGGTGCACTGGCTGCTGCCCGGGCGCAAGCCGCAACCGCTGGCGGCAAGCTTCACCTACCCGCGGCCGGCGGACACCCGCGCCCTGGAGCGCCTGCTGGGCCCCAACCTGCAGTTCGACGCGCCCTACAACAGCCTGAGCTTCAGCCCGCGCGATTGCGCGACCGCCCTGCCCAGCGCCGACCCGGCCCTGGACGTGCTGCACATGGAATACGCGCGCAGTCGCCTCAAGCTGCTGCTCGATGGCTCGATGACCGCGCAGGTAAGGCGGGTACTGTCCGAACGCCTGGCCCAGGGCGGGCCCAGCGACCTGCGGCATATCGCGCAGTTGGTGGGGGTCAGTAGCCGCAGCCTGCAACGGCGCCTGGGCAGCGAGGACATGCACTTCTCGGCCCTGCTCGACGAGGCACGGCTGATGCTCGCCCACAGTTTCCTGCGCAACTCGGCGCGCAGCGTCAAGTACATCGGCGCCCTGCTCGGCTTTCGCGACCAGAGCAGCTTTCACAAGGCCTGCCGTCGCTGGTTCGGCATGACCCCGGGGCGTTATCGCCAGGAAGGCTGAACACAAACGACCAAACAAAAACTGTAGGAGCGAGCTTGCTCGCGATGGACGTTAACGATTGCGCATACCGACTGGATGAACGCGGCGCTCTTGAGTCCATCGCGAGCAAGCTCGCTCCTACAGGGGGGGCAGGATTCAGCGATGGCTGGCCTGCAATGGCGGCTGCGCCTGGGGCATGGCCGAAGAGTGGTGGTTGAGGATCTTCCACTGGCCGTCGATGCGCTCGTAGAGGAAGGTGTAGCGCGCCTGCACCTGGCGGGTCGCGCCACCGGCCTCGTGCAGGGTGAAGGTGTAGACGCCGCTGTCCATGGCCGCGTCCGGGCCCAGGTGGCGGATTTCCCGGTAGTTGATCTGGCCCACCGGCTTGCCCGCGAGGAAATGCTCGAAGTAATCCTGGATCTGCGCCGGGGTGGTGCGCACCTGATTCGATACGGTTGGCTGAAGGATCGCGTCGGCGGCGTAAAGACTGGTTACGTTTTTTGCGCTGCCGGTTTGCAGGGCCGCGTTCCAGCGATCGAACAGGCCGGCGATCTCCCGGTCGCCCTGGTTCTGCGGCTGCGCGGCGACGGTGCGGTACACATAAGGCGTGGCGTCCAGGGCCTGGGCCAGGGGCGCGGTCAGGGCCAGCAACAGGGCAATGGCGGTGGTTGGCAGTTTCATCGGAAGGCTCCAGTGGGTTTCAATGCGCCCACTTTGCCCACCCGGCACAACCTCGCCATCGGCCAACCGGTGCCGGCGGCCTATGCCATTCGGCAGATAGGCCCACAGCCGGCAAGCGGGTCTAATGCCTGCTCGCGAGCGCACGCCCTTCACGCTGGAGCCTGTTTTTCATGCAAAGCCCGACTCACGACCCCGGCAGCGCCCTGGCCATTCGCAGCCAGTATCGCCAGTCGCAAAGCCGCGCCGCGCGCCTGCGCCTGTTGGTGGACACCGGCCAGGAACTGACCCAGTTGCCGCCCGCGGCCATGCGCCAGCGCGCCCTGCAACGGGCCTGCGCCTTTATGGCGATGGACCACGGCCTGCTGCTGGAATGGCACGCCGCCCAGCCGCCCCGGGCCACCGCCCAGCATGGCAGCAGCGAACGCCTGGCCGCCCTGCACCCGTTGGCCAAGTCTGCGACCCTGCACCCCGAATGGCTGCCGCAGACCGATACCGCCCTGCCCCAGGTGCTGCGCATTCCCCTGCCCGGCGCCGACGGCCAGGCCTTCGGCGCGCTGCTGCTGGCCAACAGCGTGGCCCTGGCCGCGCCCGACAGCGAGGACCTGGAATCCCTGCAACTGCTGGCCACCCTGTTGGCCGCGCACCTGGAAAACCAGCGCTTGCTCCAAGCCCTGCAAGCCCGGGAACGGACCATGTCGGAGCTGGTGCACCGGCTGTTCAGCGCCCAGGAAGACGAACGCAAGCGCGTGGCCTACGACCTGCACGACGGCCTCGCGCAAACCCTGGCCGGGCTGCACCAGCGCCTGCAAGGTTTTGCCGGACGCTGTCCGACATTGCCGCAAGAACTGCACAGCGAACTGCAAACCATCCTGACCCTGGCCCAGGGTTGCGTCGGCGAGGGCCGGCAGTTGATCGGCGGCCTGCGCCCCAACGTGCTGGACGACTTTGGCCTGTACAAGGCCATCGACAAGGAAGCCGACCGCCTGCGCGACGCTGGCATCGAAGTGCACTGGCAGCAACAGTCCGGCGCGCGCCTGCCGGGTGCCAGCGAGATCGCCCTGTTCCGCATCGCCCAGGAAGGCATCAACAACATCCTCAAGCATGCCCGGGCCAGCCGCGCCGAGTTGAGCCTGCAACTGGCCGATGGCCAGGCCCGGCTGACGCTGGCAGACAACGGCGTCGGCTTTGCCCTGGACAGCCCGCTGTCCAGCTGCGGCGGCCAGCACCTGGGGCTGGCGGCGATGCAGGAGCGCGCCAGCCTGCTGGGCGGCGAGCTGTCCTGGCACAGCACCCCTGGCGATGGCACCCGCCTGCAAGCCCGGGTGCCGCTGCCCACAGTTGGAGAACACCCATGAGCCCTGCCCTGCGCCTGGTGCTGGCGGACGACCATGAAGTCACCCGCACCGGCTTTGTCGCCCTGCTCGCCGGCCACCCGGAATTCGAGGTGGTCGGCCAGGCCCGCGATGGCCAGGAAGCCCTCGAGCTGTGCGAGCGCCTGCAACCGGACATCGCCATCCTCGACATCCGCATGCCGCTGCTCAACGGCCTGGGCGCGGCGCGCCTGCTGCAACAGCGGCAACCGGCGATCAAGGTGGTGATCTTCACCATGGACGACAGCCCCGATCACCTGGAAGCGGCGATTGCCGCCGGCGCGGTCGGCTACCTGCTCAAGGACGCCAGCCGCAGCGAAGTGCTCGGCGCCCTGCAACGGGTGGCCCAGGGCGAGGAAGCCCTCAACAGTACAGTCAGCGCCCGCCTGCTGCGGCGCATGGCCGAACGCAACGCCGGCGGCAGCGGCCAAGCTGTCGCCCTGACCGCCCGCGAACGCCAGGTGCTGGGGCTGGTGGCCGGCGGTTTCAGCAACCGCGAGATCGGCGAAAAGCTCGGCATCACCACCGGCACCGCCAAGGCCCATGTGGAGCGGGTAATCGGCAAGCTCGGCGCGGCGGACCGGACCCAGGCCGCGGTGCGCGGCATCGCCCTGGGGCTGGTGGCGCAGCCCGCGGGAGACTGGCCATGAGGCTGCTGGCGAGCCGGCATTGGCTCGACCTGCCCCTGCGCAGCAAGGCGCTGGTGGTGATCTCCCTGCCGCTGGTGATCCTCCTGCTGTCGCTGGTGCTGATCTACATCACCGAACGCCAGACCGCCCGCGCCGAGGAAGACGTGCGCCGGGTGCTGCTGGTGCAGGGCGATATCCAGACCGTGCACACCCTGCTCGCCGAAGCGGCGGCCAGCGTGCGCGGCTACCTGCTGACCCGCCGCGAAGACTTCCTGCCCAGCTACGAGCGCGCCCAGCCGCTGATCCAGGCCGCGCTGCAACGGCTGGACAGCAACATTCGCGATGCGCGCATGCGCGATCACCTCAAGGCCATCACCCCGCTGATCGGCCACAAGCTCGACGGCCTGGTGGCCCTGCGCAACGGCCGGCCCGACGACAGCGCCAGCATCACGGCGATCCTGATCGAGAACAAACAGGTGCTGGACGTGCTGCGCGAGCAGATCAGCGCCATGCGCATCCGCGAAGACGGCTTGCTCGCCGAGCGCAGCGCCGCGGCCTCGGCGACCCGCATGCGCCTGCTGATGGCCACGCTGCTGGCGGCGCTCTGCGGCCTGTTCGGGGCGATTGTCGCGGTGCTGTTCCTGTCCAAGGGCATCGTCGCCCGGGTGCAGCAGGTGCAAGGCAACGCCCAGCGCCTGGCCCTCGGCCAACCGCTGCGCCCGCAGGCCCCGGAACAGGACGAGATCGGCCAGCTCGGCACCCGCCTGGTGGAGGCCGGGCAACTGCTGGCCGAGCGCGAGCGGGCCCTGCGCGATAACGAAGAACGCCTGCGGCTGATCATCGACGGGGTCAAGGACTACGGGATCTTCGCCCTCGACACCCAGGGCCGGGTCACCACCTGGAACGCCGGCGCCGAGCGGATCAAGGGCTACCGCGAACAGGAAATCCTCGGCCGGCACTTCTCGCTGTTCTACCTGCCGGAAGAATGCCCGGCGCACCCGGACATGGCCCTGCGCGAGGCCACCCGCGACGGTCATTACATGGAAGAGGCCTGGCGCTGCCGCAAGGACGGCAGCCGCTTCTGGGCCAGCGTGGTGATCACCGCGCAGTACGATGCCAGCGGCGCGCTGCGCGGCTTCTCCAAGATCACCCGCGACATCACCGACCGCCGCGCCGCGGAAATCGCCCTGCGCACCGCCCGCGAAGAAGCCGAAAGCGCCAGCCGCGCCAAGAGCGAATTCCTCTCGCGCATGAGCCACGAACTGCGCACCCCGCTCAACGCCATCCTCGGTTTCGCCCAGTTGCTGGACATGGACTCGCCCAGCGGCCAGCGGCCCCAGGTCGGGCATATCCTGCGCGCCGGCCAGCACCTGCTGACCCTGATCAACGAGGTGCTGGACATCGCCCGTATCGAGGCCGGGCACCTGCCGCTGACTGTCGAGCCGATCGCCCTGGCCTCGGCGCTGCACGAAGCCCTGACCCTGGTCTCGCCAATGGCCACCGACGCCGGCGTCCAGCTCGCTGCCCTGCCCGCGCTGAGCGAACACAGCGGGGTGATCGCCGACCGCCAGCGGCTGATCCAGGTGCTGCTCAACCTGTTGTCCAACGCCATCAAGTACAACCGGCCCCAGGGCCAGGTGCGGATCGCGGTCAAGGTCCTGGGCCCGCGAGTCGAGGTGGCGGTCAGCGACACCGGCGCCGGCATTCCCCTGGAGCGCCTGGACCAGCTGTTCCGGCCCTTCGAACGCCTGGGTGCCGACCCGCGGGTGGAAGGCACCGGCCTGGGCCTGGCCCTGAGCAAGAGCCTGCTGGAGATGATGGACGGCAGCCTGCGGGTGCACAGCACGCCGGGCCAGGGTTGCTGCTTTACCTTGCAACTACCGTTTGTCCAGGTGGCCGCGGCCGGCGCGCACCGCCCCCTGGAACAGCAGGCCCTGGAGCAGCAGGCGCTGGAGCAATCGGTGTCGGTGCTGCCGGCCCGGGTCGAGACCGTGGAATACCGTGGCCAGGTGCTGTGCATCGAAGACAACCTGTCGAGCCTGGCGCTGATCGAAACCCTGCTGCAACGCCGCCCCGGCATTCGCCTGCTGTCGAGCATGCAGGGCCAGATGGGCCTGGACCTCGCGCGCCAACATGCGCCGCAACTGATCCTGCTGGACGTCAGCCTGCCGGACCTTGCGGGCCTGGAGGTGCTGCGCCGGCTGCGGGAATCGCCGAGCACCGCCAGCACCCCGGTGCTGATGATCACCGCCGACGCCAGCGCCCTGACCCACCGCGCCCTGCTGCAGGCCGGGGCCACGGCGATCCTGACCAAGCCCATTCATATCCCGGCGTTTCTCGCCCACCTTGAGCAACATCTACCGGAGCCCGCATGAACCACGATTTGCGCATCCTGATCATCGACGACCAGCGCCCCAACCTCGACCTGATGGAGCAGTTGCTGGCCCGCGAAGGCCTGCACAACGTGCTGAGCAGCACCCAGCCGCTGCGCACCCTGGACCTGTTCAACAGCTTCGAGCCGGACCTGGTGATCCTCGACCTGCACATGCCCGAGTTCGATGGCTTCGCCGTGCTCGAACAGCTCAACCGGCGGATCCCGGCCGACGATTACCTGCCGATCCTGGTGCTGACCGCCGACGCCACCCGCGACACCCGCCTGCGGGCCCTGGCCCTGGGCGCCCGCGACTTCATCAGCAAGCCGCTGGACGCCCTGGAAACCCTGCTGCGGATCTGGAACCTGCTGGAAACCCGCGCCCTGTACAAAGCCCTGCGCCAGCAGGTACCGGCGCAGCAGATCGAGCTGCTGCGCCGGCATCGCCAGTGAGTGGGTTGGCAGCCTTAGAGGTTGTACTCATCCAGCCTCGGCGAGTCGCCCACCTGCTCGATCGACTCGGAATCGATGTCCGGCAGGTTTTGCGGCTGGTAGCTCAGTTGGCTGCCCCACGGCTGGTCGCTGTTCAGCGGCCCCTTCAGCCGAGCGGCCACTGAGGCATGGACCCGGATTTTCTGTCCGTTTTCAGGGGTGGGAATCTCCCGCGACCGGGCTTTGCCGAACGGCGGCATCGAACCGTACTCAAGGGTTCGCTTGTGGGTCCTCGGGTTCCAGACCAGGCGCGGCACCCACTCGGCGATCAGCCAGTTGCGGGTCAGGGAATTGTGGGCCTGGGCCAGCGGATCCCGTAGCACCGAGGATGCTGGATAGAGTTCGGCGCGACAGGCTTCGGCATCGATGCTCAACCCGGCCTCCAGGCACTCGCCGATCATCCAGCGCAAGGCAATCAGCGCCAGCTGCGACTCGCCGACCGGGTAACCGCCGCCCACATCCGAATGCACGCCGGCGAACCAGACCTGTTTCAGGTTCACCCCCTTGCCTTCTGCCCAGAGGTTCTGCCGGAAAAAGCTGCGGCGTTCGTCCAGGGACACCGCATGGCGGATGGTCTTCACGTCCTCGTTCCTGCGGGTGTAGGGAACGATCAGCGGGTCATACACCCAGCCCACCGAACTCACGGTGTCGAACAGCCCGAGAAAGTGAATGCTCACTGGCCGGGCAAAGCTGCCCTTGAATTCCCCCATCAACTTGAAGTCCGGTTTCTTGTCCGCGCTCATGCGCCACCAGGTGTAACTCATGGCGCGTTGACGATCGGGCTTGGGGGCGTTTCCATCGGGTTGCAGGCGAGTAGTCAGCAGCGACCAGGCAAAATCCGTCAGCTGGACCTGATGGGCGGGCAACAGGCCGATGGTATGCAGCAGCGCCGCCAGCACCCGCACCGCGTAGGAGCCGCGGGAGAAACCGAAAAGGAAAATCTGGTCACCATCCCTGTAGTTCTCCATCAGGAAGCGATAGGCATTGAGCACGTTGCGCTTGATACCCCAGCCGAACATCAGCCCGGCGATGCGCGACGGCACCTTCTGCCATTCGAACAGGGTTTCGCTGAGCCCGAAGGTGCCCACGCCCTGGTCGTAATAGGCCAGCAGCGTTTCGCTGTCCTTGGGCAGCGAGCGAAACAGCCGGACCACGTTGGTCGGCTCGTCACTGAAACGGTTGTTGGTGCCGTCGATGCAAACAATCAGCTGGCGCGCCTTGATCCTTGTGTTGTCCACGACCTGGTTCCCTCGAGAGTCGTCAAGTGAGGTTCCCGCGCGGCCAGTCGGCCAGGCGAGGACCGGTGTCACCCTACGTCCGTGTCATGACAACTGCTGCGGTAAAGCCTGAAGGGCTATCCAAGGCATAGCAGCATTAACGGCGCCCGGCCATAAAAACCCCTCCACCGGGAGGGGCTGGTCACCGACAAGCCTTGCCTGGGCCCTAGAACCTGCCGCCCAACGGATACTCGATCGCCAGCCGCAGCTGGTCGGCATCCAGTTCGGCCTGGGCTTTATTACCGCGGTGCACGGCGTGGCGCAGGGTGACGGCGAGGTTTTTCGCCGGCCCGGACTGCACCACGTACTTGGCCTGCAGGTCGCGTTCCCAGTGCTTGCCGCCTTCGCCGTAGCCCAGCCAGGCGTAGCCGCCGCGCGGGTCCATGTGGCTGCCGTCGATGCCGCTGCCGCGCACATACAGGGCACTGAAAGTCAGGCCGGGAACCTGGTAGCCGGCCATGTTGAGGTCGTAGCGGGCCTGCCAGGAGGCTTCTTCAGGGGCGTTGAAGTCCGACAGGGCCACCGCGTTACTGAGCAGGATCGCGCCGCGGGTGACGTAGTCGTAAGGCGTGTCGCCGTCGACCTTCTGGTAGCCCAGGCCAAAGCTGTGGGCGCCGCTCCTGTAGGTCGACATCAGGCTCCAGGTGGTGTTGTCGATGCGCCCGGACAGGGCCTTGCCGGTGTCCTGGGTGCGGTACAGGTTGAAATCGAACGTCAGGTCCTGGCCCTGGCTCAGCGGCAGGTTGTAGAGCGCGCCAAGGTACTGCTGGCGCCAGGTGTCTTCGTACAAGGCGCTGAACAGGCTGGCGTTGAGGCCCTTGATCGAGGTGTTGCGCACGCCGATCAGGTCGAAGCTGTCGCCCTGCTTGCCGTTGGAATAATTGACCACGAAACCCTGGTCGTGGCTGCTGGCGTTACGGTCGGTGCTTTCGTTGAAGTGGCCGCCGTACAGCGTGGTATTGCTCAGTTCGCGGCTGGTGAGGAACCAGCCGGTGGCGGTCTCGGGCAGCAGGCGGCTGTCGGAGGAACCGAACACCGGGGTCTTGACCCGCTGCTCGCCGTAGCGCAGTTCGGTGGAGGAAAAACGCAGCTTGGCCACCGCGCCGCCACGGCTGAATTCATCCTTGGGATGGCCGTCGTTGTCCACTCCCAGCAGCCGCGCCTTGCCGGCCCGGCCACCGCCGCTGTCGAGTTTCCAGCCGGAATAGACGTGGGCATCCAGGCCGAAGCCGAGCGTGCCCTGGGTGAAACCGGAGCTGTAGTCGGCCATCAGGCCGTAAGCCCACTCCTGCGCCAGGTCGCTGCGTTCGGCGCGGGGTTTGTAGGCATTGCGCGCGCCGTTGCTCAAGGAACCGTGCTCATAGTCGCGACGGTCGTAGAGGCTGCGGTTGAACAGGCTCCACTGGCTGTCTTCGATAAAACCCTTGGCATTGTCCTGCTCCGCGGCCAGCGCGAGCAGGCTCTGGCCTCCCAATGCCAACAGCAGGGTGTGTCGGGTCAAGGTCTTCACTGTCGAACTCCCGAAAATCGATAAATGGCGGGCGATATCAGGCAGTGCGCCGCTGTACGGGCGCACCACCGGGACCCCACTCAGAGGTATTTGAGGATCGCGATATCGCGGCGGCGCTGCTTGAGGCCTGCGAACCAGCGTGTCGGGAAGAACAGCAGCACGCCGAGGATCAGGCTCCACAGCCAGACCCCGGACAGGTTGTCGAAGCCGTAGTAAGTGCCCTGGTTGGCGCCCCAGATGGCCACGGCCACCAGGTACATGGCCTTGAGCACGTACAGGTGCAGCAGGTAGAAGAACATCGGCGCGCCGCCGTAGATCGCCAGTTGCGCAGTCGACCAGCGTTCCTGGACCTTCTCGAAGTACGCCAGGAGGATCAGCCCCAGGCCCAGGGTCGGCATCAGGAACATCAGCGATGGCGGGTATTTCTTGGCGCTCATGAAGCTCATGAAGGTGCGCAGCGCATCGCCGGTCTGGACCCAGGGCTTCTCGCCGTAGACGTTCAGGTAACGAATGAACACGAACGCCACCAGCAGGCCGACGCCGACCTTGAGCAATCGCGCAATCCGCGCCGCCGGTTGCACGTCCTTGCCGAACCACGGGCCGATGGCCCAGCCCAGCAGGATCACCCCGATCCACGGCAGCACCGGGTACGTGGTGCGGGCCCGGGTGAACTCGGTGATGTCGATGAACACCCGCTGGTGCAGGATCGACCAGGGCACGAAGAACGGCGACTCGGGGCCCACCACCACGTCATCCAGCAGGTTGTGCCCGGCGACTATGGCCACCCCCAGCACGATCAGCCAGCCGCGTTTGAAGTGCAGCAGGCCGGCCAGCACGATCATGCAGATGCCGATGCACCAGATCACCTGCAGCCACAGGGTCTTGGGCGGGAACTCGGCGTTCCAGGCAAAACACACGAAGGTCAGCTCGAGGAATACCAGGAACAGGCCGCGCTTGAGCAGGAACACCGAGGTTTCCCCAAGGCTGTGTTTCTGGCTGTAGAGCCAGGCCGACAGGCCGGTGAGGAAGATGAACACCGGCGCGCAGATCTCGCTGAGCAGGCGGGTGAAATACAGGTCCGGGGTCACGCTCAGGGCGTCGATCGGGTCGGTGACCTGGCGATGCAGGAGGAAGGTCTCGCGCACGTGGTCCACCAGCATGCACAGCATGACGAAGCCGCGCAGGGCATCGATCGCCAGCATCCGCGTATTGGCCTTGGCCACGCTGCCCGCCAGCGCAGGGGACGCAACGCCCGCCTGCCCTGCCAATCCAGTAGAAAGGGTCATATCAGTCACTCATGTTGAAGGTCGTTAAGCCTGGGCAACCCCCTGTCGCCGACACGGCACAGGGGTCGGGGCAGCGGGTCAGGATTGCTTTTTCAAGCGCGCGACTTCCGAGGCCGGCAGCGTTGCAGGCGCCCGTGGCAACGGCGGCTTGCCCTGTGGCTGGTGGAACGACAGCGTGGAACTGAAGCTCTTGAGGTCGTAGGCCTCGGCCTGGCTGTCCGGGCCCTGGCGAGTGCCCGGGGTGCGGTCCTTGTATTCGGCGGCCACCACATAGGTGCCCTGCCACGGCAGCGCGAAGCTGACCTTGCCGTCCTGGTCGCTGGTCTGGGTGAAGACCTCGCCGGAGCCGGTTTCCAGGATCACTTCCTGGGCGGCCAGCGGCTTGAGTTCATAGAACACCTGGAACTGCGCCTTGCCCGCGGCGGCCACGCCGGTGGGGACGATGTCCAGCGCCAGTTCCGGCTGGCGCGCGCGCAGGTCGCCGACCCAGCGGGTGGCGGGCGTCCAATGAGTCTTGAGGGTCTTGCCGCCTTCATGCAGGTCGAAGAGCGGATACTGCGAGTCCTGCGCCAGCAGGCTTTCATCGGCCCTGGGCTGATGAGCAACGCTGAACGACTGGCGTTGCAGGCCCAGACTCAGACCCAATGCCGGGGCCGGCAGCGGATTCGCCGCCGACCAGCCCTTGAGCTGGCGGAAGCGATCGAGGCCACCGGGGGTCACTTCCAGCATGTTCTTTTCGTACTCGCCGTAATACAGCGTCAGGGGCTGCCCCGGCGTGTGTTCGTACCAGATCTGGTGAGCCTGGGTACCGCTGGCCAGCATCAGCGCGCCCAGCCCTATCAAGGTATTTGCCGTACTCATTCGCATCGTGTTGCGCTCCTTTGTGCTCTCATTCAACGAATCGCCGCCCCCGCTCTGATGGCGTTGAACTTCCCGGGGCGACGATGCGCACCTACCACTGGCTGGCATTACAGCGCAGGCCGTTCTGTGCTTTGTTCCGATTTGCCGCGGCACAAGCCCGTTGCCTGCTGTTTTCTCAAGGCAAACAGCGATTTATGCGGTGTGCGCCAGGCTGAAGCATCCAGGGGTAAGCGGTGCGTGGATTGTCCGATCGGGGTGCACGCGAGGCCTGCATGGCCGGTGTCGCTTGCTTGCGCGCAACCCGCTGTGCACTCACCGGCCAGGCAAAATGGCCGGCCCAGACGCAAGCGCGCCCGGTGAGAGGCGCGCGCATGAGTGATTGATCAGACGGCAAAATGTTATCAGATAACATTTCATTCTGAGAGAAGAACGAGTCAGTGGCGCAATAATTTACGCAGGGGCACGCCGTCTTTGAGGACCGGCGACTTGATGACGATGTAGCTGAAGTACTTCGAGATACCGATGTTCTTGTCCAGCAGGCTTTCCACCACCTCCTGGTAATGCTGGATGCTGCGGGTCATGAACCGCACCAGATAGTCGTAGCCGCCACTGATCAGATGACACTCCAGCACCTCGTCCACCAGGCGGATATTGGACTCGAACTTGGCGAAGTCCTCGCGCTTGTGGTCGCTCAGGGTGATCTCGGTGAACACCGTGACCGAGTCGGTGATCTTGGCCAGGTTCAGGTGCGCCTTGTAGCTGGAAATGTAGCCGGCCGATTCCAGGCGCTTGACCCGCTGCAGACACGGACTGGCCGACAACCCCACGGCGTCGGCGAGGCTGACATTGGTCATGCGTCCGTCTTTTTGCAGCTCAACCAAGATGTTGATATCAATACGGTCCAGTTTGACTAAACCTTCCATCGTTTACCTCTTGATTGCTGTGGGATGCAATCGACAAGCAAGATCAGCGCCGTAACGACGCCTGATGCTGGGCCACCAGGTCGGCCATGCTGTTGATGCAGTAGTCGGCGGCGCAGGGTTGCGGGTTGCGGCTGCCGGCACGGCAGATCAGGCACAGGCCCGCCGTCGCTTGCGCCGCGGCGGCCGGCGGCCGGGTCACCTGGAGGATGTCCTGGGCCCGCAGGTCGTTGTCCGCCAGCCACTGGCGATCCTGCAACGGCTGGCTGGCCAGGGAGATGAAATCGTCCTGGGCGATCCCCAGCCGCTCGCACAACAGCGCGCGATCCTCGGCATCGCGATCGCCCTGCACCAGCAGCCGATAGAACTTGCGCAGGTACAGCATCGCCCCCGGCGCATCCTCGAACAGAGACCAGCCCGCCACCGAACGGGCGAAGCTCATGCCCTCCTCCCAGGACGCCTTCAGGCCCCAGCGTTCGGCCAGCTGGCGATGGGCGAAACACAGCAGGCCGCTGAACCCCAGTTCGGCGAAGCGCGGGTACAGGCCCCGCACCGTCTCGGCGAACTCGCCCAGCACCTGCTCCTTGTCCGGTTGCCCGCGGCGACTGTCGAGCAAGGGTTGCAAGGCCGCCCAGACCCCCGAGTCACGGTCCACCAGGACCGCGTCGCAGTCGATCAGCAACGCACGATAATCAGTCAGCCCCATGGCGTGTACAGCCTCCTATGATGCGTTCCATCGATCCATGCTCCAAAAATGCCCATCGGTGGCGCCCGGCAGCCCGGCGCCGACCGGGGCATCAGCTCAGTTCAAGACTCGTGCCAGCGCGGCGTCGAGAATCGCCAGGGCTTCGTCGATCTGCTCGGGAGTTGTTACCAGCGGTGCCAGGAAGCGCAGGACGTTACGGTGCACCCCGCACTTGATCACCAGCAACCCACCCAGGCGCGCCTGGTCGATCAGCCGTTGCGTCAACTCGGCATCGGGGCTGTGCGCCGCATCGTTCTTGACCAGTTCCAGCGCCAGCATGAAACCGCTGCCACGCACATCGCCGATGCACGGGTACAGCCTCTGCAGGCTCAGCAACCCTTCGCGCAGGCGCAAGCCCAGCGCCACGCCACGGGCCAGCAACTGTTCCTCTTCGTAGGCATCCAGCACCGCCAGCGCCGCGGCGCAGGCCAGGGCGTTGCCGCCGTAGGTGCCACCGAGGCCGCCGGGCAGCGGCGCGTCCATGATCTGCGCCTTGCCCACCACGCCGGACAACGGCAAGCCACCGGCCAGGCTCTTGGCCACGGTGACCAGGTCCGGCTGGATATCGGCGTGCTGGAAGCCGAACCAGCTGCCGGTGCGGCCGAAGCCGGTCTGGATTTCATCGAGGATCAGCACGATGCCGTGTTGCGTCGCCAGGGCGCGCAAGGCCTGGAGGAATTCCGCCGGAGCGGCGAGGAAACCGCCGTCGCCCTGCACCGGTTCGATGATGATCGCCGCCACGCGCTCGGGTGCGACCTGGGTGGCGAACAGCTCCTGCAACGCCTGCAGGGCCATCTCGCTGCTGACCCCGCGATAGGCGTTCGGGTACGGCGTATGGAACACCTCGGGGGCGGTGCCGAAGTTCTGCTTGTACGGCTGGCTCATGCCGGTCAGCGTGCTGCCGAGCAAGGTGCGGCCATGGAAACCGCCACGAAAGGCGATCACCGCCGAACGCTGGGTATGGGCGCGGGCGATCTTCACCGCGTTCTCCACGGCCTCGGCGCCAGAGGTGAAGAATGCCGCCTTGTAGGGCTCGGCGCCGCCGATCATCTGGCTCAGGCGCCGGGCCAGGTCCAGGTACGGTTTGTAGGCCACCACCTGGAAGCAAGCGTGGGAGACTTTCTGCAACTGCGCCTGCACCGCCGCCACCACCCGCGGGTGGTTGTGGCCGATGTTCAACACGCCGATCCCGCCGACGAAATCCAGATAGCGCTCGCCGTCCACGTCCCACACCTGGGAGCCCTCGGCGCGGTCGATGACCAGCGGATGGGCAGTGACCACGCCCCGCGGCACGAACTGATCGCGCTGCTGGAGCAAATGAGGTGTTTCGTCGACCTTGCTATTCATGGCGTTCCTCATACTGAGCCAGGCAACCGGGAAGCGGTTGCGATGGCTTCAGATTAAGGCTTCGGCGGAACCGACTTAGCCGAACTTGGCCCCTGAGAAATCCGGATCCACTGTTTTCACCCCGGCAAACGGCAGATTCCTTCAGCCCCGCCGAATCTGCCGGCCAGGGCCTCGAAGCGCGCGGCACAAGGCGTTCGCACGCGGCCTTTCGACAGATCCTGCTTTGCCGTTGCGGCATCATGAAACCCATCCCTCCATCGATCAGGAACCGCCCATGGCCCTCCTCTATAAAGCTGACCCCGTGCGTGGCGAACACTGGCGAGCGCTGTTCGCCGAACAGGCCCCGGACATTCAATGGCGTGCCTGGCCGGACCTCGGCAACCCCGAGGACATCCGCTACCTGGCGGCCTGGCAGGCGCCGGACGACCTGAGCCTTTTACCTAACCTCGAGGTGCTGTTCGCCCTCTCGGCCGGGGTCGATCAGCTGGACCTCGCGCGCCTGCCGCCGGACTTGCCGGTGGTGCGCCTGCTGGACCCGGGCATCACCCGGGGCATGTGCGAATACGCCAGCTTCGCCGTGCTCAGCCTGCACCGCGACATGCTGCGCTACCGGCAGCAGCAGTTCGCCCGCTGCTGGCAGGCGCACCTGCTGCAACCGGCGGCGCAACGCCGGGTCGGGGTCATGGGCCTGGGCCAACAGGCCCAGCAGATCCTCGCCACCCTGCGGCCGCTGGGGTTCGCCCTGTCCGGCTGGGCCCGCAGCGCCCATCGCATCGACGGCGTGCAGTGTTTCGCCGGCAACCAGCAGCTGCCGGCCTTTCTCAGCCAGTGCGACATCCTGCTGTGCGTGCTGCCCCTGACCGAACAGACCCAGGGCATCCTCGACCGCGAGCTGTTCCGCCAACTGCCCCGCGGCGCGGCGCTGATCAACATGGGCCGTGGCGGCCACCTGGTGGAGCAGGACCTGCTCGACGCCCTGGCCAGCGGCCAGCTCAGCGGCGCGGTGCTCGACGTCCTGCAACAGGAGCCGGCCCCGGCCGAACACCCGTTCTGGGATCACCCGCAGATCCTCCTGACCCCGCACATCGCCGCCATGACCCAGCCGGAAAGCGCCTTCGCCGTGCTGCTGGACAATATCCGCCGCCACCAGCGCGGCGAACCGATGCTCGGGCAGATCGACCGCAGCCAGGGTTATTGAAAGCCCCGCGATCGTGTAGCCGCTGGCGCAGCCGTCGTAAAACCAGTGACAGTGGTGCGTCAGGGCTATCCAGCGTGCAGGTTTGGCGGGCTGGCGCCCGATCGCAGCCTTCGGCAGCGGCTACAGGGTTCGGTGTCGACAAAGAACGCAGGAGCCCCGCAATCGCTGTAGCCGCTGGCGCAGCCTGCGATCGACGGCGCAGCCGTCGCAAGACCGCTGACCGCAGTGCGTCAGGGCGATCCGGGACGCAGGTTTTGCGGGCTGGCGCCCGATCGCAGCCTTCGGCAGCGGCTACAGGGTTCGGTGTCGACAAAGAACGCAGGAGCCCCGCAATCGCTGTAGCCGCTGGCGCAGCCTGCGATCGGCGGCGCAGCCGTCGCAAGACCGCTGACCGCGGTGTGTCAGGCTGATCCGGGATACGGCTTTGGCGGGCGCCAGGTCAGAACGCCGCCCGCACTAGCCGCTACAGGGTGGGGCTCAGAGCCTCTCGGCAATCGCCGCACCCACCTCCTGGGTCGAGGCCTGGCCACCCAGGTCCGGGGTGATCGGGCCCTGGGCGATCACTTGTTCGATGGCCTCGAGAATCCCGTCGTGGGCGGCGCGATAACGCTGGTCGCCGTTGCCGAGGAAATCCAGCATCAGCGCGCCAGACCAGATCATCGCGATCGGGTTGGCGATATTGCGCCCGTAGATGTCCGGCGCCGAGCCGTGCACCGGCTCGAACAGCGACGGGAAGCGCCGCTGCGGATCGAGGTTGGCCGAGGGCGCGATGCCGATGGTGCCGGCACAGGCCGGGCCGAGGTCGGAGAGAATGTCGCCGAACAGGTTGGAGGCCACCACCACGTCGAACCGCTCCGGTTGCAGGACAAAACGCGCGCAGAGAATGTCGATGTGCTGCTTGTCCCAGCTCACCTGCGGGTACTGCTCGGCCATCAGCGCCGTGCGCTCGTCCCAGTACGGCATGCTGATGGAAATCCCGTTGGACTTGGTCGCCGCCGTCAGGCGCTTGCGCGGCCGGGTCTGGGCCAGGTCGAAGGCGTACCTGAGAATGCGGTCCACGCCACGCCGGGTGAACACCGACTCCTGCAGCACGAACTCATGCTCGGTGCCCTCGAACATCTTGCCACCCACCGAGGAATACTCGCCCTCGGTGTTCTCGCGGACCACCACGAAATCGATGTCCCCCGGCTCGCGCCCGGCCAGCGGGCACGGCACCCCGGGGAACAGCCGCACCGGGCGGATATTCACGTACTGGTCGAAGTCGCGGCGGAACTTGAGCAGCGAACCCCACAGGGAAATATGGTCCGGCACCTTGTCCGGCCAGCCCACGGCGCCGAAGTAGATGGCGTCGAAATCCTTGAGCCGCTCGAACCAGTCCTCGGGCATCATCCGCCCGTGCTCCAGGTAGTAATCGCAGTGCGCCCAGTCCAGCACCTCGATCTGCAGGTCCAGCTGCCACTTGCGCGCCGCCTGCCGCAGCACCCGCAATCCTTCTGGCAATACTTCCTTGCCGATTCCGTCGCCGGCGATGGCGGCGATCCTGAATGCCTTGCTCATGTCGCATGTCTCCTCGAAGTCGGTGCGGGCCGGTCACAGGCCGCCGATGTGGAAAGCCTTGATTTCCAGGTATTCGTCCAGGCCGTACTTGCTGCCTTCGCGGCCCAGGCCCGATTGCTTGATGCCGCCGAACGGCGCCACTTCCATGGAGATGATCCCGGTGTTGAGGCCGACCATGCCGAACTCCAGCGCTTCGCCGAAACGCCAGGAGCGGCGCAGGTCCTGGGTGAAGTAGTAGGCGCCCAGCCCGTAGGGCGTGGCGTTGGCGATGGCCAGCGCCTCGGCCTCGTCGTGGAAGCGCATCAGCGGCGCCACCGGGCCGAAGGTTTCCTCGTGGGCCAGGAGCATCTCGGGGCTGGCCTCGCCCAGCACCGTGGGCTGCACGAACTGGCTTTCGCCCTGGGGAATCCCGCCGCACAGCAGGGTCGCGCCCTTGCCCAGGGCATCGTCGATATGCCGGGCGACCTTGCTCACCGCCGCGGCATTGATCAGCGGGCCGATGCTCACGCCCGGCTCCAGGCCGTTGCCGACCTTGAGCTTGGCCACCTCTTCCACCAGGCGCTGGGCAAAACGCTGGTAGATCCCGTCCTGGACCAGGATGCGGTTGGCGCAGACGCAAGTCTGCCCGGCGTTGCGGAACTTGCTCTGCATGATCCCGGCGATCGCCTGTTCCAGGTCGGCGTCGTCGAACACCACGAACGGCGCGTTACCGCCCAGCTCCAGGCTCAGGCGCTTGATGTGCTCGGCGCTCTGGCGCATCAACAGGCGGCCGACCGCGGTGGAGCCGGTAAAGGAAATCTTGCGCACCGCCGGGTTGCCGGTCAGCTCTTCGCCGATCCCGGTCGGCATGCCCGTAAGCACGCTGAACACCCCCGGCGGAATCCCCACCCGCTCGGCCAGCACCGCCAGGGCCAGGGCTGACAGCGGCGTGAGGTCGGAAGGCTTGACGATGATCGGGCAGCCGGCGGCCAGGGCCGGCGCGCACTTGCGGGTGATCATCGCGTTGGGGAAATTCCACGGGGTGATGGCCGCGCAGACCCCCACGGGCTGCTTGAGGGTCAGCAGGCGCCGGTCGCCAGCGGGCGCCGGCAGGGTGTCGCCGCAGATGCGCCGCGCCTCCTCGGCGAACCATTTGACGAAACCGGCGCCGTAGCGGATTTCGCCCTGGGCTTCGGCGAAAGGCTTGCCCTGTTCGGCGGTCATGATCAGGGCCAGGTCGTCGAGGTTGTCGAGCATGGCCTGGTACCAGCGCTCCAGCAGCTGTGCCCGCTCCGCCGCCGGGCGCGCGCGCCAGGCCGGCCAGGCGCGTTCGGCGGCGGCGATGGCCAGGCGGGTCTGCGCGCCCTGCAGGGCCGGCACCCGGGCCAGGCATTCGCCGCTGGCCGGGTCGAGCACCGCCAGGGTCGCGCCATCGTCGGCGGCCACCCACTGCCCGTCGATATAGGCCAGTTCCACCAAGAGGCTTGGGTCTTTCAAACGATTCTTGAGCATGGTCGAGTCCTGTTCCGAGACAGCCTCCAGTCTAAGCAGGCGCCACAGCCCAGGATGCTGAAAGCGCCGGGCCGACAGCGTCGGATGCTGAAAAACGCGGCGGCGCAGCAGGCTCTACCGAGAACATGAACAGCGCCCTGTAGCCGCTGGCGCAGCCTGCGATCGGCGGCGCAGCCGTCGCAAAACAGATAACCACGGTGCGTCAGATCGATCCGGGATACAGGCTTGGCGGGCTAGCGCCCGATCGCAGCCTCCGGCAGCGGCTACAGGTGACCGCTCAACGTTTCAGGGAACCCAGCAGGCCTTCGAGAAAACGCTGGCCGGCATCCATCTGGCTGACCTCGATGAACTCGTCGGGCTTGTGCGCCTGCTCGATGGAGCCCGGGCCGCAGACCACCACCGGGATGTCCAGGCGCTGGCTGAACAGGCCGCCTTCGGTGCCGAAGCCGACCTTGGCATAGCCGGTGCCCGGCGCGGCGAAGGCGTGGAGCAAACGCACTGCCTCGACGCTCGGATGGGTTTCCAGCCCCGGGTAGACATTGAGGGTTTCGATCTCGATGGCCGCCACCTCGGAGACCTTGCGGGCCTCGCGCACGATCAGCTCGGCGCGTTCGCGCATCTGTTCGAGGAACTGCTCGAGATCGTCCGCCGGCAGGTTGCGCACCTCGAAATCCAGGGTGCACAGGTTCGGCACTATGTTCAGCGCCTTGCCGCCACCGATCTGCCCGACGTGCACGGTGCTGTAGGGAATGTCGTAGTCGGCATCGCGCGCGCCCTGCTCGCGCAGACGCTGCTGGCTGTCGCGCAAACCGGCGATGAAATCGCAGGCCAGGTGAATCGCGTTGGCTGCCAGCGGCGCCAGGGAGGAATGCGCTTCCTGGCCACGGCAATAGGCGCGGTACGACCCCTTGCCCTTGTGCCCGAGCACGAACTGCATGCGCGTGGGTTCGCCGATCAGGCACAGGAACGGCCGCACCGGCGCCAGGTGCAGCACGTCCAGCAGGCGGCGCACGCCGACGCAACCGATTTCCTCGTCATGGGACAGCGCCAGTTGCAGCGGCCGGTTCAAGGTGCTGTCGGCGGCATCGAGCATGGCGTCTATGGCCAGGGCGATAAACCCCTTCATGTCGCAGCTGCCGCGCCCGTAGAGGCGCCCGCCTTGCTCGGTGACCTGGAACGCCGGCAGGGTCCAGGCCTGGCCGGCGACGGGCACCACGTCGGTATGCCCGGACAGCAGGATCCCCGGCAGCTCCCGCGGCCCGGTGCTGGCGAACAGGTTGGCCTTGCGCCCGCTTTCGTCCTTGACGATCAGCGACTCGATGCCCTTGCCCAGCAGCAGCTCGCGCACGTATTCGATCAGCGCCAGGTTCGACTCCGAGGACACGGTGTCGAAGGCGATCAGGCGCTTGAGGATCTCCAGTACCCGGGGTTTCATGAGGCCTTGCTCCGTTGTGCGGTTGTGCCGGCGAAGCGGCGAATCGAAAAGGGCTCGATCGGGGTGCTGGTGCTGCCGGTGGCGATCAGCTCGGCCATCACGTCGCCGACGCCCGGGCCAAGCTGGAAGCCGTGGCCGCAGAAACCGAAGGCGTAGTACAGACCGTCGACCTGGCCACTGGGACCCATGATCGGCAGCGAGTCGGGCAGATAACCTTCGATGCCGCTCCAGACGCGGATGATGTTGAGGTTGCCGACGCCCGGCAGCAGCCGGCGCATCTGCTGGATCTGGTTGAGGATGCTGCGCGGTTCGACCTGGGCGCGCCGTGTGAGCATGTCCGGTTTGCTGCGGTAGCCGCCGCCGATGATGATGTTGCCGCGGGGAATCTGGCGGAAGTAGATCACCTCCTCGGGGATCTTGGTGTAGACCCCGATCACCGTCGGCAAGGCGTAAGGCACCGGCTCGGTGACCGCCATCTGCGGGCCGTTGGTGTCCAGCGGCACCGGCTCGCCAAACTGCTCGGAGAGTTTCTGGCCCCAGGCGCCGGCGGTGATCAGCAGGCGTTCGGCGCTGAATTGGCGGCCGTCGGTGGTGCCGACCCGGAACCCGCCGCCGACCTTCTGCACCTCGGCCACTTCGGTGCGCTCTTCGATCCGCGCCCCGGCGCGCACCGCCGCCCGGGCAAAGGCCGGGGCCGCCAGGCGCGGGTTGGCATGGCCGTCATGGGGCGCGTAGGAGCCACCCTTGACGTCCGGCCCGAGGAACGGAAAACGCTCATGCAGCTCGCGGCCGCGGTAGATCTTCAGGTCCAGCTGCCGCGCCTCGGGCGCCGCGGCATAGGCCTCGAGCTCAGCGATCTCGTCCTCGCGGTAACACACCCGCATATGGCCGCTGGCGATGAATTCCAGGTCGTCGTCGATCAGTTCCGGCAGGCGCCTCCACAGGGCCCAGGAACGGTTGGCCAGCTCCAGCTGGCCGAGATAACGCCCCTGGCGCCGCACGTTGCCGAAGTTCACCCCGCTGGCGTACTGGCCGATCTGGTCGCGCTCCAGCAGGGTCACCGACTGGCCGCGCTGGCGCAGGAAAAACGCCGCCGCCGAGCCCATCAGGCCGCCGCCGACAATCAGTACATCGGACTGTTGCACCGTCATGGCGTCACCTCCCCGGTGAGCATCGAAAGGGGCTTGACCGGGGCCTGGCCTCGCTGCCGGCCCACCTCCTGCACCGCGACCCCGGCCGCGGCGGCGATCACCTCGGCCCCGGCCTGGGAACAGTAGCGCCCCTGGCAGCGGCCCATGCCGACCCGGCTGAAGGCCTTGGCGCGGTTGACTTCGCAGGCGCCCTTCTCGCGCACCGTGCGCCGCAGTTCGCCGGCGCTGATCATCTCGCAACGGCAGACGATGGCGGTGTCCGGCAGCGCCTCGGCCTGGGCGCTCGGCCAGGGAAAGGCCTGGGCCAGGCCGAGGCGGAACTGGTCCATCACCGCCAGGGCCTGGCGCTGTTCGTCGCGTTCCGCGGCGTTGACCGGCAGTTGCAGATCCTCGAGCAGGGCCAGCGCCGCGAGGCGCCCGGCGTGTTCGGCGGCGTCGGCGCCACGGATCTTCGCCCCGTCGCCGGCGGCATAGACCCCGCTGACACTGGTGCGCCCGGCCTCGTCGAGCTCCAGCAGCCACTGGCTGGACGCCGGGTCGAAGGCCAGGCGGCAACCGGCAAGGTCGGCCAGCTGGGTTTCCGGACGCAGGTGATAGCCCAGGGCCAGGGCATCGCACTCGACATCCAGGCTGTCGCCCTTGGCGGTCTTGACCTGCACCAGGCTGACCCCGCCCTGGGCATCGCCCAGCACCCGGACCGGCTGGATCCCCAGGTGCACCGGCACCCGGGCCAGGCACAGCTGCGCCAGCAGCTTCATGCCGGTCCAGAGCAATCCCGGGCGCGCCAGCAGTTTCGGCAAGGCGCCGATGCGCTTGCCCAGCGGCGAGGTGTCGAGTACCGCGGCGACCTGCGCCCCGGCCTTGAGGTACTGGCTGGCCACCAGGTACAGCAGCGGCCCGCTGCCCATGAACACCACGCGGTGACCGATGGACACCGATTGCGCCTTGAGGGCGATCTGCGCGCCGCCGAGGCTGTAGGTGCCCGCCAGTTGCCAGCCTTCGAGCGGCATCAGGCGGTCGGTGGCGCCGGTGCAGAGGATCAGCGCGTCATAGTCCAGGGTGAAGTGCCGGCCCTGGCTGACGCAGCACAGCTGCCCGGGGGTCAGGTTCCACACCAGGGTGTCCGGGCGATAGTCGATGCGCGGGCGCAAGCGCTCGAAACTGTCGTGCAGGGCCCGCGCCTTGTGCGCTTCGCTGCCGTACAGGGTGGCGTAGTCGCGGCGGAAACCTTCGGGCTGGCGGCGGTAGATCTGCCCGCCGTCGCGACGGTTCTCGTCGACCAGGGTCGGCACCAGGCCGGCCGCCAGCAGGGTTTCGGCGCAACGGACACCGGCCGGGCCGGCGCCGACTATCACGACCCGCGGCGCGGCGCCGGACGGGATGTTCAGCCGTGCAGTGGCCATACCGCCTCCGGTTGTGTGGTGAGGATATCCAGGCCCTCGCGGACCTCGCTGGAACAGGCGCGCAGGCGTTCGCCGGCGCGGGTCCAGACCCAGCAGTCCTGGCAGGCGCCCATCAGGCAGAAGCCGGCGCGCCGGCCGGAATCGAACTCCGACTGGCGCAGGGCCGTTCCCTGGGTCAGCAACGCCACCATCAGCGTGTCGCCCTGCAACGCCTCGATCGGCGTGCCATCCACCCACAGCCGTACCGGCGAGCGTTCGCGCTCGCCCAACCGTACAAAACGCCCCTTCATGCGTAGGCTCCCTCGGTCATGCCATTGAAGTTCTGTTGGCTCTGCAGCAACTCGCCGCTGTCGCGGTGGCAGAGAATCTCGCTGCCGCCGTCGATGGCGCGGCGGTTCGGCGCGGTGCGGTTGCACAACCCGTCGATGCGCACCGGGCAGCGATTGAGGAAGGTGCACAGCTCCGGCACGTTGGCCTTGGCGCCGATCGGCGGCAGGCTGGCGCAGGTGCTGCCGCAGCTTTCCAGCCAGCCCTGGCGCAGCTCCGGCACCGAGTGGATCAGCAGGTCGGTATAGGGATGGAACGGCGCCTGGGCAAAGGCCGCGCGGCTGCCCGCCTCGACCTTGTGCCCGCTGTACATCACCACGATGTCGTCGCACAGCGCGCGCACCGTGGAAATGTCGTGGCTGATGAACAGGTAGGACACCCCCAGTTCCTGGCGCAGGTCGCGCAGCAATTCGAGAATCGCCGCCCCAACCACCGTATCCAGGGCCGAAGTCACCTCGTCGCAGAGGATCAGGTCGGGCTTGGCCGCCAGCGCGCGGGCCAGGTTGACCCGCTGCTTCTGCCCGCCGGACAGCTCGCTGGGCCGCCGGTCCGCGAGCTTGCGCGGCAGCCGCACCAGGTCCAGCAGTTCGTCGATGCGCTGGCGCAAGGCCGCGCCCTTGAGGCCGAAATACATCTTCAGCGGCCGGCTGAGAATGGCGCTGACGCTGTGCATGGGGTTGAGCGCGGTGTCGGCGTTCTGGAACACCATCTGGATCCGCCGGAACTGCTCGTCGGTGCGGCTCGACAGGCTGCCGCCCAGGGGCTGGCCGTCGAAGGTCAGGTTCCCCAGGGCCGGGGCCAGCAAACCGGCCACCACCCGCGCCAGGGTCGACTTGCCGGAGCCCGACTCGCCGATCACGCCAATGGCCTGGCCACGGCGCACGGTCAGGTCGATGTCCTCCAGCACGCGGATCATCGGCATGCCTTGCAGGTTCTTGTTGCCGTAGCCGGCGGTCAGGCCCTTGATGGTCAGCAGCGGCTGGTCCTCGGCGATATCGCTGGGCGGGCGAATGGTCGAGTCCGGGCGCGCCGCCGCCAGCAGGCTGCGGGTGTAGTCGTGGGCCGGGCCCTCGAGCAGCGGCGCGGTGGCGCTCTGTTCGAGGATCTGGCCGCCGTTGAGCACCACGATCTGATCGGCCATCTGCGCCACCACCGCCAGGTCGTGGGACACATACACCGCCGTCGCCCCGCGTTCGCGCACCACCCGCTTGAAGGCCCGCAGCACGTCGATCTGGGTGGTGACGTCGAGCGCGGTGGTCGGCTCGTCGAGGATCACCAGCAGCGGGTCGCTGATCAGCGCCATCGCCGCCATCACCCGTTGCAACTGGCCGCCCGAGACCTGGTGCGGGTAACGCTGGCCGATGTGTTCCGGGTCCGGCAGGGCCAGGTCGCGGAACAGCGCGATGGCCTTGGCCTCCAGGTTGGCGCGGCTGTCCAGACCATGGATCAGGGCGCCCTCCACCACCTGGTCGAGGAGTCTTTTCGCCGGGTTGAAGGCCGCCGCCGCGCTCTGGGCGATGTAGGACACGCGATTGCCGCGCAGGCCCTGCAACTGCTCCTCGCCCAGGGCCAGCATGTCATGTTCGCCGACCCGCACCACCCCGGACGCCAGGCGGCAACCGCGGCGGGCATAACCCAGCAGGGCCAGGGCGATGGTGGTCTTGCCGGAGCCGGATTCGCCGATCAACGCCAGCACCTCGCCCTGCTCCAGGGCGAAGCTCACGCCCTTGACGATCTCCACTTCGCCGCTCTCGCCGCCGGCGACCACCCGCAGGTCTTCCACTCGAATCAACTGGCTCATCTCAATGACCTCCCGGACGGCGGCTGCGGCGCGACGAGATCCTGTCGATGAACAGGTTCACGCCAATGGTCAGGGTGCCGATGGCCAGCGCCGGGATGACGATGGCCGGCGCGCCCTGGTTGAGGCCGCCGATGTTCTCGCGCACCAGCGAGCCGAGGTCGGCGTCCGGCGGCTGCACGCCGAGGCCGAGAAAGCTCATGCCGCTGAGCAGCAGGACGATGAAGCCAAAGCGCAGGCCGAGGTCGGTGAGCACCGGGTTGAGCATGTTCGGCAGGATCTCCACGCAGGCGATGTACAGCCGCCGCTCGCCCCGGGTGCGGGCCACCTGCACATACTCCAGGGCCTCGATATTCACCGCCAGGCTGCGGGCGATACGGAATGCCCCGGGGGTGAAGCTCAGCACCGCGGTGCACACCAGCAGCACCACCGAGGAGCCGAAGGCCGAGACCATGATCAGCGCCAGCATCTTGCTCGGGATGGAGATGAAGGCATCCATCAGGCGGCTGATGACTTCATCCAGCCATTTCGGCGCGACCACCGAGAGCAAGGCGCAGGCGGTGCCCAGGCCGCTGGCCAGGACCGCGGAAATCAGCGCCAGGCCGACGGTGAACCGCGCGCCCACCAGCACCCGGCTGAGCATGTCGCGGCCCAGGTAATCGGTGCCGAACGGATAGGCCGCGCCCATGGCGTCGAACACATTGGCGGACACCACTTCGCCCACCGGGTGCGGCGCCAGCCAGGGGCCGAACAGCGCCACCAGCAGCCACAGCACACACATCGCAGCCCCGGTCAGGCCGAGCCAGGACGGCCCGTGGGACACCTTGCCAAGCGCCAGGTCGGGCGTGGCAGGCGTCGACTTCAGCATGAGATTGCTCATTGGTTTCTCAGCCTCGGATTGGAAAGAATCGCGCACAGGTCGGCAATCAGCACCAGGCCCAGGTAGGCCGTGCAGAACAGCATGGTGCAGGCCTGGACCAGCGCCATATCGCGGTTGGTCACCGCGTCGACCATCAGGCTGGCGATCCCGGGATAGTTGAAGATGGTCTCGACGATCACCACCCCGCCCAGCAGGTACGACAGGCTCAGCGCCACCGCGTTGGCAATCGGCCCGATGGCGTTGGGCAAGGCGTGGCGCAGCACGATGCGCACCGGGCTGACGCCCTTGAGCCGGGCCATTTCCACGTAGGGGCTGTCGAGCTGGTCGATCACCGCGGCGCGGGTCATGCGCGCCATTTGCGCGACGATGACGAAGCACAGGGTCATCACCGGCAAGGCGTAGGTGCGCAGGAACTGCAGCGGCGAGTGGGTTTCGCTGGCGTAGGACAAGGCCGACAGCCAGCCCAGGTTCACCGCGAACACCAGCACCGCCAGGGTCGCCACCAGGAACTCCGGCACCGCCACCAGGGCCAGGGTGATGAAGCTCAGGACGCTGTCCAGGCGCCCGCCGCGGCCCATGGCCGAGCCGATGCCCAGGGTCAGCGCCACCGGCACCGAGACCACCGCGGTCACCGCCGCCAGCATCAGGGTGTTGGGCACCCGCCCGGCCATCAGCTCGCTGACCGGCATGGCGTTGGACACCGAGGTGCCCATGTCGCCGGCCAGCAGGCTGAGCAACCAGTGCAGGTAACGCACCACACCGGGCTGGTCCAGGCCCAGTTTCAGGCGCAGCGCCGCCACCTGTTCCGGCGTGGCGAACTGCCCCAGGGCCTGTTGCGCCGCGTCCCCCGGCAATACCGCGGTGATGGCGAACACCACCATGGAGACGATCAACAAGGTCACGACCGCGGCGCCCATGCGCCGCCCGATCAACCACAGTGTGTTGCTATTCATCGCCCTTCCCTCCTGCCTTGCAGCTCCGACGGAACCCGCTTTCGCCCCTCACGCGTCCAGCCACACCTGCTCGGCGAACATGTAGCCCATGAAGCCGCCCAGGGGGTTGCTGCCATAGCCCTTGATACGCTGGTCGACCCCGTCGATGTTGCTGATGAACACCGGGATGCCGATGCCACAGTGGTCGTGCACCAGGGTCTGCATGTCGGCGTACATGGTGCTGCGCTTGGCGTCGTCGGTCTCGCCGCGGGCCAGCATCAGCAACTGGTCGAACTGCTCGTTCTTCCAGCCCGACTCGTTCCATGGCGCGCTGGACTGGAAGAACTGCGAGAAGATCACGTCGGCGTTCGGCCGCGGGTTGATGTTGCCGAAGCTCAGCGGGTGCTTCATCCAGTGGTTGGACCAGTAGCCGTCGCTGGGCAGGCGGTTGACGTTGAGGGTCAGCCCGGCCTGCTTGGCCGACTGCTGCAGGAGCACGGCGATGTCCACCGAGCCGGTGGCGGCCGGCGAGGCCACCAGCGGCATGCTGACCTTCTCCATGCCGGCCTTCTTCAGCAGGAAGCGGGCCTTTTCCGGGTCGTACACGGTCTGCGGCAGGTCAGCGTTGTAGTAACGCGAACCGGGCGCGATCGGGTGGTCGTTGCCGACCACGGCGTAGCCGCGGAACACCGCGGATTTCACCTGTTCGCGGTCCAGCAGGTGCTTCAGCGCCTGGGTGAATTCCGGGCTCTGGCCAGGCAACTGGTCCTGGCGAATGATCAGGTCGGTGTAATTGCCCGACGGCGCGTCCACCACCCGGTGCCCGGCGCTGGCGGCGATGCGCGCGGTGGAGCGCGGGTTGACCTCGTTGATCAGGTTGACATCGCCGGAGAGCAAGGCGTTGACCCGCGAAGGCTCGTCGGCGATGGCGATGAACTCGATCTCGTCCAGGTACGGCAGGCCCGGCTTCCAGTAGTTCGGGTTGCGCGCGGAGACCGAACGCACGCCCGGCTTGAACTCCTTGACCTTGAACGGCCCGGTGCCGATGCCCTGGCTGAAGTCGGTGGTGCCTTCGGGCACGATCAGCAGGTGCGAGACCGCGAGGATCGACGGCAGCTCGGCGTTCGGCGCCTTGAGGCGGATCTGCACCTCATGGGTGCCGGTGGCCTTGATCTCGGCGAACTGCTCCATCAGCGGCATGACCTTGGAGCCGGTGGCCGGGTCCTTGTGCCGCGACAGCGAGAACACCACGTCGGCGGCGGTCAGGCCCTTGCCGTTGTGGAAGGTCACGTCCTTGCGCAGGGTGATGATCCACAGGGTGGCGTCGGTATTGTCGATGCGCTCGGCCAGCTCCAGCTGCGGCACCAGGTGGCTGTCGAAGCGGGTCAGGCCGTTGTAGAACATGAAGTGCCGCACATAGTCGGTGGACAGTGCGCCGCGGGCCGGGTCGAGGGTGTCGGCGGTGGAACTGGACATGCCGGCGACGCGGATGCGTCCGCCCGGCTTGCCCTTGCCCGGCGCCGCGCTGTCGCTGGCGAGCAAGGTGCCGGCACTGCCGAACAGGCTGCCGGCGCCCGCGGCGGCGACACCGGCCACGCCAAGCATGCGCAAGGCACTGCGGCGGGACATGCCACGGTTCAGGCCTTCGAAAACCCGCAGGCTTTCTTCGCCGGAAATCAGTTGCGGATCGACTTTGTTGTCAGTCATAGCAGTTCTACCTGTCGAATAATGAGAAGGCTCGAGTGCTCGCGGTTGACCGGAGCGTCCTGGAAACGCAAAACGACGGTGCAGCAAACTCAGTGCAGATAGTCCTGGAAGCGGTAGTAAGCCCCTACCAACGGCAGGAACCAGGGCTTGCCGAAATGCCCGGGAATCGCCGGCCACGCCAGGTCTTGCCAGGGGTTGGCGCTGGCCTTGCCGTCCATGACCTCGGCCATGACCTGGCCCATGTGCACCGACATCTGCACGCCATGGCCGCTGTAGCCCATGGCGTGGTAGATGCCGTTGCGTTCTCCGGCCCGGGGCAGCCGGTCGCTGGTCATGTCCACCAGCCCGCCCCAGCAGTAGTCGATCCCGACCTCGGCCAGTTGCGGGAACATCTGCACCATGGCCGCCTGCAGCACCTTGCCGCTCTTGGCGTCGGAGCTGGGGCTGGACATGGCGAAACGCGCCCGGCCGCCGAACAGCAGGCGGTTGTCCGGGGTCAGGCGGAAGTAGTTGCCGATGGTGCGGCTGGTGACATAGGAACGCTGGTGCGGCAGCAGCCGCTCGACCAGGGCTTGCGGCAGCACCTCGGTGGTCACCACGAAGCTGCCCACCGGCACGATGCGCCGCCGGTACCAGCCGAGGTCGCCATGCTGGCAGGCGCCGGTGGCCAGCAGGATCTGCCGCGCCTGCAACGAACCGCGCGCGGTGTCGAGCCGGTAGCCGCCACTGTTGCCTTGCCAGCCTTTGACCGCACAGTCCTGATAGATCAGCGCGCCATGGCGCGCCGCCGCCTGCGCCAGGCCGACGCCGAAGCGCCCGACATGCATCTGTACGCCGTTGCGCTGCAACAGGCCGCCGTGAAAACCGGCGGAATCGACTTCGCCGCGCACCTGCTCGGCGGACAGCAACTCGACATCGGCATCGACCTCGCGGCGAATCAGCTCGCAGGTGCGCGCCAGCCCTTCGTAATGCAAGGGCTTGGCCGCCAGCTTGAGCTTGCCGTTGCGCTTGAGGTCGCAACCGATGCCCTCCTGCTCCACCAGCGCCACGACGCTCTGCACCGCCCGCTCGTAGGCCTGGTAATAGGCCCGCGCCCGCTCGGCGCCGAGGCTGGCGCTGAGGGCGGCATAATCCTGGGCCACCCCGGTGTTGCACTGGCCGCCGTTGCGCCCGGAGGCTTCGCCGATCACCCGGCCGGCCTCCAGCACCACCACCCGGGCGCCCTTCATGGCCAGCGCGCGGGCCGCGGACAACCCGGTGAACCCGCCACCGACGATCGCCACGTCGACGCTGTCCGGCAACGCGCCGGCCTGTGCCCCGGTGAACGCCGGCGCACTGTCGAGCCAATAGGATTCACTGCCCATGCCTGACTCCCTGACCATGCCTTGAAGAGCGCCCATGACCGATCAGAGACCGACCAGCGCGGCCAGGCCGCCGATGTCGGGGATCTGCTGGTAGCCGTAGATGGCGTTGGCCGGCTGTTCGTGGCCACGGGCGACGAAGGCCTTGTGCTTGATCTTCATGTCGTGGGCCGGCATCAGGTCGTAACGGAAGCTGGAAGACACGTGGAGGATGTCTTGCGGGCCGCAGCCGAGGTTGTCGAGCATGAACTCGAAGGCCGCCAGGCGTGGCTTGTAGGCCTGGGCCTGTTCGGCGGTGAAGACCTTGTGGAACGGCGCGCCGAGCTTGTCGACGTTGGACATGATCTGGCTGTCGCTGGCGTTGGAGAAAATCACCAGGGGGATCTTGTCGGCGATCTTCGACAGGCCGGCCGGCACGTCGGGATGGGGGCCCCAGGTCGGCACCGCGTCGTAGTACAGCTGGCCTTCGTCACGGTACTCGACGCCCCAGCGTTTGCAGGTCCGCGCCAGCGCGGTCTTGAGGATCTCGTCGTAGGGCCTCCAGTCGCCCATCACCTGGTCCAGGCGATAGGCCGAGAAGTCCTTGACGAACTGGTCCATCTGCTCGGGGCTGACGCGGTCGGCGAACAGCTCGCGGGTCATGGTGCCCATGTGGAAGTTGGTCAGCGTACCGTAGCAGTCGAACGTAATGAATTTGGGACGAAGAAAGCTCATTGAGTGCGGTCCTGAAGTTCGTTGAGGTCATGGCGTGACACGCAAGAGCGCGGCTGCCGGAGCCCTGATGCAGCGTTGCAATCACAGCTTCATTACAACACCGTGAAATCAGCAGATGGCGTTAAAAGCGCGGGCTGCTCGATACAAACCACCGTTTTTCGGGGTGCCCTCAGCAGACTTTGCGGGGCGCGCCAGCCTTGGGCAAAGCCCGTATTCATGCGCTTTTATGGACCTTTTCCAGCCGCCGGGGCTCAAGCCAGGGCCCGACCGCCGCAGAACCTGCGCCGCCCCAACAAAAACGGGCGCCCCCGTCTGGAAGCGCCCGTTTCGCTGAATCGCAGAGTGTGTCCCGGTCAATCCCCAACCGGTGGCGGCCGGCCTTCGGCCGCGCCGGAAGGTTCAATGCATACTTCGTACCGCCCCGCTCACCCGCCGCCTGCCGGTCATGGCTTTCAGCCGGCGATATCGATCAGCACGCTCTTGAAGCGCAGGTTGGCCTCGAAGGCTTCGCGCCCCAGGTCCTTGCCGATGCCGGAACGCTTGTAGCCGCCGGTGGGCAGGATGTAGTCGTTGCTGCGCCCGTAGCGGTTGACCCACACCGTGCCGGCCTCCAGGCGCCGGACCAGGCGCAGGGCGCGGTTGATGTCGGCGGTGTGCACCCCGGCGGCCAGGCCGTAGGTGGCGTGCTCGGCCAGGCCCAGGGCCTCGGCTTCGTCGTCGAAGGCCTGCACCGTCAGCACCGGGCCGAAGATCTCCTCGCAGACCGCCGGATTGCTGTTGTCCAGGCCGGTCAGCAGGGTCGGCTGGTAATAGGCGCCGCCCAGGCCATCGAACAAGCCGCCGCCACAGAGCACCTCGGCGCCGGCCTGGCGCGAACGCTGGACGATGCCGTCGATGCGGTTGGCCTGCTGCCGGGAAATGATCGGCGACAGCGTGCTGGCCGACGACCAGGTCGGCCCCGGGCGCAATTGTTCGAAGTACGTCCGCAGGTGCTCGACGAAGGGCTGCATGATCGAGCGTTCGATCAGCAGCCGCGAACCGGAGACACAGACCTGCCCGGCGTTGCCGGTAATGGCCATGGCCACGGTGCGCGCGGTCCTGGCGATGTCCGGCACGTCGGCGAACACCAGTTGCGGGCTCTTGCCGCCCAGCTCCAGGGTCACCGGCTTGGGCCCGACCAGGGCGCAGGTGGACATGATGCTCGAACCGGTGGCGGTGGAGCCGGTAAAGGTCACCTTGGCCACCCGCGGATGGCGACACAGGGCATCGCCAGTGACCCGGCCGTCGCCCTGTACCACGTTGAAGATGCCCGCCGGGATCCCCGCTTGCAGCGCCAGTTCGGCGAAACGCAGGCTGGAGTACGGCGTCAGTTCCGACGGCTTGAGCACCACCGCGTTACCGGCGGCCAGGGCCGGGGCGACTTTCCACGAGGCCATGCTCAGCGGGAAATTCCACGGCGCGATGGCGGCGATCACCCCATAGGGTTCGGCGATCTGCATGCCCAGGCGGTCGGTCTGGGTGGCGGCCAGCGAACCGCCGTGCTTGTCCGCCAGCTCGGCGAAAAAGCGGAT
>NZ_JAQZAB010000137.1:0-166461 GCF_028640915.1 Pseudomonas sp. B3G-3 | reverse complement strand
AGGCAGCTTCTTTTCGGTCACTTGATTGACCGCTTGGATTTTGAATTCTTCGGGGTAACGCGGGTTGCTCATGGCACCTCCTGATTGGCCTCAGTTTAAGGCAAAGAGGTGTCTACGAAACCCGGGGCGATTCAAAGCCACCATTGAGTCAGTATTCGAGGAGTGGGGGATTCCTTTACGTCCTCCTTTGGCACTGCGGTTGGCCGGTGAAGGATTGCCTGTGACTGTCAGCGGTCCACTTGCCGATGTTGAGGCTGCAATTTCTGAGTTGAGTGGAAGTGATCTGGCCTACTTGCAACTGGCGTTGCTGAAGATCTCTGCGAGAGTCGCGGAACGGATTTCGCCGGCGGCCGCGCACGAAGTGGCTGTCCGTGCCTATAACGACTTTCTACGTCCAAGATCCCTCACTGAGTTTGGGAAGGAGCGCGTTCGAGCGTTGGCGAATCGATACGGTGCCGCTCGCTTTCTTCAGGGCTTGGATGCGCTGATGAAAAGCCCCGAGTTCAATCCTGAAACAGACCGTGACCTTCCGGCGCTATCGAAGATGCTCGTGAAGCTGCAGGGCTCTCTTCCAGGGAGACGAGCTTATCTTGCCGGCGTACTACGCAAGCGGCTCAAAAATCTGAGGTCTCATTGGCTCGATCAGCAGGCTTCAGAAGCCATAAGCCGCGGGGTGGACATAGAGCAGATGATCGACCTAGCCAAAGGCGTGACCACTTGGGACGACTGGACAGACGGACTCGCCCGCCTGGTACCGTACTGAGCTGGTGATAGCTCACTCTCGGCGATTCGCTAAGGCTGGTGAGGCTGCTCAAATTGCGCTCTGCCTCAGATGCAGTGGCAGAGCTTGCTCCACCAAGCTCTGCTTGATGGGCTGATAGTGCTTGAGCCTGAGCGGGAGGATTTTCGCTCGCCTTTAGATCGTGGTTAGCGTACCCAGCGAGCGTTCTCAAGACCGCGTGCTCTGTTTAATCGATGATCAAGCCTTCTCAGAAAAAAGTGACGGTGCAGTTCACGACAATGCATTGGCCCGTCTCGTCGATGCGCTGCTTTTCGTAGCCGTAACAGATGCGCCGCAGGCGACCCGATTTGCGAATGGCGACTGGTCACAGGTGGCGGCGATCATGCCGATGATCACTCGCATCATGGCCAAAATTGGCTGGTCATCAGACGTGATGAGCAAGTCCTTGACCCTCTGCGAGCGAGCCGCCGATGCCTATCCCATTCGGGTATTCTCACAGCAGGTGGCAGCCGCACTGGAATCCATTCATCTGTCGCAGGGTAGTTGGACAGGAACCACACTGCCCGCACGTATCGCCGCTACGATTCAGCGCCTTACGGATAAGCACTATCCGCTCGAGCAAGATCAGGCCCTGGCGTTACTGCGTATCCTCGATGTGTTGATAGACTTGGGTGGATGGTTCTCAGTGACAGACTACGTAATCCACGCGCTATAGGAGTCATTCATGTCTGTCGCTGAGTGTATCTCTAAGCGTATCAAGCACATGCAGAAGGGCAAGCCCTTTACTAAGGCCGTGTTCGTAGAGGTGGGCTCTCGCACCTCGGTTGATAAAGCACTGTCTCGGATGGTGCAGAGCGGCGTCCTAGAGCGCGTTGCTCGCGGCATCTACATGCGCCCTAAGCTGAGTGAGTACACTGGTAAGAAGGTTCGAGCTAACCCGATAGCAGTCATGGAGGCAGTCGCAAGGACCAGAGGCGAGACTATCCAGGTCCATGGCGTAGAAGCTGCTCGCAGGCTGGGAATTAGCACTCAGATGCAGGTTCTACCGACTTACTACACCAGCGGATCGACACGTGAAATCAAGATAGGTAACGCGGTGGTGCGGTTGCGTCATTCGTCTTGGCAACGGCTCCAGCAAGCTGGTACCCAAGTAGGCTTAGCCTTGACTGCTCTGTTGTATCTTGGAAAAGCGGGGGTGACTGAGCAAGCCGCCGGCAAGATCCTTAGCTCGCTTAGCGCTGAGGAATTCAGCAAGCTCATGGCCTGCAAGATGCCTAAGTGGATGCGGAAGATATTGGCCGATTTTGCTTAGGAATGAACAACTTCGGCGAAGCACATGGGGCTCAGACTCCAATGCGTCACACTAATTTAGCCATCACCCTTTTTGCGATTGGCGTCGCGGGCTTCGCGTTGTCCATCCCTGAGACAACGCAGGCGCACACCGGATCCATCCATTGTGGATCGGCCTCGAACGGACTTGGCGTCATGCGGTCACCACGCAGTCGAAACAAAATGCGTGTCCGGCGTCGATCGAGGTAGCCAATGCCTATATCCAGTTGAACTACAAAATGGAGCCAGTCCTCATCGATAAATCATCGGATCGTAGGATCGTTCGGCTTCGGCCTCAATACTATCGAACCGTTAACCACCTCAATGGTCAGCACATCGCCAACGCCTAACCCTAACTCGGTAAGTAGATCAGATGGCAAGTCGATAATACAGTCGCCACTCCCGTCCTTAGTATCTTGACATTTCACTGTCCAACGTTGGAATTTGTTCACGGTCACTCCACAGCCTTGACTGCATTATCACGAACGCTGCTCACTCCAGCGAGTATGCCCACGGGTTCAGCATGCGCACTTAAAGCGTGAGCTTTTGAGAGAAGTATCCCCAGCGTGGTACATGTTCTTCGGACGTCAAGATTGCCCCTGGAATCCGCTATCGTTGGCCTGCTCGAACGAATTTTGTGCGTGACCCGTCTTGCCCGCTTTCAAAGACATTAGTCGTGGCCAGGAGCCTGCTAGCTACGAAGATCACGCTCAACTGAAAATAAGACTCTGAACGGCTTCAAATTCGCATCGGCATCGTCTCTTAACGAGTAGGTCGCCCCGCCGGCGACTTGGTAAACGAAAAAGTGCGCCCCGTCCCGGGGATCCATAACGATCCCAGCCATCGCCAGAGGCTCCATCAGCCAGATAGATTGGCCATTCATATGGGGAGGTGTAACTAACTGAACCTGCTCGACCCACACGCGGTTCGACTGCGCGTCGATAAACTGTTTGAGCTCGTGAGCGTGATACATCATAAGCATGCTGGCGTAATTCTCCCGTCCAGCCCTGCGCACCACTTGGAGGTAAAACCAAGGCAGCAGCAGCTCCTGCTCAACGAAGCTCCAAACTCGCTGGCCCTCATGCGAGTTGGTAGCATCGGGCGTATCGAAGGTGATTTCGGCCCTTGGGTAGGTGGTAAACATGGCAAACCTCGAAAATGAACACTATAGATTGTAGTCCTATAAGATTCGATAGCGCTTCATCGTTCCTTTTGCGGGATCAGCAAATTGGAACTCAATATCGCGTTCGGCCTAGCGCTGAAACAGATCCGAAGCAGTAAAAATCTTACTCAAGAAGATTTTGCTACTGTAAGCAGTCGCACCTACCTCAGCACGCTGGAACGAGGCCTCAAAAGCCCAACGTTAGAAAAAGTGGACCAGCTAGCAGGAGCTTTAGAAGTGCACCCGCTCACCATTCTTGTCGCCACATACGTCGGTAAAGAAAGTCATCAGGACGTTGAGCTTCTGTTTCAGAAAATCAGGGACGAATTGTGCTCAGTAAGAACCTCTGAAGGGGGACGCTCATCGCCCCGCAAGGATCTTTAAGCCTTTCCAGCTTGAGAATTTTTATGGCTAGGTCCACACAACCAAAGGGCAACAGGAGCACTCTCGGTGTCTGGGGCTAGCCAAGATGAATAGGGGGAGGGGAAGAGGGCGCCTGATAACTTGACCTCTTGTACATACGTTTGGAGCCGACGCGAATGCGAAACATCGTCCTGACGAAGCTAATGGAGGTGCTTTGCCCCGCTCAGGCATCTAGACATAACTGGTATGTCATTGATAAACACCCAGTTCTACCCGTTCTAGGTAGTCTTCGATAGCTTGAAACCCAAGTGGATTACCCACCAGATCAAGAGGGATATTACCGGCCAAATGCCTACAGGGTTTGGCAAGCCATTCCTCAGCAAGCCGCAATGTGCCAAAAACAGTCGTTGCGTGCTCAAGAACCTTTGCGTATTGAAAGGCTATTGCGCTCTCAAAAGCGCCAAGTCGACCAGTCGTGGATTTATCGTTTTTGCCTTGCTTCGTTCGGCCAGGCTTACCAACGATCCGCTTGATGACCTTCCATGACAAGTAAAGCTCGGAAAGCGAGACCATTGCGTAGACGTCGTTCAGCGCGAAACCTTCCTTAGCGAGCAAGAAAATGCTGAGCTGGCTGAGATTTTCAATGCTGACCTGGGTTAGGTATTGCGTTGGTTTGCGGGCCAGAGGTGTCGGTTTATCTGCCTGGGGAAAAGGGGCGGCCATGTGACTTACTCCGCTGCAACGGGTCGCTAGACTAGCTCGATTCGATACTAACTGCACGAAAGACGCTCAGCATGAGAATTATAATTTACGAAGTCGTCATTTCCAACAACCAAATTGTAAGGGCAGGGAGCTGCATGATAAATACTAAAACCAACTCGCTTACATTAGAAGAAGTTATGTGCGCAGTTGCTGAATTAAAAAAACAAGGTCTTAAAGTCACACTTACAGCTGTACGAAATCAGACAGGTCATGGTTCATACACGACCATTTCAAAGCTTCTTAAAGATGCGTCATCGGTAGAGGAGGAAAATCTCGCTCCTAGTGAACGGCTCGCTCAGTTTCCAGATCAGATCAGAGCAGCATTGCTATCGATTTACAAAGAGCTAATCGAAGCTGCAAAGGCTGAAACAACCAAAAAGCGCGATGAAATCCAAGAGTTTGAAGGAAGACTTCGAGCCAGATGGGCAGCCAATGTCAAGGAAAAAATTAGGGCTCAGCGAAGCCTGGAGATCGAAACCAATGCCTGCGCCGAACTACGAGTTGAGCTTAGACAAGCGACTCAGAAGATCTGGAAAGATCAGGAGATTATGAATAACCTTACTGCGCGATTGGTAAAAACGGAGTCTGCAAACGAACAGCTATTGGAGCTAACGGAGAAATTGAAGAGTGATATCGAAAAACTTCAGAGGAATATTGAGCACTTCGAACAGCAGACACTTCAGCAAAGACACGCAGAAAATCAGATGCATCTGCTTAAGGTTGCAAAACTCGAGCAGAATTTAATGAACAGTCAGGCTCGCGTCTTGGAGCTGTCGATGGCATTAGCTGGGAAATACAAAGACGGTGAAACCACTTGACCATGCTGCTCAACAAATTTGCAAGGTGTCGCGTTGAGGGGAAGATCCAAAATGGGGCAAGAAATCTGAATTTCGATATTTAGGTCTCAAAAAATTCGATGTTCACTTCCGGGTACTGACGTCAGACGAAGCACATGAACATATCTAACATAGCATCTGATTTAACATAATATACATTATGCGTATATCTATATGGAGGCTTGGGGGGTGTGGGCGGCAGATTCGAAGCCAGGCCTCGATCACTCTGCCGCAGCTCGCGTCTGGACCTCAGCAATGTAATCCAGGTAATCCAGGACAAACGGATCCTGAGTCCTTTGCTCCTATCCAGAACCCCACCGGCACTGGATCGGAAAATTTCCAGCTGCTTGACTCGTACGGATACCGGCTGTTGGTGAACACGTCGCGGTATCTCTCGAAATTCGTAACGCCTGCAAAAGATCGAGCCGGAGAATGCCAAACTCAAGAAGCTGTTGGCCGAGGCCCACCTGCACATCGAGTCACTGAAGGTGGGCTTTGGGTAACCGCAGGCCAAGTGTGAGACGGTCGCCAGGATGGTCAAGTAGTTTACCGACAGAGCTCTCTGTATTGATTCACGTTGGAAACTGCAGAGTCTAGTGTTGTTATTTTGTATTTAAAGTAGCGGATTTTATTTGCCTGAGCTGGCCCAACATTACCGAAATATTCTTCCCAAGCGTTACTCTTAGTTAGTAAGTCAGAGAGCATGGTGCTTAGGTCGTTTGCCGTCCAAACTGTCTTGTAGCCTTTAATCTCGCCAGGAGCTGGACTCTTATGCTCGACATAATTAACCACCATGTACTTTTTCTCGTAGGCCATAAATACCGTATACACTGTCCCGGCTGACTGCTTGAACCAAGGGATAACGACAAAGTGATGAACCTTTGGTTCCGGACTATCCGTACTAAAGTGCCAAACAGCTGTCTCCGAGTGCAAACCACGAAATAAAAGTGCCTGATCGATTTGGTACTTCATGCTCCCATTATTTGTAATTTCATCATTGCCAACGTCATCTTGCACCTTCCCATAAACAGCACAGCCCATTTGAACTGACACAGAAGGACAATCATTCAACTCCATGAGTGTCTTGTTATTGTTTATTGCCTTAATCAGATCTTCCCCTGTCATGTCTCTTGGCTCCTGCCCAGATTGAAAATAATTAAGATCCCTATCCTTGGTGAGGATAGCTTCGATCCGTCCTTTATCAAAGGTCGCCAGTACCATGACCGCCAGCACATGCATATCCAATCTCAACGCCCTGCCCCGACACGCCTCAGGCAATAAGCGGCCTTGCAGGCACAGGCAAACGTACGGATATGAGAAGGCTCAAACCGCCCTGGCATCGGGTGTGGATCCTGTATGGGAAAAGGGAGAGTCGACCATGAGAAATATCCGCCCTGCCCTCTGGGTGGCATCGAAATGTAGGTAGGCAGAACCGACCGATAGACTCGGCCAATCTGGATAGGCAATCCCAAAATTCCGCCTAGTTCAAAATGTTATCCCTTCTCCCCGCCGGGTTTTGCCTGGAGGGTTGGCGAGAAGTCGACAAAGCGCCGGGACAAGAGGGACGGCGCCGCATGTGGGCGTAGGCAAAAGCTGCGCGTTAGTGATCGTGCAGCTGGATCCGCTCGGAGAGCAGGTCGACGAAGGAGACCACCTTTGGCGAAAGATGACGTCTCGTTGGGTAGAGCGCATGCACGGGGATCTCCGCAGAGCACCAGTCGACGAGCAAGGGCAGCAAGCGCTTATGGCGCAAGTCATCGGCGCAGAAGAGCTGGGGTAGCCATGCGATCCCCACGCCCGCGAGGGCGGCCTCGCGAACGATCTCCATATCATTGACCGTCAGTCGTGGGGTAACGCGGACCTCGACACGTTTGCCCCCCGACTCCAGGGGCCAGACGTGCGGTGCGGCTCCGCCGCCGAATGCGACGCATGCGTGGCTCGTCAGTTCGGCAGGCGTCTTCGGGACGCCATGGCGTTTGCAGTACTCGGGTGCCGCGACGAGCATGAACTTCGCTTTTCCGAGATTACGCGCAACAAGGGTCGAATCGACGAGCTCTCCCGCTCGAATGGCCACATCGAAGCGTTCCTCTACGAGATCGACAAGACGATCGGAACACACCATCTCGACGGCCACGTCCGGATGACGAACCAGGTACTCGGCGACGATCGGTCCGAGCGTGCTGGACGACATGGGAGCCGCGACCCGCAGCACGCCGCGCGGCGCCCCACGCATTCCCGCCACTGCGCTCTCGGCCTCCTCGATGTCGCTCATGGCCGGAGAGACACGTTCGAAGAGCAGACGGCCCGCCTCGGTGAGGCCCAGTTTACGCGTCGTGCGCTGGATAAGCCGCTCACCGACCCGTTCCTCAAGGTCAGAGATCTTCCGGCTCACCGTGGACTTCGGCAGGTTCAAACGTCGCGCTGCTTCACTCAGGCTCCCCGCCTGAATGACCCGTACGAAAATCAAGAGTTGGTTGAGATCGGTCGTTCTATTCATGGAACGATGTTGCCAAAATACCATGGCTTGTGCAACGAAATGACAGAACCTATTGTGCACGTGAAGCGTCGGTAACCACCAGACAGGAAGCGAACCATGCATAAGAATGTCTATACCGCAGAAAACGCCGCGATGCTGCTGATCGACCATCAGACGGGGACGATATCCTGGACGCGATCGCACGACGTCGAGCAAGTCAGGAAGAACACCGTGCAACTCGCGAAGATCGCCAAGGGTGTCGGCATGCCACTGGTACTGACCTCAAGCATGGAGGAGAACATCCAGGGCCCGCTGATTCCCGAGCTGGAGGAAGTCGCACCGGACGCCTTCGCCAAGCGGGTCAAGCGCACGGGAATCGTTAACGCGATGCACGACCCGAACTACAGCAACACGGTCAAGGCCACAGAACGGAAGAAGGTCATAGTCGCTGGCATCACGACCGAGATCTGCGTCGTCTTTCCAGTGCTCCAGCTGCTTGACGAGGGGTATCACGTTCAGGTTGTGACGGACGCGTCTGCTTCTTTCACAAAGACAGGGGACGCCGCCGCGCTGCGGCGTATGGAGCAGGCCGGAGCCGTGATCACGTCGACGGCACAGGTCGTGTCGGAGCTGGCCGTCGATTGGACCACCCCGCGAGGACAGGCGCTCGCCGAGTTGCTCGGCCTCGGGCTGGTGTGACAACACGTTCGGCCCCGGACACCAGGGACGACGAGCAACCCACTCAGCCGCCGTGATGTGCTTCGTCTCGGCGGCACCGCACTGGCCGAAGCCTGCAAAAAGTCCCCACAAACAAGAACGAACACCATGACGACAAGCGTCAAGCCCCCCTGCTCTACCCAGGCACAATCAGCGTCCGCGCGATATCGCTCAGCGCACGCATAGGAGTGAGCAGCGGTCCGATTACGCATCTCGTGAATCCCTCTGACCTGGGGGGCTCGTCAAGCTATTTGTGTTCCTTGATCTCTTCGATAAAACAGTCGAGTTTCATACCATGACTTTCAGAACCATCGTTGTTCTAGGTGCCACTGGGCAACAGGGCGGTGCCGTGATCCGCTCATTATGGACCGAAGGCCATTGGCGCATTCGCGCGCTTTCGAGAAAGCCGAGCTCCAACGTGGCGCAGCAATTGGCCGCGAACGGCATCGAGGTCGTTGCGGCCGACATGGACGACTATGCCTCACTGCGAAGCGCCTTTGCCGGCGCCCATGGAGTTTTTTCCGTTCAAGGTTCAGAACAAGGCACGGAGCTCGAAACTCGCCGGGGCATTGCCGTGGCGGATGCTGCGCTAGCTGCAGGGGTAGAACACTTCATCTATGCATCGGTGGGAGGAGCCGATCGGCGCTCGGGCGTAGCGCATTTTGAAAGCAAGTGGCTTATCGAGGAACACATTCGCAGTATTGGTCTACCCGCCAGCATCGTTCGTCCAGCGTTCTTCATGGAGAACTTTAGTAAGCCTGCACTACGAACCGTGCTATTGGCGCTGTTGCGCAGCTATGTGCCCAAGACGAAGCCACTCCAAATGATTGCAACGGCCGACATTGGCAATTGGGTTGCGCAAGCCTTCACCCATCCGGGTGAGTCTCTTGGCAAGTCCGAGGAAATCGCCGGCGTCGAGCTGACCCGCGCGCAGATCGTCGTCGCCCTCAAGAGCCACGGCTGGGCGGCCGGGCTACCCTTCCCACTGCCCAGGTTGCTATTACGTTCATTGCCCCATGACGTTCGGAAGATGTTTGAGTGGTTTGGGGAGGCCGGCTACCTCGCCAACATACCGGCGCTGCTGGCGCGCCAGCCCGACGTGCGTACCTTCGACAAATGGCTCGTTGAACAACGTGGTAGGCCGTCGGGCACATAACCATCTGGCGTTGTTCGACCTGCGACTGCTGACCCCGTCGGCGTGCCTCCTGTGCATGCTGTTCGCGACTGACTTCCTGTAGAGCGACTCGCGAGGGTGTCGTAGTCGCAAGCCGGAATCGACATCAAAGTGGCGCCCATCATTTTTGTAGTGATGGACGCCACTTTCGAGTCTGGGCCATGAATGTTTCTTCTCTTCTTTCTGAATCACGTCCCGGCCTCAGATCGACCAGAGCGCGTAGCTCTGCTTGCCCTCGGCGCGAAGTTGATGCCCTATGCGGCGGATCTCGGCCTCGCCCCGTCGCAATGCCTCGACGCTGGTATGCACAGAGTAGTGGCCGAGCACCAGTTCGTGAGGGTGCTGCTTGGCCGAGCCAAGCACGAACTGTGTGTCACCCTCCGCGACTAGTTCGATGGCCGTCTCGCCGTGCTCGAAGATCGCGATCTCTCCACGTGTGATGCGAGATGACGCATGCAGCGCACCATCCATCAACGATAGCCACGCGACGTCATGCCCCAATGGCGGGAGGAACGTCCATCGTTCGCCGTCCTTCAGCGTGACCAGGAGGTACGTCATTGGTGGCGCAACGATAGGGCTCGAAAGACCGTTATACGAGCCGAGGATCACCCGCACCGGGCCAACGTGGGGCACATCTTCGGGCATCACGTAGTGGCTCATGCTAGGCGCATTTTCAAGATCGGGTGGGAGCGCCACCCAGAGCTGGAAACCTCTCACGGGCGCCGAGTTCACGGTACCGGTGTGCCAAACACCGCCCCCCGCCTGCATCCATTCCACGCCGCCGGCGGGCAATACGCCCACGCTGCCCGTCGTCTCGGCGTATTGGACCGAGCCATCAAGAAGGACGGTTACTGTGGCAATACCTGAGTGCGGGTGCCAGCCAAGTTCAAGAGAGGGGGCATGCCCCCCCTCAAAATCGAAGAGATCGAGGAATACGAACGGCTTGATGAACCCACCCCAGTCAGAGGGGCTCACGAGCCGCGTAATCGGGCCGCTGCTTATCCCGCGCGCCCGGTGAACGATGTCGCGTGGACGCTGATTGTGCCCGAGGTGGAGCTGGGTGTTTTCGCGTTCTGTCGTGCTTGTCGTCATGGTATTCGTCCTTTCCACGCCATCAGCCGGTGGATCAGGCCGGCATGTTGACCTTGGCCCAGTCAGCAAAACCGGTGAGTTGCCCACCGACAAGCGCATCGGCGCGCGCCCTCTTGGTGTCCGCATCAGGGCCGAAGTAGCTGTAGTCCTCGAAGTAGCTCATCATTTCGCAGACCTCCTCCGCGCCAGGATAGAACGTATCGTAGACCTCGCCTGGCACCTGGCTCACCACCACGTTGTGGCCCTGTGCGTTCAGAATATCCGCGAACTCTTGCCAGCTGTAAGCGTCGGGGCAGAGCGACAGGATTTGCCCCTGACCGGCTGTCTCCGGGTGGTCAAAGACCTGCCTGACCAATTTCCCCAGTTCCAGGATGTCGCCGGCATGGACGTTTTTGTTGGTGATATCCATCGGAACCGCCCAGGCCTTTTGGTCCCCGTTTCCGGTGGGTTGCGGTGCCATCTGGGCAAGAAAATTCTGAAAGAAGAACGGCGCTTCGACGAAGCTGTAGTAGGGAAAGCCCGCGTCAGCGATCACAACGTTGGCCAGAGCTTTGTTGGTGAAATGCGAAACCTCATACCTACCGTCTGAAATGTCGAGAGCGTTGGGCAGCGTCGACCAAACAACATGAGAAATACCGGCGGATTTTGCGGCGCTGACCACATTCCTGACCTGGTCGTACTCGCTCGCCCCGGTTGCAGGGTCCCAGAAATTGGTGACCAGGAACACGCCATAGGCCCCGTTGAGCGCCGATGCCAACGTATCCGCTGCGTTCAGATCTGCAGCGACCACCTCGACCCCACGAGCGGCGAGCTCCTTGGCCTGGTCCGAGCTGGCATCGCGACTGATCGCCCGGACAATGTAGCCACCCTGGTCGAGCAGCGCGTTCACCACCCCCTGCCCCTGCCGACCCGTTGCGCCAAACACAACAATGGTTTTATCCGACATGATTATTCTCCTGCATTTTCTGCTGATGGCTATTGATACAAAGGAGGCAAGGAGCGCCGCTCTGTGTGAGCGACGTCCTTGGCGGTTGTCATACGCTCAGTCGCGGCGTAGGAAGTAAAGCGCTCATGTAGTCGCGCATCGGCGGGATCACCAGCGTATCCAGTAGATTTTCGACACGCACGCCCCAAAGTCCTCGAGGGTTATGTCAGTGGTCTCAACGAAGCCACGCGGCCAGAGTGAAATCGGCTTAATTCATGTGTTTATCAAACCACTCGATCATCTGCGCCGGATGTTCGGAGAAGTAGTTGTAGCCGTCCCAGCGCCGGGTGCTGCCTTCGATCCAGAACAGCTTCTTGTCAGCGACGGGGATGTTGTCGAAGATCGCCTGCACGTCGGCGGGCTTGGTCAGCGCATCGTCGCGCACCTGAAGGATGAAGGCAGGCGCCTGCCAATTCTTGGCGTATTCCAGCGGCGACACCTGATCGATCGTGAAGCTGGTGATCAGTTGAACCTCCCGGTCAACGGCGTCGAACTGGTCCGCGATCCCCATCGCCTCGAGGTTGCGCTCGACCATGGCGCGCATTGAGATAGGTTGCAGGGCGACCAAGGCGTGTACGCTCGCGAAAAGCTCGGGGTACCGAGTTTTCGCGACGAAGGTGGCATTGGCGCCCATGCAGCGGCTGAGTAGGCCCAATCTCATGCCGCGGGTGTCGGGGCGGGACTTGATGTAGTGCAGCGAACCGGCCACGTCACGGGATTCGAAGAGGCCCCAGGTGAAGATATCGCCGTTGGCGACGCCGCTGTGACCGTGGTTGCGCGCGTCGTAGGTCAGCACGTTATAGCCGGCCTCATGCAGGTGCTGGTACTCCCGCATGTAGTTGACCTCGATGTCGTTGCCGGGCACGAACTGCCACTGGGGTAGGTGCGAGGGGAAGCCATAGCGGTTCATAGGCATCGGGTGGTTGGCGATGACCAGTTTGTCCGAGCCTGGACAGGGTATCCACCATGCCTCCAGCGGGGTGCCGTCCAGCGACGGGAAGGTGACATCCTCATACGCCATCCCGTATTCGTCCGGCGTGTGCAGAATCGGTGCACGGACCGGGCTGCTGAGGCCTCTGGCCAGACCATTGATCAGTTGCGGAATATCCGCCATGACAGTTTCTCCTTCTCTTTCGGGTTGTGGTGTCTTCTCACATCCAAAAGATATGTCCCGGCCTGCTTTTGTACAAGCCATGTAAAATTGGCATCACCGTTCCACAGGTGGAACGAATGATTGGCTCTTGTTCCTGGTATGGATCAGCCAGGCGCAGAGCCTGAGTGAGGCGGCGCGACATCTGAACCTGCCGAAGTCCACAGTGAGCTGGAGGATCTCGGACCTGGAGGAGCGGAGTGCTTCGATCGTCGTGTCGATCTCGTGGAGGAGCGTTTCGATGTGGCCATTCGAGCGGGAGCTCTCGTTGATTCGCCCCAATCTCAAAAAAGCCGAAAGACCCGCTTAGGGGGGCCGGTGTCAGGAAGACACCTGGGCTGGATGCATAGAGTCGCTGGGCTGCCCTGAGCAACTGGACACGATTATTGCTCAACTCCAACTGAGCTTTGAGGATCCGAGTGAACTGCCCCCAGCGAACCATCGCCTCAAACCATGACGAAAGCTGACATTTTCAGCGAGACCGTTAACAACAGGCTCGTCAAACTCGAACTCTTGGGCAGCTCCCTCAACAGAAAAATCCAGGCTTTTACCAGCTTGTCAATAGTGCCGTTGAGCGACTGTGCGGGAGGCAGCACGGTAGTAGGCTTTCATAGCGTCACTACGCGAGTGCCCGATCTGTTCAGATTATTGATAAAGGCAGGTCAGGCCGACGTATAAGCCGCATGTCAGATAACTGAAAGGATTCGAACATGAAAAAGTCCATAACTGCTCTGGCCGTATCCGCGATGCTCGCTTTCACCGCAACTGTCGCGAACGCTTCCGTGCATCCGACCACCATCAAGGCTCCCCAGACCGTCAATCAGGTGACAGCTTCTATTGACACGCCTTTTGGAACTCATCAAAAAGCTGGCGAAATCCAGATGGCCAGCCTGGCCAGAAGTTGCTCCGATGAACGATATTCCTGGTGGGAATACAGCGGTTGGGAAATCGTCGGCTGTCTCATAAGTGGCCAGTGGTAATTATTGACGGGCCTGGTGCGTGACTTGCGTGGTGAGCGCGCACCAGAGCCTGTCGTAGGCTCCCCCCAGATCAGTCCAGATTGAGTAGCACCCACACACGACTTTGAAGATACGGATCCCCTCACCTCTTCAACCAGCCGAATGCCCGGGCTGATGGATAAGTGCCAAGCGATCACTGATGAGGTTCTGCGACACAACATGCCGAACTCTGCTGCTTCAGTCCTACTCCCTGCATCGAACAACTATCCGCCATTTTCCAGCAGTAAAGCGAATACAGAGATGTCGGAATCCAGACAAAAAACAGCAAAAATAAAAAAACCTTTTTCATGTCCTACCTTGCATCTATTAATGGTTGAGCCAAGTCTCTCTCGCCAAGCCAATAGCCATGATTGGCGTAGCGCTATCTAGACTTCCCACGCAAACGGATTAAAAACGTAGCCCTTGCCCCAGATAGTCTTGATGCATACCGGGTCCCGGGGGTTGTCATTGAGTTTGCCGCGCAACTTGCTGATGTAGACATCGACACTACGGTTGAACCCATCGAACGGGATCCCGCGAATACGGTTGAGGATGTCGTCGCGAGAAAGAAGCTTGCCCTCCGCACTGGCCAGCACCCACAGCAATTCGAACTCCATGGTGGTCAGGTTGATTTTTTCATCGGCCAGGCTGACCACCCGGCAACCGCGGTCGATCGATAACCGTCCGAACTCCAGGACATCGAGTGTCGTTGAGTTTTGTGCCAGCCGGCGTTGCAAGGCGCGTAGCCGAGCCAGCAACACAGAGGGTTTGAAAGGCTTGATCACATAATCGTCGGCACCGGACTCCAGGCCGAGAACATGGTCCCGGTCATCCCCTTTTGCGGTCAGGATGACGATGGGCGTATCGGACAGGTTGCGAATCTCGCGGCACACTTGCAGCCCACTCTGGCCTGGGAGCATCTGATCAAGCAGCACGACGTTCGGCTTGAACTCGATAAATGCCGCCAGCGCCTGGTCGCCCCGGTGAACCACCCGCACCTCAAAACCATGCCGGAGCAAAAACTCTGCGATCAGCGCCGCCAGCTTCCGATCGTCTTCAACGAGCAAGACATTAACGAGATCTAAGTTGTCCATAAAAACCGGGTAAGAGTCCTGATTAAAATACGGTTGTCCGCCTGGGCTATCGCTTCCATCCAGTGCATGCAGCCCACCACCCTTGGCTACCCGCTCCGAATTCGCGTCATCTGCGACACCTTGCAGCCGAACCCGCCTTCCCTCTGACAGCGTTTCCGTTACTGCTCGGCATCGCAGCAGGTTTCGTACTCCGAGCCGCCGAAGGTCAGCGGGTGATGAACTCGATAAGCATTAGCCAGGCCTGGGAATCTGGCCTTGTCGACGCCTTTTTCAAATTATAATAACACGTGTTGCGTAAAATAAAGCGACTTGCTAGGATCCAGATCGCCAAGTGGCATTTCCTAGGAGGAAGCTCTCATGCAAGACTCTGTGCGCAAGGCGTTCCTGGAAGACGGGGCCGTCCTGATCAAAGGTTTTCTGAACGAAGAACAGTTGGCCCAGTGCCGGGCCGCCTACGACTGGGCTGTCGAGAATCACGGCCCGCATGCTTTCAGGATGTTCGACGGGACCGAGCAGCAATCGCATGTCGACAATGCCAACCCCAGGGCCAAGGCCCGGCTCGAGGAACTGGTCGCTTCCCTGCCCTTCGGCAAGCTGTTTGCGCAGCTCTGGGGCTCTGAACATGTCTGGTATTTCGCCGAGGAAGTGTTTCTCAAGGCGGGCGGCCGCGGCTCCCGTACGCTCTGGCACCAGGACACCTCCTATTTGCCTTGGGCTGGCCTGCATTGGGGCAATGCCTGGATCAGCTTCGAGTCGGTGCCCAAGCGCAATGCCCTGGAGATCGTCCGCGGCTCGCACAAAGGGCCGCGTTACGACGGCACCACCTTCCTCGATCCGAACGACCCGACCCAGCCCCTGCATGGCGGCAACGCACTGCCTCGGCTTCCCGATGTCGAGGCCCAGCGCAAGCAGGATCCCGACGCTTACGAAATCCTCTCCTGGGCGACCGAGCCTGGAGACATAGTCGTGCTCCATCCCGGCGCGCTGCACGGTGGTGCTCCGGTCGATGAGACCTTCCCGGATCGTCACACCTTTGTCTTCCGCTTCTTCGGCGACGACGCAACCTTCCGCCCGCTGCCGGAACACAGCGCTGCCGGTTATCCGCAGCAAGGCGTGCTCTTCACCCAGGAACTGGCAGACCTGAAGGCCGGGGATTCCTTTCGCCACACCACGTTCCGGCAAATCGCCTAAGCCTAATAAGGAGATCGTCCATGACCACCCAAGACTTGCGTCGACAGTCCATCAACCCTGGCCATACCCAGGCCATTTACGACAATTTTCACTTCTCCCAGGCGACCCGCGTGGGGAACATGATCTGGGTGTCCGGCCAGGTTGGCGTCGACGCGACCATGACTCCGGCCGAAGGCATCGAGGCACAAACGCACCTGGCGTTCCAGGCCTTGAGCGGCATTCTCGAGGAAGCGGGTGCAAGCCTGGCCGACGTGGTCGAGCTGATGACCTTCCATATCGATCTGCAGGGCGAGATCCATACGTTCGGACAGATCAAGGACAAGTACTTCCCCGATCGTTACCCATCCTGGAGCGCGGTTGGCGTCACGCAACTGGCCCTTCCCGCATTGCGCGTGGAAATACGCGCGGTGGCGGTCATCGGCTGCGGCCGGGATTGATCCGAGGGCGTCGACGCATACAGGCGCCTCAAGATTCCAAGGGGCTGCGAAGTATCTTCGCGCCCTTTCGAGGATGCTTATTGACAGGAACAAGGACTACAACATGGCAACACTGATCGTGAGTTATCCCGCTGCCAAAGGCGGGCGATTCGACCGGGATTACTATCTGGCAACCCACCTGCCACTGGCGCGCGCCGCCTGGAGCGAGTTCGGGCTGCAATCGGCAGAGGTGCTGTTTCCGGCAACCGGGCCAACGCCGCTGGTGGCCATGGTGATACTGCGCTTTCGCGAGCAGGCCGATATCAATGCCGCGCTGTCCTCGCCCGGGACTGCCAGGGTGATTGGCGATGTCGCCAACTTCACCGATATCACCCCGACGATCTTCCGCGCGGATGACGAATAGTCGGCGGACTCAAGCCCTGGCCGCTGCGCTGCTTTCCCATGTGCTTTCTGCGAGCAAATTCCCTATGCTGCTCCACAGCCAGAAGGCACCATTTTCAAACCGATGGTGCTCCAGATAATCGAGCCAGCGAAGTTGCCCATTTCCCATGCATGATTCTCACCTCTCCCCACCCAAGCCTGCCGTACGGCGCGGGCGCCCTGTTGGCAACCGCGACGAGAAAAGAACCGAGTTGCTCACAGCGGCGATCGCCGTGATCGCCCAGGAAGGCTACGCCGGCGCTTCGATGCGCAAAGTGGCGCAGCACGCCGGATGCACCACGGGTGCGGTGACCTACTACTTCGCCAACAAGGAAGAGATGGTCACGGCTGTCGCCCAGAGCCTGTTCGACCAGATCGACACCTTGCTGGAAGGCAGCCAGGAACAGGTCGACATCAAGTCACTCATCGAACAATGGCTGAACTGGATGCGCGTCGATGAACCAAATGGCTGGCTCGCCTGGTTCCAATTGCTGGCCCATGCCAGGCACGAACCAGCGTTCGCGAGCATCATCAAGCAACGCTACGCACTGTTCCGCCAGGTACTCACGTCGATGCTGGAGAAGGGACAGAAACAAGGCAAGATCCGCAGCGACATCGAAGCGGATCTGCTCGCCGATCAGATCAGCGCCATGAGCGACGGCTGGATGATGATGTTGCCGATCGAGCCCGAAAGGTTCACCCCCGCCAGAAGCCAGGCCCTGCTCGATGCGGTCATCACCCTGATCTCACCGGCGGCGCCATCGAACGGCAAGAGTCCCCGGAAGCAATGAGGCCGTAGCGTTGCCGGAATCGGTAACGGAGCTTCTTCAGAACCAGCACAAGGCCGGCACGCTTCCGGCCTTTTGCATGCTTTGCGCCGCGAAATAGCGCTGCCATCCAGGTCGTTGCGGCCCTCTCCTCCCCCCCTTGCTCCATCACGCCTACTCAGGCAAGGCTTCAATAGCTCGACGCCCCCTGCCCTGTCCCTGATTCGCGGCGATTTTCCCCTTTGCCCGGATCAGATTATGCGCTATTTTGCATAACACCTGTTTTTAAAAATAAAACTCAGATCTGGCAGGGACAAACATGCATTCGACCGACAATGAATCACCCCTTCAATCACCGCAGCGACGCTTGCTGCTGCAAGCGCTTGGCAGCGCGGCAGTGGTTGGAGGGCTCGCGCTGAGCACGCGTGCCGCGGCGCAGGCGCTACAAGACAATCGCGACGGCATATTGGACGTAGCGATCATCGGTGGCGGCCTGGCGGGCCTGACTTCGGCACGGGACCTGCTCAGCGCCGGCTGCGAGTCTTTCGCCGTGCTTGAGGCCCGCGATCGCGTGGGCGGACGTACCTACAATCATGACCTCGGCCATGGCGTGGTCTCTGAAGCGGGCGGCCAGTGGATCGGGCCAGGACAAACAGCCATCGCCGACCTGGCACGCCAGCTTGAGGTCGGCACCTTCCCCACCTATTACCAAGGCAAAACCGTCTATCTGCTGGATGACACCAAGGTGGAAGAGGACGTGACCGACGGCCCGAACTCCAACACCGAGCTGGTCGGCAAGCTGAACGAGCTGGCCAGGGGCGTCCCCAGCAAAGCACCCTGGAAGGCAGCGGATGCCGCCGCCCTCGACAAACTTTCGGTTGGCGAGTGGCTGGTCAGGCAAGGCATCAGCAACCAGGACCAGATCGGATTCAACATGTCCGTGAGCCTGACCTTCGGCACCACCCCAGCCGGCATGGGACTGTTGCACTACCTGTCGATGATCAACTCTTCCGATTGCAGCCTGGAGAAACTCGAGGGGATAAAGGGCGGCGCCCAGGAGACACGTTTTGTTGGCGGCTCCCAGGTACTCAGCCTCAAGATGGCGCAAGCCCTGGGGGACAAGCTCAAGCTGTCTTGCCCGGTGCGCAAGATCGTCGGTTGGGACCGCGACGTCGTCGAACTGCATACGGACCGCGGTATCATCCGCGCCCGGCAGGTCATTGCGGCAGTCAACCCGGCCCTGTGCAACCAGATCACCTTCGACCCGCCCCTCCCCACCGGGCGTGCACAGCTGCAGCGACTCTGGCCGGCCCACGCGCCCATGCGCAAGACCGTGCATGTCTATGAACGCCCCTTCTGGAGAGACAAGGGCCTGAACGGCCAGATCATCCAGGTCGAAGGGCCGCTGATCCTGGCCTATGACAATTCGCCCCCGGATGGCAGCCTCGGGGTCCTCAGCGGGTTCGTCAGGACCGGGCAACTGCCCCATGATCCGCAAGCCGCGCAGAGCACCTTGTCGGCGATCTACGCCCAGGCCCTGGGGGACGAAGCCTTGCACCCTGTCCAGTTCCACGACCAGGACTGGGGCAAGGTCGACCCCTGGACCCTCACCTGTATCTCGCCAATGCCGCCCGGTTTCTGGACGCAATGGGGCGAGCATCTGAACCCCGCGACCGGTCGCTTGATTTGGTCCGGCACTGAAACCGCGGATCTCTGGGCCGGCTCGATGGACGGCGCGGTCCGTGCCGGCCACCGGGCCGCGCTGGAAGCGCTCCAGGCCCTGGTCCAAGACCGGAGGAGCGCCTGATGAAACGAGCAATAGTGATCGGCACGGTGGTGGTGGCCACGGCGCTGGCTGGGGCTGGTGCGATCTACGGCCCGGAGCTGGTGGCCGGCTACCGCTTCATGAATACCCTCGACGAGCACAATGCCAGGTACCTGGCCAACGGCGGCGCCTGGCCGCAGCTTCAGGACACCTGCGCCCTGTGCCATGGCGCGAGGGGCCAGCCGGCAAACACCCGATATGCCTCCCTGGCTGGACAATCCGCAGCCTATATCGAGGCGCAGTTGCAGGCCTTCGCGCAAGGGCGCCGGCACAGTGCGCAAATGAGCCCGCTTGCGGCGAATCTGACGCAAGAGCAGATCAAGTTCCTGGCGGATTATTTCTCCCGGCAGACAGCCGGCCAGACCGAGGCCCCGGCAAGCGACCAGGCCCTCGAGCAACGCGGAAAGGCCAAGGTCGCCACCACTGGCTGCGTCGCCTGTCATGGTGAAAACCTCTCGGGCGGCCCGTTGGCGCCGCGGATCGCCGGCCAGGGGCCGCTCTACCTGACGGATCAGCTCACCGCCTTCAAACAGGACCAGCGCAAGGACCCCACCCAGGCCATGAACGCCCTGGCCAGTACGTTGTCGGAAGACGACATCAAGGCAGTGGCCCACTACCTGGGCACCCTGGCACCCACACCAGGCGCCAAGTAGTCCGCTGTGGGTGAGCGTGGGCAAGGATGCTTACCTCTCCTTGCCTTCCTCCCTGCCTTCCCTCCTCGACCTCCGCCCTGCCCTGACGTTCCTGCGGGCACAAAACATCATGGATATCCGCGTCCGACGTTGCCCCGAGGTCAGGCTCAGGTGGCTGCATGCGGACAGACGCGACCAGCTTCACATCCAACATGCTCGCGCCCCACGTGCCGCGGTGGGTCTGTCACACCGCGGCACGTGGGGCGCAATCAGGCCCGTTCTTGAAAAAACGACTCGTCAGCGTGGCTGCAGGAGCGGCATCGATTCCTTGGTGCGCTCCAGGGCGCCATAGGCGTAGTACATCAGGACCAACAGACAGGCCCAGCTAAGCAACGCCAGCACATAGAAGTTGAACAGCACGTTGGTCTCGTCCCCCGGGATCTTGTAGAAATCGTAGATGCAGGCAATCGTCTGCGCCGCCAGCATGCCGAGGAACAGGCCCAGCGCCAGGATGTGTTCCCCGGCACTCAGCAGACGCAGGACCAGGTAAACGAGGTAGAGGGAGAAGACAGTCCACATGACGACGTAGAAATACGCCAGGAACCCGCCCAAGGCATTGGCAGAGAGGACAAGAGCAAGGGTGACCAGCATACCGCCCGCGAACAGCATGACATCCTTGAAGACCGACGGTTTGTAATCATGGGTGACCGCCATGAAGCCAATGATGGTAATGACTGGAATTCCGACGCCCCTGGAAAACGCATCACAGAAATACGAAAACAAATAAGCCGTTTCCGATCCCAATGAAAAGTACAGCAAAGCATTGGTCGCCGAGAACGCAACGACCAGCCATTCCAGGCCAAGCAGATAGTTACGCTTGCGCAGGAGCTTGAGCCCATAAACCAGTCCCGCCGAAACCAATATGAAACAAGCGGCGCATATAACAATATTCCTGAGTTCCATGACACATACTCTCAATGTTTTTATTGATGTTCGATTCGTTGTTTTATTGCGCAGACAAACTTGTGAGATAGCTGGCAATGGCCTTGCGCTCGTCTGCTGACAAGGTCGCGGCAATGGCCCCCATTGCCCCGGTCAGGTCCTTTCGCCGGCCGTCGGCGAAGGCATCGAGCTGCACCCGGAGGTAGTCGGACCCTTGCCCGGCAAGACGCGGGAACTGTTCGCGGCCCATCAGGCGCTCGCCATGGCAGGCCACGCAGCCGCCTGCGGCGACCAGTTTCTGCCCCTTGTCCCGCAGGCCCGGGTCGGGCTGAAAGGACGAGTCGCGGCTCAAAGGCTGTTTGGCGTAGTAGTTGGCCAGTCGGTCGATCTCCTCCCGGCTCAGGGTCATCGCCAGCGGCGCCATGTTCGGGTTGATCCGCTGCCCGCTGGCGAAGTTGTGCAACTGCGCCGCCAGGTATGGGGCCGGCTGCCCCGCGAGGCTGGGGTAGCGCTGATGTTGCGAGCTGCCTTTGGTTCCATGGCAACCGGTACAGACGTCGGTCAGTTGCGGCCATGGGCCTCCGTCGGCCTCGTAGGCCTCGGTCGAGGCGCTGATGTAGTTCTGCAAACGATAGAGGTCGAGCAAATCCCGGCCATACAGGCCCAGCAGGACGGCAACGACTGCGATAATCCCCAGCACAATCTTTCTTTTCATCTTCGCCTCCTACGCCCGACGCAGGGCATTGAGCACCTGCAAGGCACTCTGATGGCCCGAGCGCACGGCCCCGTCCATGTAGCCCGCCCAGATATCGGCGGTCTCCGTACCCGACCAGAAGAGATTGCCGCAGGGAGGACGCAGGGCCTCGCCATGGGTACTCCAGAAACCAGGCGGAATGGGGGAAACGCAGGTGAGGGTCCAGGGGTCGGCCTGTCCCCAGTCATGCTCGCGATACGACACCGGCTTCAACGCCTCGTCGCCCAGTGCTCTGGCGTAAATCTGGGCCAGCACGCGCTGTGCTTCCTTCAGGTCGGAGGACACCATAGCGTTGGTGACGAAGGCATTGATCACGCCGATTTCGCCCCCCGGCGGGGAGTTGTCGTAGGCCCAGATGACGGGGCCGCCCGCCTGTATGACATGCCCGTTCAAGCCTTTTTCCCGCCAGAATGGACGGGAATAGACCATGGACGTCTTGCGCGCCGGGGAGTGGGCGGGCCAGGCACGTTGCAGCGCCGCGCGCCCTTCGGGCAGCGGCGGATCGAACCGGAGCTGATGGCACAATGCGGGGTGGATGGCCATGATCACCCGGCGAGCACGGATCTCCCCCTGGTCCGTTTGCAACCGGACGACTTCGCGGTCCCAGTCGGAAACCTGCCGGACCGGGCACGACAAGCGCAGCCGGTCACCCAGTTGCTGCGCCATCTTGATGCAGAGAATCTGCGAACCACCGACAAGCCGGGTGCCCTGGGCGCTGTCCTTGATCGAGTCGAGCTGCATGTACTCACAGTTGGCCGAGTTGATCATCGACAGGAAATGCAGGAACCCCATCTTCGCCGGCGCCACGCCGCAGGTCAGGAGGAAGCTGGCATTCCACCCAGCCCGGTCCTCGGGCTTGATGGCCTGCCTGGACAGCCAGTCGCCTGCAGAAAGCTTGTCCAGCTCGGCCACCTTCGAAGACTTCCAGGGCGCGCCGCAAGGCACGTCGCGTGACAGTTCGCTGAGCTTCGCCGCGAGCGTCTCATCGGTGCCGAAGGTGCCCTTCAGGTCGATCTCGACCCGCCCGTCGCCGCCAAGAATGACCGTGCTGCCCTCGTAATAGGTGGGGAAGGTACCCACCTCCAGTTCGCGGGCAAGGTCCGCCACGGCGGTCTGTCCAGGCCCGATCCACTGGCCGCCGGCTTCGGACACATAACCCGAGCCCAGATCGTGATTGAGGGTTCGGCCCCCTACCCGATCCCTGGCCTCGAGGACCACGAATGAGCGGCAACCTGCCTGTTGCAGGTCGCGGGCGGCGGTCAGGCCGGCCAGCCCGGCGCCGATGATGACGACGTCCAGAACATCTCCCCTGTCAGTGGCGGAGTCTGTTTTTCCTGGCCCTTCAGCGGCATTTGCCAGCCCCGCTTTCAGGCCGAGGCTTCCTACCGCTGCCGAGGCGCCGGCAAACTTGAGCAGTTGCCTTCGTCTTAAATCGAGCGGAGTGTCAGGGGTGGGCTTCTTGTTCATACAGGGTGCCTCACGTATTTTTTATTAAAGTAATCACTCTTTGATGAGTGTCATTTCGGCAATAGAAGAGTGACAGCGGCGTTGTACCCGACAGCAACTTTCAGTTCGCCAGAACACAACGGGCGAAGTCATCAAGTTTAAAAACCAGGGTGCGCAGCCAAGTGCATCAAGTTGTTGTTATATGTCCAGCCATCTGTCGAATCTTGAACATCGACAAGTCTGTTAGTTACTGATTGGAAACACGGCGTGCTTTGCGATTGACGTGCTCGTCCATCCTGTGCACCAGGCCCAGCGCCAGGTTGACGGCGCACCACTGCAACGGCTCGGGCAGCGTCGAGGGGGTCTTGTGGCGCAGGGCCGCGAGCAACGGATGCTCGATGCCGCCAATTCGCTCGGCCAGCAGGTGGCCCATGAGTGATTGGGTGGCGACGCCATGCCCGGAGCACCCGGCGGTGTAGAGAATATTGCCCTGCTCTCCCGTTTCACCGACTACCGGCAGTGCGTCGTAGGCAAGGCTGATGTAGCCACTCCAGCATGACTGGATACCCAGGCCGCGCAAGGTCGGGAAGCGGTCTTCGAGTGCTGTTGCCAGTTCGTGATAAGCAACATTGTCCGGCACATTCGGTGTCTGGGATCCATACACATAGCTGAGTCGCTTGGTCGTGACAACCAGCGTATTGCGAGCGGTCAGACGATGACTTTCCATGGTCCAGTGAGGCGTCACCAGACCTTCGCGGCCTGGCCAGCCCAACGAGGCCAGCTGCGCGGGGGACAGCGGCTGGGTCTCGATCGCCGACACCCGCAACGGCACCACCTTGTCGCGCAGCAGGCCAAGCTGCGGTGTATAGGCATTGGTGGCGAGCACCAGATGCGGGGCGCTGGCACTGCCCCGCGCGGTGTTGCACTGGATGATCGGGCCTTCGCTGTAGGACAGCAGCTCAGTGTTCTCATAAATCTTCACACCGGCCTGAAGCGCCGCGCGACGCAGTCCCATCACGTACTTGCCGGGGTCCAGCGTACCGCCGTGTCGCTGCAGGCAGCCAAAGAGAAACGCCGGGGGTATGCCACGAGCGCGCATCTCGGCCTGGTCGAGGAAGCACGCGGACGAGCCCAGCTCGAGACCGATCTGCATGCTCTCGCGCAACTTCTTTTCCTGTGAGGGATGAACCGCCGCCCGAATGATCCCGGAGGCGTTGTAGTCGCAGTCGATACCGAGTTCGCGCAGCCTTCTTTCCACGTAGGCAACGCCCTCGTCATAGAAGGCGACGACTTTCTTCGCCTTCTCATGACCTACGCGCTTGAGGAACATCTCGAATTCGATCCCCAGGCTACCGGCGAGATAACCCGCATTACGGCCACTGGCGCCAAAACCGGCGCACTCTCGCTCGAGAACGATCACCCTGGCGCCAAGGGCGGTAAGCTCCAGCGCGGTGGACAGGCCGGCGAAGCCGGCGCCGACCACGATGACGTCGGCGCTGACATTACCCTCCAGTTCCGGTTGCAGATCGTCCGGTCGCTCCATCCACCCGCCGAGACTGCGAAACTGCCCCGGGCCAGAGGTGGCCTTGATTTCATCGCCCCGACGGGTCGTGGACATGGACTGTTCTCCTATCGACTCAAGATGTGAATGGCGACGGCAGCTTCCTCGACACCCAGAAGCCCGCCACCGTTTTCCTGGATTGCATGACGCGCGCCCTCGACCTGACGCGCACCCGCCTCGCCCCGCAACTGGGTAGTCAGCTCATACAACTGGCCGATGCCCGTGGCGCCCAGTGGGTGGCCCTTGGATTCCAGCCCGCCAGAGGGATTGATCGGGATCCGCCCGCCCACGGTGAAGTCACCGCGCTCGGCGCACACACCACCCTGCCCCAGGGGCGCCAGTCCAAGGTTTTCCGACTGGATGATCTCGCCCATCGCCGAGGCGTCATGCACCTCGGCGACGTGCATGTCCTGCGGCCCCAGGCCGGCGATCTCATAGGCCTGGCGGGCGGCAAGGAGGCTGACATGCTTCTCCGGCTCGCTCAGGCCCCGCAGGGTGAAGCTGCGGATCACGCTGGCGGCGATCCGCACGCAGCGCTTGGGATCGGCACCGATGCGCTTGAGGCCCGCCTCCGTGCAGAGGATGGCGGCCGCCGCGCCGTCGGACAGCGGCGCGCACATCGGCAAGGTGATCGGATACGTGATGGGCGGCGCGGCCAGCACCTCCTCGATGCTGAAGGTCTTGCGGAACTGGGAATAAGGGTTGTGTACCGAATGCTGGTGGTTCTTGGCGCACACCGCTGCGATCTGCCGCTGGGTGGTGCCGTAGGTCTTCATGTGCCAACGGCACATGGCCGCATAGATGGCCATGAACTTGCTGTATGGACGATCGGACTCCGACCCGGCCGGGGGGACGATGCCCTCTCCCATTTTCACCAGGATCTCGTAGTTCTCCTCGGCGGTGGAAACGTCCCAGCCCGTCTCGAACAGTGACAGGGCCTTGAGCTTGTCCGGTACGTTCATCTTTTCGACGCCCAGCGCCAGCGCCACGTCGGTGGCGCCGGCGCGCAGGCTCTGCACCGCCAGGTGCACCGCGGTACTGCCAGAAGCGCAGGCGTTCTCGACGTTATAGACCGGCACCCCTTCGATGCCGATCTTGCTGCATACCACCTGCCCCGGGATGGAAAACTGGCCTTGCAACGGGCCGTTGGTGATGCCGGCGTAGAAAACGGCGCCGATGTCCGAACGCTGTGCGTTGGCATCCGCCAGCGCGCCCTGCAGAGCTTCCAGGGCCAGGTTCTGCAGGCTGCGTTCCGGATGCCGCCCGAACTGGGTCATGGCGATGCCGGCAATATAAATGGGTTCCATCAGATAACTCCTCGACTTCAGATCTGACGATCGACGCTTTGCCAGTAATGGGCACGCAGATCCTTCTTCAATACCTTGCCGACCGGACTCCGTGGCAGCGCATCGATGAAATCCACGCTCTTGGGAGCCTTGACCGAACCAAGCCTGGCCTTGCACAGGCTGATCAGTTCTTCGGCGCTGACGCTTTGGCCGGAACTCAACTCGACCACCGCCTTGACGCTCTCGCCCCAGGTTGCGTCCGGCACGCCGATCACCGCGCAGTCCTGCACCGCCGGGTGGGCCCAGAGCACCTGCTCGACCTCGCTCGGATAGACGTTGAAGCCACCCGAGATGATCATGTCCTTCTTGCGATCGGTGATGTGCAGGTAGCCATTGGCGTCGAGGTGGCCGATATCGCCGGTGTGCAGCCAGCCATCGATGATGGTTTCGGCGGTCTTTTCCGGGGCCTTGTAGTACCCCTTCATCACCAGGTCGCCGCGCACGCAGATCTCGCCGGTTTCGCCCTGGGCCAGGATATTGCCCGCGTCGTCGATGATCTCGACCCGGATCAGCGGATTGGGACGCCCCACCGAAGACAGCCGCTCGTCCGACGCCAGCTGGCCGCCATGCAGGTGCTCGCTCGGCGGCAGGTTGGAAATCGATGCCGGCGCTTCGGTCTGGCCGTAGCCACCCGCCATCACCGGGCCGAAGGTCTCGATCGCTTGCTTGAGCTTCTCCACCGACATCGGCGCCGCGCCGTAGAGGAAGTATTTCAGCGAGCTGAAATCGACCTTCTGCGCCAGATCGGGCACATCCAGCAGGCGATAGATGACCGTGGGCGGCAGGAAGGTCTCGGTGACCTTGTACTTGGGAATCATCGCCAGCATCAGCGCCGGATCCGGCTTGGTGATCACCACCACGGTGCCGCCCCGCGCGGAACACGGCAGGGACAGCGTGCCGGCGGTATGGGTCATCGGCGCCGCCGCCAGGTTGACGGGACGATGCTCGTCTTCATAAGGGAAGTTGATCATGAAGTGGGCACAGAACGTCTGCACGCTCCGATGGGTGTTCATCACCCCCTTCGGCATCCCCGTGGTTCCCCCCGTGGGCGAGATCGCCACCACGTCGTCCATGTCATAGTCGACCTGGGGCACGCTGCTCGGCTGGGCATCGCTCCAGGCCGAAAGAGAAGTCGCGCCAGGCAGGTCGCCGTCGAGGCAGATCCACAACCTGATCTTCGGCAGGCTCGCGCGCAGCGAGTCGATGACCGCGGCAAACTCCTTCTGGAAGAACAACACCTCACAGTCGAACGCATCGAGCACGTAGCGGTTCTCTTCGGCGCTGTTGCGCGCGCCGACGGGAATCCAGCACAGGTTGGCGCGCCAGAGTCCCAGCGTGCAGGTCCAGCCCACCACATCGTTGGTTGACCAGATCGCCCCCTTGGTGCCCTTGGGCAAACCCTCGGCCAACAGGGCGTTGGCGATACGGCATGACCGATCGCGGACTTCGGTGAACGTAAACACCCGATCGTCCTGGATATAAGCCGCGCCCTGCGGATTGATCCGCCAGCCACGGTCGAAGAAATCAATAATCGCCATGTCTGTCACTTCAGAGTTGGGTGATGGTTGCGCGGGCCAGGCCACGCTGCTCGAGGAAACCCAGCAGGTAGCGATGGCCGAAAGCCTTCGAGGCCGAGGCAAAACCGACCTTGGCGGTGTCGTTGTCCAGCAGCTTGGTCACTGCCGCGGCATGCAGGGCGCCGGTGGCGATGTAGGGGGTGATGCCGTGCACGGTGGCACGCACCGCCGTCAACTGACCGCGGCCGATGGCGAAGTCCACGGTGCGCTGCAAGGTGCCGCGTTCACGAGGGGGCATGCTCGGCGTTGTCGAACTCACCAGGCTCTGGATGACGGCGTCCTGTTGTTCCTTGGGCAAGTGTTTGTATTCAGCGTCCCACTTCTCGTTCAGTCCATGGACGACTTTCATCACCGGGTTGTCGTAGAAACCGACACAGGACATGCAGCTGCGAACGCGTGCGTCGCGCTCGAAGTACACGGGCAGCGAAGTGCCGCCCCAGGGCAGGCAGAACACCGACTCCATGAGGTCGGGCGAAACGACATTGAAGCTGGCATTGGGGGCGTACATGACCAGCTCTTTCTCCCACAGGTAAAAGGAGTCATGGCGGCAGCCCTCGAAAATCGTGGCGGTCGATCCCACGGTGACACCAGCGCCACGGCCACGAGGCCCGCGGGTCAGGGTCGCGGTTTCCAGGGAGTCGACCCCCGGGGTTTCCAGCGCCAGTTCGGCGGCAATTTCAGCGAAGGTGTACATATAGGCAAGAGAGGGAGAAAGCAGCAGCCCGGCCTGACGGAATTTTTCGCCGAACTGATCGCGCAGGGCAAGGATATGCTGCTGCTCGCCGGCCGGATCCAGGTAGTGGCAGCCGGCATTCAACGCCGCCTCGACGGCCGTCAACCCAAAATTGACGAATGGACCGACCGTGTTGCAGACCACGCGCGCGCCCTTGAACACGGCGCTCAGAGCCTGGACTTCGTGCGGGCACTCGAGGATTTCGTAAGTGGCCGACTCCAGTCCGACGACACGTTGCGCCATCATTTCCTGGGCACGGCTGGCGTTACGTGCGACCGCGGTAAACGGAATGTTCTGGTCGATCAACCAGTCCATCATCAACATGCCGGTGTAACCACTGGCGCCATAGACAACGACAGGATATTTAGCCATTGGAGTGTTCCTCATTGTTGTTATTGGATGAGTGTTGCCGGGGGATCCTTCAGGATCAGTTGTTCGCCCAGCCTTCGGCGTAGAGCTGTTGGGCCAGCAGCCCCAGGCGCATGGTCAGGACACGGTTCTCGCCGTCCTCGATCAGCGCGGACTGTGTATCGCGCAACAATTTCTCGATCGGGTATTCACGGGTGGTGCCGTTACCGCCGAACAGGCGGAAGGCTTCCTCGACCACGGCCATCGCTTCTTCGGTCACCGTGACTTTGGCGGAGGCAGTGGCGTAAGGATGGGTCTGCGGTGACAGGCGCGCGAAGCTCAGCGAACGCCGGGCGACTGCGCGGGCGATTTCGACCCGGCGCAGCATTTCGCCGAGGCGCAGGCGGGTCATCTGGTGGTCGATCAACATCCGCCCGCCCTGCCGGCGCTCGTGGCAGTACTGCAGCGCATATTCGAAGGCCGCCCGGGCGACGCCGGTGAACACCTGGCTCATGTGCGTACCGGCATAGGACCAGGAGGAGCTGACGGCACCGTAATAAGCATCGCGCTCGGCGATGGCGTAGCGCCGGGGCACCCGTACGCTGTCGAAATAGATCTCGCCCTGGGGCAGAGAGCGCTGACCGATCTTGTCCAACGGCTTACCCTTGGACACGCCTTTGAGATCCAGCGGGATGATGACGGCAATGCCATGGGGCAAGCCGTCACGGTCGTAGAAACCATCCCCGTAATCGGCGCACATCAAGCCGAAAGCCACCTGCGCCACCGCACCGTTGGAGACCCAGGCCGAACTCTGGCCGTTGATGATGATCTCGTCGCCGACCACCTTGGCGGTCAGGTTGCCGATATTGGCCTGCTGCCCCGCGGGCCAGTCGCGCGCTATATCGAAGAGTTGGTTGTCACTGCCGCGATCGGGCTGGGTGGCCATCCAGCAGCCGATCCGCCCCTGGCAAAGCTCTATCAGTTCGGTATTACCGGCGGCGACGGCCATCTGCAGCGGAAAGCCGGCGCAGCCGAGAGAAACCGCCAGGCCGGCATCGCCCCAGCCGAGTTCTTCGCCGATCAGCGACTCGATCCGCACCGCCATCTCCGGCGGCAGCTCCGCCAGCAGTGCCGGGTCGAGTCCCAGCTTGGCGAACTCGCCGAACAACGAATAGTAAGGCGAGCCTGGGGCGACGACTTCCTCGGAACTCATGCGATCGAGCTCGCGACCCAGCGGCCGCAAGACGTCCTTGGCAAAACGATGCACGGAAGCCTGGATCGCAGCTTCTTCCTCGCTCAGCGGGGTTTCGAAACCGGACAGCCCGGCAGCGGGCAAGGTCAGGGTGGGCTTGAGCGAGATCATCAGAGCACCTCCAGCGAGAACGTGTTGCGAGCCGCCGCGCGACGCGCGCCGGGACGATCGAAGCCGAGCGATCCGCCGGGAAGTGCTCCCGAGCGCGATCCAGTGATGCGAGCTTTCATGTGCAACCTCCTGCGTCTTGTTATTTGAGATCGACTCTAACAAGGTGATTTATTTAACGCAACATGTGTTACGTAAATTAATCGCGGGTGCATGAACGGGCAATCTACAAGCGCGAAATGTCCGCGAAAGCAGACCGGAAAAAGAGCCTGGGCCCTCGTCGACACAGGCAGAAAAGCCCTACCTGGCAAGGCTTAAAAAGAAGGGGCCACGCCTGGAGTGGAGTACTGCACGGGCCCCTTAAAGGACGAAGATCAGGACCTGGCTCGACGCCTGAAGCGCCGCGCCGGTCCACTTGGAACAGGTACCGCGGACTCACTCACTCGGGTGTATCGTCCCCTCCTCCTGGCCTTGCATGGACACCACACCCCGTCGCGAAAACAGGATGGGCGAGCCGTTGCCGTTCAACAGCGCAGCCGTCAGCGAAACACCCTCGGCACTCTGCTGTTCCTGGAAGTTCAGCCCGCCGTCGCTGCTGCTCACCATCAGCCCATCAAGGCCGACCACGACGACCTGCTGCCCCGCTACCGCGATGCCGGTTACCGAGCTCTTGCTCTTCAGGGGTACGCGTTTCCAGCTCAGTCCGTCCGCGGAGCCCTGCAGCAGCGTGCCCCGCTGGCCGCCGACCAGCAGCGACCCATCGGCCAGCACCGCTCCCGTCCAGAGGGTGCCGGCATAACCGCTATCCAGGTAGCGCCAGTGCTTGCCCTGGTCATCGGAGCGCAGCACCTGGCCGCGCTCGGCGGTGGCGTACAGGCGCCCCTGGTGGTCGGCGAAAAGCCCCATCAGGTTCAGATCGGCGCGACTCGCTCCAGGCGGTGCCTGCAGCTTCTGCTCACTCCAGTTGAGGCCGCCGTCGTCGGTGGTCAGCACCTGCGACCACAGGCCCACGGCGACGCCCTGCCTGGGATTGAAGAAATGCACGGCAAACAACGGCCGATCCTCGGCGCTGGACAGCCGCTGCAGCTGCCAGCTGTCACCGCCGTCGGTGCTGGCGAGGATCGCGCCCCAGTGGCCGACCGCCCATCCCTGCCTGGCGTCGATGAACGAGACACCGGTCAGGGGCGTGGACAGCGGCACGGCCGCCGCCTGATGAAAGCTGTGGCCCTTGTCGTCGGACAGCAACACCGTGCCATGGTCGCCAACGGCGACCAGGCGTTCCTGGGCCCAGCTGGCACCCAGCATGGTGGCCGCCGTGGCGTTGGCTGTCCGGGTCGCCGGTACTGGCTGTACCGGTGCGGCTTGCACTGTGGCCAGCGGTAGCGCGCTGGCGAACAGGGTCGCCATGAGGCAAATCAGGTTTCGCATAGTGCTCTCCTCAGTGCGCCAGGGCGCCGATCATGCGCACGGGGCGCCGGCGCGGAAATACCCGCTCGAGCCAGACGGCGAACGCTGGCAGCACGGTCATGGCCATGACCATGTTGACCAGGAACATGAAGGCCAGCAGCTTGCCCATGTCGGCCTGGAACTTGAGGTCGGAAAACGCCCAGGTCGCCACCCCCACTGCCAGGGTGATCGCAGTGAAGATGGTCGCTACCCCGACCTCCAGCAACGCATGCTCGACCGCCTTGGTGATCGGCTGGCCGAGGGCCTGGTGCAGTTGCAGGCGGTTGTAGATGTAGAAGGCGTAATCCACGCCGATGCCGACGGCCAATACCATCACCGGCAAGGTCGCGATGGTCAGGCCGATCTGCAGCTCCTTCATGAACCAGTAGCCGATGAAGGTGCCCAGGGTCAGGGGCAGGCAGCACACCAGGACCGCACGCCAGTCGCGGTAGACGACAAACACCAGCAGAGCGATGGCGCCATAGACGTACAGCATCATCGGCAGCTCGCTGCGCTCCACTTCCTCGTTGATCGCGGCAATCACCCCGGCGTTGCCGGACGCCAGGCGCACGCTCACGCCAGGCTGCTTGAACTCGGCACGGAACGCTTTGGCGGCGGCGATCACCCGGTGGATGGTCGTGGCCTTGTGGTCCGCCAGGAACAGGTGCACGGCGGTCATGCTGCAATCGGGGCGCATCATCCCGGGGACACGGGCCACCTCGGCCGCCATCGATGAGTAGTTCGCCGGGTCGATGGGCACCGCGTTCATTTTCGGATTGCCCTCGTTATAGCCCTCGTTGAACTGGCGCATGCTGTTGGAGAACGAGGTCACTGACAGCACCCCGGGCACGCCCTGCATGGCCCAGACAAAACGATCCTGATATTGGCCCAGGGCAACGTCTTCGCAGGCGTCCGCCGGGCTTGCGCCGGACGTGTCGGGAACGACCTCGAAGACCACGCTGAGCCAGTCCAGGCCGATGTCGTAGTTGCTGGCGATGGCCACCGCGTCGCGATTGAAGCGGGCTTCCTCGCGTAACTCCGGGGCCCCGGCCTGCAGGGAGCCGACGACCCGGTCATGGCTCTGCCAGGCCGCCGTGAGAAAGATCAGCAAGGCCATGCCCAACACCCAGCGCACGTTGTGCCATTCGGCCAGTCGGGCAAAGCCTCGCAACCAGCGGGCCCGGCGCTGGCGGGAAAGCTCCTCGGCGGCGGCATAACCGCCGTCGACCCGCAACATCGAGGCCACCACCGGCAGCATCACCAGGTTGGTGATGATCTTGTAGGCCACCCCAAGCGACGCAGTGATCGCCAGCTCGCGGACCATCGGGATCGGGATGAGCAGCAGGGTCACGAAGGACACGAACGCCGTCACCAGGGCCAGCGTGCCAGGGATCAGCAAACCGCGGAAGCTGGCACGCGCCGCGCTCTCGATGGACTTGCCGCAGGCGATTTCGCGGACGATGAAGTTGATCTGCTGCACGCCATGGGACACGCCGATGGCGAATACCAGGAACGGCACCAGCACCGCCAGCGGGTCAAGACCGTAACCGAGCAGGCGCAGGCTGCCGAATTGCCAGACCAGCGACACCAGCGAACAGCCCAGGGCCAACAGGGTGAAGCGCAGCGAGTGGCAGTACCAGTAGACCGCGAGCGCCGTCAGCAGCAGAGCCAGCAGACAGAACTCCAGTACCGCCGAAGCCCCGTCGGCGATATCGCCGATTTGCTTGGCGAAGCCGATGATCTGGATGTCGAAGTCGCCGTCCTCGAATTTCTCGCGGATCTGCTGCTCCAGCACCCGGTTGTAGGCCACATAGTCAAGATGCTCGCCGTTGGCATCGAACTCATTGAGGTCGACGGTGATCATCGCGCTGCTCTGGTCACGGGCGACCAGGGTACCGATGAAGCCGCCCTGGGCCGCTGAGTCGGCGATCATCGCAATGCTCACCTCATCGAGGTTTTCCGGGGTAACCGTGCCCGGCACCAGCGGATCGGCACGGAAACCTTCTTCGGTGATCTCGTTGACGAAGGCATTGGGTGTCCACAACGAGCGCACGCTGCTGCGCGAGACATTGGGCAGGAAGATCAGCGCCTGGGTGACGTCGTACAGGCGCTTGAGTCCCTCCTTGCTCCAGATCGTGCCCTGGCGTGCCTTGACCACCACCGTCAGGCGGTTGGCCCCCAGCAGGTCGTTGCGATAGGCCTCGAAGGTTTCGATGTATTCGTGACCGATCGGCAGCTGTTTTTCGAAGCCGGCCTCCATGCGCAACTGCACGGCGAACCAGGCCATGGCCAGGGTGAAGACACCCAGGCTCACCAGCGTCAGCAGACGATGGGTAAACAACCACTGCTCGATGCGTGGCAGCACGCCACGCACCTTTTTCTCCGACATCTTTACGGAACTGTTCACTGCACGCCTCACAGGGTTCGGGAAACCACAAGACCGACGTAGTCGCGGTCACGCAACAGTTGGTCGTAGGGAGTCTTGCCCCCCGAGAACTTCGCGTAGTTGAAGGAAACCTGCCAACTCGCCGGGTTGCGCACGAAGTTGAGGTACAGGTTCATGCTGCTGGCATCCTCGGTGAAGGTCGCCGACAGGTTGGGCGTGCGGCCCTTGAGCGACTGCGAATAGAACACCCCCGGCGTGACCTGCCAGCCCGGGATCAGCGTGTTGTCGTAGGTCAGGCTGAAGTCGAGGCTTATCCCCGAAGAGGTCTTGTTGCCCTTGGCCGTCGGCGCCGTGGCCGGATCCAGCTGCCAGGTGTTCAAGCCGGCGGAGATCGGTTCGCCGTTGTAGTTGTCATGCAAGCCCGGGTATTTGACGACGACCAGTTCGGTCAGCAGCGTGCCGGTGCTGGCTCCGGTGAAGTCGAGCAGTCTCGGCGAGTTGGACGGGGTCAGGCTGTAGATGCCGGTCAGGTGCCACTGGAACTTCTTCTCATCCTTCCAGCATTTGCCACCGTTGCTGGTGCAGGCATCAATCACCGGGTTGAGCGGTACCGCATCCTTGGGGCGGTACGACAGCTCGGTGCCCACGGCCCAGTCGCCGATCGGCATGTTGGCGCTGATGCCATAGAGCATGCGGTCTTCCGGGTACTCCCACTTCTGCGCCAGGGCGAAGGTGTCCGGGTCCAGCACCTGCATGGTCAGGGACGGCAGCTTGTCGTGATAACGCATCACATAGAGGCCGAGGTTCAGGTCGCTGTCCTGGGGCTGCCAGCGCAGCGAGATACCCCACTGGCCGCTGTCGCGGGCGTCCTTTTCCTCGTACCCATAAGCCCCCCTGCCCTCGCCCAGCGCATGGGTGGTGGACCAGTAGCTGCCCACGGGCGGCATCTCGCTCTTGTTCCAGCCGAACTGCCAGTAAGCCTCGATGTTGACGCCAGCCCCCAGACCCGAAGCGAGGCTCAGCATCGGCGCTGGCAACAAGGCTTCCTTGAGCTGGGTGCCCGGCCGCGACAGGGCCATGACATCGTAGGAGTTGGTGTTGTTGATGCCGCCGGCGGCAAACAGGCTCTCGCCCCAGTTGATCACCTGGTTGCCGAGCCTGGCCCGGACGTGCTGCTCGCCGACATCGAAACTCTTGCTCACCCACAGGTCCAGCAGGCGGGCCTTGAACCTGAGATCGTCGCGGGCGCTGCTGGTGAGGCCGTCGCTGCCCACGCTCTCCGGGCTGGTGGCCGACAACGCACCGCTGGTGTCGGTCGCGGCGAAGTCACGGATCCAGCTGCCGCGCGCCATGAAGGTGTAGTCCTCGGGGAACTTCAGCAGCAGCTCATGGGTGCCCTTGAGGTAGTTGGTGAACAGGTCGCCCTTGTCGTAGTTCATGTTGCCCTGGTCGCCGATGCCCGCGCTGGGCGACAGGCAACCGCTGGGCGGATGGTGTCCGCTGGCGCCACTGGTGATCAGGTTGCAGCCTGGGGACTCGGTACGCAGGCCCATGCCCATGGCGATGGTGGAGTCGAACGAGCCCCGGATGTTTTCGGTTTCAAACGTGAACCCCATCGCCAGAGGGGTTGCACACGCAATGACAAGACCTGAGGCTTTGGTAATTATTCTTTTCATGTCAGTTCTCGATAGGCCGCGGTTAGCGTTCGCTGGTGGCGCGCAGATTGTCGGAGGTATAGAAGTCACGCTTGAGTCGCGGGTTGCCGGTACTTTCGGTGAGCCAGCGGTGGTCGTTCTTGCCCACGCCTATGGAGGTCATGTCGTACAGGTAGCGACCGTCGACCAGGTTGTATTGCGCCTGGGCTTCCATGTCGCAGGTACCGGTCTCGTAGACAGGAATGGTGTAGCCTTCACGGACTTTCCAGATTTGCCCCTGCTTGTCGTAATCGACTGCCATCAGGGCGTTCCAGCTGTCCTCATCGATATAGAACAGGCGCTTCGGTGCCTGGTGGCGCATGCCCGGACGCACGGTGGCCTCGACCACCCAGACGCGATGCAATTCATAGCGGCGGGATTCGGGGGCGATGTAATCACGCTTGGCCACATCCTCGATTTTCGCCAAGTTGTCGTAGGGGCCGAAGGCGTTGTAAGGCACCAGCAACTCCTGCTTGCCGACCAGCTTCCAGTCGAAGCGATCCATCGGCCCGAAGAACACGTTCGACTCATCGATGGTGTACTGGTTGTCCAGGCCGATTTGCGGCGCGTCATAGGAATAGGCCGGCATGCGACGCACACGGCGCTGACCGGGGAAGTAATAGAAGGTGCTGGCCTGCTCGCCGGCCTTGGTCGTCACCACGCCGGCCTGCCCGGCAAGGGCGGCGGGATCGTAGTAGGAGAAGTAGGTGGCGACTTCCAGGCGATCGACCGAAGAGAACAACGCGCTGCCCTTTTCTCCCCACGGCGTATACATGAACCAGTCGGTCGAGGTACGCAGCCAGTCCTCACTGCCTTTGCGCGGCGAGATGCCGGAAACGGTCTTGGACATTTCAAAGCCAACGCCCCGGTAACGCATCTTCATGTTCCACATCACCTCGGCGCCGTTGCTCGGGAACGGGAACGGAATGCCGGGTACGTAGGCTTCCTGCAGTGCCAGGCCATCGGCGTCCAGCTTGGCGAAGCCGACATTCTTCTTGGTGTTGTCCGCGACGAAATCCGGTACGCCGCAGCTGCGACGGGTCGGGTACACGTCCATGCGATAACCCGGGATCTTCTTGAACAGTTCCACCTGGCCAGGAGAGAGCTTGCTCGCGTATTTCGCGACATTGCTCGAATCGATGCTGAAGAGTGGCTTGTCGCCCTTGAACTTCCAGTGTTGGCCCCGCGGCTGGCCATGGCTCCAGCCAACCGCCTGCGGGCCCGGCGCCGTCCAGGCCGGAATCACCCCATCGGCGCTGGCCGCGACCTCCCCACCCAAGGGCGTCAGCTTGCTGCCCAGTGACGCCGGATCCTTGTCCGCTGCCTGAGCGCTGCACATGACAGCCGATACGGCCAATGCCAGGATCAGTTGTCTGGTTCCACCACCGATGGAAATCCCGGCGCCCGGGTACTCAATCACGTCTTTCATTGGAAGATCCTCATGGGCCTCGAGCGGCAGCGTGCGCTCCGGGAAAGCCGCAACACGTTGCCTGGGCTAATCTAGTCAACTGACTTGATCAAATGACCAAGTCCATTGATCAAGAGGCAAACCTGATGCCAAGATTCCATGGCTTTGGATTTCTCTTTTTGTATCAAGTGTTTAAGTTCGGGCAATGGATTCGGCGGACGAAATGCTATCCTGCCCTGCCGCGGTTTGTTTCGTCGGATCGCACCAGAATGGGAATTCACGAAACACTTGTTACCTAAATTGGTTCAAACAGGCATACACATCACTGTGATGCTCCGCAGGCCCTGACGCGCTCGGAGCGCTTGCTGTAGCATCCGCCAGCACTGACACCGCCAAAGCCGCAGGTACGGCGCGAGCGCACTAGGGGAGATTGCTGATCCATGGCCAGAATGGGTGCTGAATTACGCAGGCAGGATTTCGTCGAGGCGACGGTCAAGGTCATTGCCGAACACGGGGTCGCCAATGCAACCACGCGGCGCATCGCCGCTGCCGCCGGCTGCCCGCTGGCGTCGCTGCACTACGTGTTCCACACCAAGGACGACCTCTTCTATGCGGTCTATGAGTCGCTTTTCGATCTGCCCCATCAAGCCCTGGAACACGTACCCACGGGTACCACGGCCGCGGAAAAGGCTGCCGAGGTGCTTCGCCAATTGATTGCCTGGCTTACCAGCCACCCCGACGTGGCCAGGGCGCAAACCGAGCTGTTTTTCTGGGCCATGCGCAACAATCCCGAGCTGGCGAACAAGATCTACTCGGTTGCCATAGACGCGACGGAGCAGGCCCTGGAGCGCGCCATGGGGGCGCAGCTCGAAAAGCCCTTTCTACAGGCCGTAAGCCGCCTGCTCATTCACCTGGTCGATGGCCTGATCATTGCCTGGTCCGCCCATGACGACCTGGCGCGCTTGGAGAGCGAAACCGAGACAGCCTGCAAGGCGCTGGCACTGTTGGTGGCCAGTCACTGAGTCCTGTTCGAACATCAACAGGCCTATCAAATGCTGCTGACCAGATGGCCTCCATCCACGGCCAGTACGCTCCCGGTCATGAACCCACCGGCATCGCTGGCGAGCAGCAGGAACGGTCCCTCCAGCTCATGAAGCTGGCCCAGGCGGCGCATGGGAATCAGGTCACGGATGTAGCTCTTGGCCTTGTCACTCTCGAAGAACGCGGCATTCATCTCGGTCTTGAAGTAGCCCGGGGCAATGGCGTTGACCCGGATCCGGTAGCGCGCGAGCTCCAGCGCCAGTGACTTGGTCAGTTGCACCACGCCGGCCTTGGCGGCGCAGTAATGGCTGTAGCCAGTGCCGACGCGCAGCCCGAGTATCGACGCGATGTTGACGATGCTGCCGCCACGCCCGGCCTTGGCCAGCCGTTGCGCGGCGACCTGGGCCACCCGCCAGACGCCGTCCAGGTTGGTCGCCAGCATGGCGCGCCACTCCTCTTCGCTGATCTCCAGCGGGCGCTGGCCGTTACCGATGCCGGCGTTGTTGAGCACCACATCAACCACTCCGAAACGCGCCTCGGCAGCGTCGAAAGCCGCCTCGACGCTGGCCCGATCGGTGACGTCGAGAGCGACCGACAGCACCTGGGCGCACTCCCACTCGACATCCCTGGCCACTTGCTCGAGTCGATCGAGGCGCCGCGCCGCCAGTACCACGCGGGCACCGGCGCGAGCGGCAATCCGCGCCAGGTGCGCACCGATGCCGCTCGACGCGCCGGTGATCAGCACGGTCCGGTCGGCGAGGGAAAAGTTCTGGGCGAAATCGTGACTCATCGGTACACCTCGATAAAGAATGGCGGCACGTCTTGCGCGGACAATGCACAGGGTGTTGTGCAGGCAGGTTGGACCCTCTTTCTTCGGGATCGGGCCAGGCTGAGGTTGATGCGTGGTCGCCCCCAGGCCTCGCCCTCCCCCGGAGAAAGGGGGAATCTTCAGATTCGTTCGATGCGGGTCTTGCCAGCGGCGACCAGGCGCTCCAGCAGCGCCGCCGGGCGGAACCACATCTGGCCGTACTCACCGAGAGCCTGGCGATAGTGGAGGATGCCGCAAAGCACCTGGTCCAGCCCCAGTTGCTCGGCGTAATGCAGCGGGCCGCCAAGATGGGCGGGAAAACCGTAGCCGTTGATCCACACCAGATCGATGTCGCTGGCCCGCAGGGCGATACCCTCGTCCAGTAGCTGGATGCCCTCGTTGATCAGTATGAACAGGCAGCGATCATGTATTTCCAGGTCTTCGATCGCGCGCCGGGGAACGTCAAGCTCACCGGCAAGCTGTTCTGCCAGCGCGGTTACCTCGTAGTCTTCCTGGCGGTTCTGGCCCTCGTAGAGGTAGAAACCCCGCCCGGTCTTCTGCCCGTAGCGTCCCAGGGCGCACAGTTCCTGCGCGATGCAGCAGTAGCTCTGATCATGGGCCGTGGCGGCGCGATTGGCGTCGCGCGTCAGGAAGCTCACGTCGATGCCGGCCAGGTCCAGCATGCTGAACACTCCCATGTTCAAGTCCAGGCCTGTGAGTACGCTATCGACCTGCGCCGGCGTTGCGCCTTCCAGTACCAGGCGATGGGCTTCGCGTGCATAGGGCTCGAGCATGCGCTCGCCGATAGCACCCTGGCCGGCGCCGGAGATCACCGGCAGCTTGCCGATCCGCTTGGCGATCTGCATGGCGCTGGCCAGCACCTCTGGCGCGGTGGCCTTGCCGCGCACGACTTCCACCAGGCGCATGACATTGGCCGGGCTGAAAAAATGCAGGCCGATCACATCCTGCGGACGACCGAGGCTCGCCGCGATGGCATCGATATCCAGCGACGACGTGCTGGTTGCGAGAATCGCGCCTGGCTTGCAGACCTGTTCCAGGCTGAGGAACACCTGCCGCTTGACGCCCGGCTTCTCGTACAGCGCTTCAATAACCAGGTCGGCGTCGGCCAGATCTTCGTAGTCAAGGGTGCCGAACAGCAGGTCCATGCGTTGCTGCAGCTGTGCGGCGCTCATTTTTCCGTGCTTGACGCTGGCCTGGTAGAGCTTGCGGATCTGCATCAGGCCGCGATCCAGCGCGCCACCTTCGGGTTCAAGCAAGGCCACGGGGATACCGACGTCGGCAAAGCTCATGGCAATGCCGGCACCCAGGGGGCCGGCGCCGATGACCGCGACCTTGTCCAGCTTGCGCGGGGTAATGTCCGACCCGATACCTGGAACGCGCCCGGCCTCGCGCTCAGCGAAGAACACATGGCGTAGAGCCTTCGACTGGCGGGACGCTTCGGCCTGCTTGAACAGCGCCAACTCGCGGGCGAGCCCCTCTTCCAGTGGCAACAGGCAGGCGGCCTCCAGCGCCGAGAGCACCAGGCGCGGGGCCAGGCGGCTTTTCCAGCGAGGTTCGTGCTCGGCGCGGTAGCGCGCGAGAAAATCGTCCGGCAGGTCCTCGGCCGGCTTCGGCCAGGCCTCCGCCGGGCGCGCCGGTGCACCGCACTCGATCAACTCGTTGGCATAAGCGCATGCCTCATCGAGCAACTGCTCGGCGCTGCTGGCGATGCGGTCGAGGATACCCAGCATGCGGGCGCGTTCGGCGTCTATCTGTTCACCCGAAAGAATCAGGTTCAGCGCCGACTCGGCACCGATCAGCCTGGGCAGGCGCTGGGTCCCGCCCGCCCCGGGCAGCAGGCCCAGGTTGATTTCCGACAGGCCGACCCGGGTGCCCGGCTCCCCCATCCGGTATCCGCAGGCCAGGGCCAGCTCCAGGGCGCCGCCCAGCGCCAGCTTGCCCATGGCGGCAACCAGGGGCTTGGGGATTTCGGTCAGGCGGACCAGGGTGCTGGGCAGGTCCGGCTCGGCAAAACAGGCCTCGGTGCCGAATTCGCCGATGTCGGCACCGGCACTGAACAGGCCATGCTCGCCATAAAGAATGATGGCCTGCACCCTGATGTCAGCCGCCGCGCGCTCGCACGCCTCAATGATGGCGGCGCGCAGCGGTTGGCTGAGTGCATTGACCGGCGGACGGGACAGGCCGATCAAGGCCAGGCTGCCTTCGAGACGGAAGTGGATCAGGTCGCACATGGGAGATCCTTAATTGGCATTACCAGGACTGCGAACGGGTGTTGTGCATTTCATCGGGGCTGTCGCCGCGCATGCGCTCGTGGGCTCATGGGGCCCTGGTCGTCAAAAGTTCCTGAAGACTTCGCCGATGCTGGCAACGGGATAATTCTGCGGGGAGCTGGCGGCGGCCCCCGAAGCCACAGAGCCAAAGGAAGCCAGCGAGTAAAACGAGTGAATGGAGTAGACGGCGAGTGAAACCAGCGTCACGGCCAGGCAGGAAAAAAGGAATGGGCGCATCGAAAACCTCCGTCATTCGGCCGGGGCCAAATGCAGTGTCTTTTGTTATTGAGGGTTTCGATTCTGGGGGCTGGTACAGGCAAAAGCTTTGCAGATCACGCCACAGAATATGCAGATCATGACGCTCAAAAAACCTGACCATGGCGATTGTCCAGCCGCGGCGAAACCGCGCCCTGGAGGTCAGTGCGCGGTGACGGGTACGGGAACGAGAAGAGAGATTTCCTCATGGATTGCCTGAGGAAATAATGTCTCAGATGAAGTATCTTCATCGCTTTTCGTTGAAGCAATGAGCTTTTCCTGCACAATACCAGCCATTGAAATTTGATCCGAGACCGACTGATGTCCCTGACCCCTCAAGACGAACGACTCATCAAGGCGCTGGCGCTGGCCATTGTCGACCACCCTCGGGCGACGCTCAAGGAACTGGCTGAATCCGCCGGGGTGAGCAAGGCCACCCTGCACCGCTTCTGCGGCACTCGCGACAATCTGGTGCAGATCCTGGAAAGCCACGGCGATACGGTGCTCAACCGGATCATCGCTGCCACCAATCTGCAGCAGGATGAACCTCAGGAAGCACTGCGTGGCCTGATTAACGAACACCTGGCCCCGGCGCACCGCGAAATGCTGGTATTCCTGCTGTTCCAGTATCGCCCCGACACCTTCGGCATAAATGGTGAAGCTACAGGCCTGCAACCCTACATCGATGCCCTGGATGCGTTCTTCCTGCGTGGCCAGCAAGCGGGCGCCTTTCGCATCGACATCACCGCTGCGGTCTTCAGCGAACTGTTCCTGACCATGGTCTTCGGCATGATCGATGCCGAACGCCGCGGTCGCGCGGCCAGCGCCAATTCAGCCAACGTGCTGGAACAGATGTTCCTGCATGGCGCAGCCGCGGCGGTGAGCCCCAAGTAGCCTGCTCCAGGCTTATCAATCGACATCGCTGCCCCGCTCTACTGCCCCATTCTCCAGCCATGGCGCAGGCCAAAAAAAGCCCCGCGACCTGAAGGTCCACGGGGCTAAAGCTCGGTTGGATGCGCCAACCCAGGAAGTTATTGCCGACCCTTATCTGCTGGCCTGCTCGGCCTGGTGTCGTGCAGACGGCCAGCCCCCGCCCAGGGAGCGGAACAGGTCGACCAGGGCAATCTGCCGCTGAGTGCTGGCTTCGATGAACAGCGTCTCGTTGACGAAGCTGCTGCGCTGGGCGTCCAGATAACGCAGGTGACTGTCCACGCCCCCTTCATACCGGGCCTTGGCCAGCTTCAGCGACTCGCTGCTGGTGTCGGCCAGGGCGCGCCGGGCCGCCTCTTCCCGACGCAGGGTATCGGTGGCCGCCAGGGCGTCCGCCACTTCGCGAAACGCCGTCTGGATAGTGCCTTCGTACGCCGCCACGGCAGAGTCCTTGCGGGCTTCGGCGAGGCTCAGGCCGGCACTGTTGCGACCGGCGTCGAACAACGGCAGGGACAGGTTCGGCACGAAGCTCCAGGAGCGCGAACCGCCATCGAACAGACCGGACATCTGTGCGCTGGAGGTGCCGAAGCTGCCGGTCAGGCTGATGCGCGGGAAGAACGCCGCGCGCGCCGCGCCGATATCGGCGTTACGCGCCTGCAGGCGATGCTCGGCGGCGAGGATGTCCGGGCGCCGCTCGATCAGCGCCGAGGGGGTGCCCGGCGCGATGTCCTGGACCAGCATCGGTTCCTTGCGCACACCTTGAGGTATCGACTTCGCGGCGTCCGCGGTGCCGAGCAGCAGAACCAGCGCGTTGAACGCCTGCTGCTTCTGCCGTTGATTGCTTTCCTCTTCGGCGCGGGACTGCTCCACCAGGCCCAAGGCCTCCTGGTAGTCCAGCGCGGTCGCGGTACCGGCCGAGCGACGCTGGCTGATCAGGGCGAAAGAATACTCGCGGCTGGCCAGGGTCTGTTGCGTCAGGTCCAGGCGGCGCAGGGCGCCATCATGAATCAGGTAAGCCTGGCTGAGCTCGGCGATCAGGGCGATCTGCGCAGCACGCGCGGCTTCTTCGGTGGCAAGGTATTCCTGCAACGCGGCATCGCTGAGGCTCTTCACCCGACCGAACAGGTCCAGCTCGTATTCAGGCAGCGACAAGCCCACCTGATAGCTGCTGACTACGCCCGACCTGCCGTTGTTGGACAGGTCGGCCGGTACTCTCTGGCGATTGCCCGAAGCACCCGCGTTCAGCCCCGGCACCCGGTCGGCACGCTGGATCCGGTACTGCGCCCGGGCCTGCTCGATGTCCAGCAGCGTCTGGCGCAGCGAGCGGTTGTTGTCCAGCGCGGTCGTGACCAGGCGGCGCAGGTCGGGGTCGACGATAAAGGTTTGCCAGACCATCTCGTTGACTGCACTGCCCCGCTGATGGGCCTGGCCGCTCCAACTGTCGGCCACCGGCGCGACAGGACGTTCATAGGTGGGCGCCAGCGAGCACCCGCCCAGCGCCATGGCGATCAGAAGCGTAGAAAAGGCTGAGATACGCATGGAGTCACTCCTGGGCCAGGGCCGGTTGTTCGATGGGGGCCGGTTTGCTGCGCAGCATTGACAGCACCCAGACAAAGCAGATCGGTACGAAGAGCACACCCAGCAAGGTCGCGCTGAGCATGCCGCCGATCACCCCGGTACCGATCGCGCGCTGACTGGCCGCGCCGGCACCGGTGGCCAGCGCCAGGGGCACCACGCCGAGAATGAAGGCCATGGAGGTCATGATGATCGGCCGGAAACGCAGGCGGGCCGCCTCGATCGCCGCGTCGCGCAGGCTGTAGCCCTGCTCCCACAGTTCCTTGGCGAACTCGACGATGAGGATCGCGTTCTTCGCCGCCAGGCCGATGATGGTGATCAGGCCGACCTTGAAGTACACATCGTTGGGCAGGCCGACCACCATGACCGCGAGCACCGAGCCGATCGCGCCGATCGGTACGATCAGCATCACCGTCAGGGGGATCGCCCAGCTCTCGTAAAGAGCCACCAGCAACAGGAACACCACCAGGATGGCGAGGGCGAACAGTTGCGTCGCCTGGCCGCTGGAAACCTTCTCCTGATAGGACAGGCCGGTCCATTCGTAGCCGATACCGGCCGGCAACTGCGAGGCCAGGCGCTCGATTTCTTCCATGGCCTGGCCGGTACTGAAACCGGGCCCGGCGTCGCCAACGATGCGGATCGACGGATAGCCGTTGTAGCGCACCAGTTGGACCGGCCCCTCCTCCCACTTCATGGTCACGAAGGCGCTGAGCGGTACCAGGTCGCCCTTGGCGTTGGGCACATACAGCTTGAGCACGCTCTCCGGAGTCATCCGTGCGCCCTGCTCGGCCTGGATCACCACGCGCTGCTGACGCCCGGCGTTGGTGAAGTCATTGATCACGTCCGAGCCGAAAGCCGAGGACAGCGTGCCGCTGATGGTCTCGAAGTTCACACCCAGGGTGCGTGCCTTCTCGCGGTCGATCACCAGGCGCAGCTGTGGCGCCTCGGCCAGGCCTTCCATCATCGCGTAGAGGAACTTGGGGTTGCCATAGACCTGGCTGAGCAGCGTATCCCGGGCTTGCAGCAACGCCTCGCGGCCAAGGCCGCCGCGATCCATCAAGCGCAGCGCGAAACCGCCGGAGTTGCCCAGGCCATCGATGGGCGGTGGCGACACGGCCATGATGGAGCCATCGCCAGGCATTGCGAAATGTTCGTTGACCGCCGCGATTTCCGCCTCGGCCGACTGTTGCGCACTGCGTTGCGACCAGTCCTTGAAGGTCGGGAAGGCCAGCGCAGCGTTGTCACCCTGGCCGGAGAAGCTGAAGCCCGAGACCAGGAACACCGAGGCCACCGCCTCGCGGGACTTGAGGAAACGCTCGAGTTCTTCACCGGTGGTGTCGGTACGGGAGCGGGCTGCGCCGGGCGGCAGTTGCACGTCGACCACCATGTAGCCCAGGTCTTCCGAAGGCACGAAGGCTTCCGGCAGGCGCAGGTAGAAATAGCCGAGTACGGCGATGATGCCGACGTACACCAGCATGAAGCGCGAGGTGCGCGCCACCAGCTTCGTGTTCAGGAACGAGTAGCGTTCGGTGGCGCGGGCGAAACCCCGGTTGAAGGCGCCGAAGAAGCCGCGCTTCTCGTGGTGCCCCTCGGGAATCGGCTTGAGCAGCGTGGCGCACAGCGCCGGGGTGAAGGTCAGGGCAAGGAAACCGGAGAACAGGATCGATACCGACAGCGATACCGAAAACTGCTGGTAGATGACACCCACCGAACCGGCCATGAACGCCAGCGGCAGGAACACCGCCGACAGCACCAGGGTAATGCCGATGATGGCCCCGGAGACCTGCTGCATCGCCTTGATCGTGGCCTCGGCCGGAGAGAGCCCCTCTTCCGCCATGATCCGTTCGACGTTCTCCACCACCACGATGGCGTCGTCCACCAGGATACCGATGGCCAGGACCATGCCGAACATGGTCATCATGTTCACCGAGAAGCCCAGCAGGTACATCACCAGCAGCGTACCCAGCAGGCACACCGGCACCACGATCGATGGAATCAGCGTATAGCGCACGTTCTGCAGGAACAGGAACATCACCAGGAACACCAGGACCATCGCCTCGATCAGGGTGTGGATCACCTTCTCGATGGCCACGTCGACGAAGCGCGAGGTGTCGTAGGGTACGGAATACTCCATGTCGTCGGGGAAGAATGCCGACAGCTCGGCGAGGCGCGCCTTCACCAGGGTGGCGGTCTCAATGGCGTTGGCGCCAGGCGACAGCTGGATCGCGCCGCCCACGGTCGGCTTGCCGTTCAGGCGCGAGGAAAGGTTGTAGCTCTCCTTGCCGACTTCCAGGCGCGCGACATCGGCCAGCTTCAGCAGGGAGCCGTCTTCGTTGGCGCGCAGCACGATCTGGCCGAACTCATCCGGATTGTCCAGGGTCCCCTTGACCGCCAGCGTCGCGGTCAGCTCCTGCTGGGAGCTGCCCGGAGCGGCACCGAAGGCACCGGCCGGCACCTGGACGTTCTGGCCACGAATGGCATTGCTCACGTCGTCGATGGACAGCCCGTAGCCCACCAGTTTCTGTGGGTCGATCCAGACGCGCATCGCCGCTTCGGAGGAGAAGAACTGCAACTTGCCGACGCCCGGCAGGCGCCGCAGCTCGTTGTTGATGTTGCGCGCGGCGTAGTCACCCAGCGCCGTGGTATCGCTACGCTCCACATCTTCCTTGTAGCTGAGGGCGTAGATCAGCAGGAAGCCGGCACTGGACTGCTCGACCTGCAAGCCCTGGGTCAGCACGGCTTGCGGCATGCGCGCCTCGGCCTTCTTCAGGCGGTTTTGCACGTCCACCTGGGCCAGGTCCGGGTCGGTCCCGGGCTGGAACGTGACCACGATCTCGGCCACGCCGTTGGAGTTGTTGGTCGACTCGAAGTAGAGCAGGCCCTTGGCACCGTTGAGCGACTCCTCGAGCACGGTGGTGACCGAGTCCACCAACACCTTCGCCGAGGCGCCGGGATAGGTGGCAGTGATGGTGATCTGCGGCGGCGCGACGCTGGGGTACTGCGCCACCGGCAGCTTGGAAATGACCAGCAGGCCCGCCAGTGAAATGAACAGCGCCACGACCCAGGCGAAGTTCGGGCGCTTGATGAAGAATTGAGACATCGGAAAATCCTCGCGGCGAACTCGGCCTTACTGTTTCGACTCAGGCAACTGAGCCTGGGCCTGCGACTGGCTAGGCGTGACCTTGGCACCCGGTTGCAGGCCGGCCAGACCACCGACAATGACCTGGTCCCCCGCCTTCAACCCTTCACTGATCTGCCAGCGAGAACCCTGCATGGTGCCGGTGCGCACCGCGCGCGCCTCGACCCGCTCGTCCGCGCCGACCACGAACACCTGGGCGCTGCCATCGCTGGTGCGTTGCACCGCGCGCTGCGGCACGAGGATCGCCTGGTTATCCGTTCCCTGGGGTGTGCTCACCCGCACGTACATGCCCGGCAGCAGAGTGCCGTCGGCGTTGTCGAATTTGCCGCGCAGGACAATCTGCCCGGTGCCGCGATCCACGGCCACATCGGTGAACAGCAGTGAGCCCTGGCGCTCGAAAGGCGTGCCTTCAACGCGGATCGACAGCACCTTGTTGTCGTCGCCGGAGAGTTTTCCGTCCTTGAGCAATTCCCGCAGGCGCAGCGCATCCGCCGCCGACTGAGTGAAATCGACATACACCGGGTCGAGCTGCTGAACCCGCGCCATCAGCGTGGCATCACCCTGGCCGACCAGAGCGCCTTCGGTTACCAGGGCGCGGCCGACACGGCCGGAAATCGGCGCGGTGACCGAGGCATAACCCAGGTTCAGCCGGGCGCTTTCCAGATCGGCCTGGGCCGAACGGGTCGCGGCCTGGGCACTGCGCAGGTCGGCGGTGGCACTGTCGAAGTCCTGCTGGCTGACCGCCTCGATCTTCACCAGCGGTTCGTAGCGCTTGACTCGCGCCTGCGCCTCCTGCACTGCGGACTGGGCACGCGCCAGCTCGCCTTCGGCCCGCGATACCGCCGCCTTGAGCGGCGCCGGATCGATCTGGAACAGCAGGTCGCCGGCCTTTACATCAGCCCCCTCCTCGAAACGTTTTTTCATGACGATCCCCGCCACCCGTGCACGCACTTCCGCCACACGCATGGGCTCGACCCTGCCCGGCAGCTCCGAGATCAGGGCCAGGGGTTCGGTCACCGCCGCTACCACGTCTACCGGACGCGCCACTTCGGCCACGCTCTCTTGTTCATTCGCCGGACCGCATCCGGCCAGCGCAATGGCTGCTGCCAACGAGCCTGCCATCCCTATTGCACGCAAATTGCCCATAAATCACCCAAGGCTTGATTGAAAACGACTCGAATGCTACTTTCTAAATCCCAATGAGTCAACAATGTCTCATATGGGTAATATTTGTCATATTTCAGAAACCTGGATAGTGACCTGCACAGGTGCCCATCCGGAAAATCCATCCGAGGCTTGGTGATGACCCCGACTTCCCATGATGAACATCTGCTCAAGACGCTGACCTTGGCGGTGGTCAATCGACCGCGCGCCACCATGAAGGAGCTGGCGCAATTGGCAGGGGTAAGCAAGGCGACACTGCATCGCTACTGCGGCACACGGGAAAACCTGGAACACCAGTTGGAGGCGTACGCCGAGGGCACGCTCGAGCGGATCATCAAGAGCGCCGGGTTGCAGCACGCCGAGCCGCTGGAGGCACTGCGCCGCCTGATCAGAGAACACCTGGCCCATCGTGAGCTGCTGGCGTTCCTGATGGTGCAATACCGCCCCGACTTCCTCGACTTCGAACGCGGCGACGCGCGCTGGCGGCCTTACATCGAAGCGCTGGACGCGTTTTTCCTGCGCGGCCAGCAAAAAGGCGTGTTTCGTATCGACATTACCGCGGCGATCTTCAGCGAACTGTTCATCACCCTGATCTACGGCATGGTCGATGCCGAACAACGCGGGCGCGCGGCCAATGCCAATTCAGCCCGCACACTGGAGCAGATGTTTTTGCATGGAGCCCTGTGTCCCGGCGTGTCGAACGAGCGTTCGCCCACGCCGGAAACGGCTCTTTGGGTGTGAGTGCGCGCCCTCAGAAATGGCCGAGCGCTTCGCTGATGCTGGCAACCGGAGGGTGCTTGGGTTGATGGTGAATCGTCTTGTTCGAAGGCTGAAACTGAAAATAGACGGCGCCCGAGATCAGGGCGACAACCAGGAAAGCGGACAGGAACCGGCGCATCGAATACCTCCATCATCCAGCCTCGGGCTGAACGCAGGTCTTTTGTTATTGGTGATTCGAGTCTGGTCGCCAGCAGGGGTAAAAGCTTTGCAGATCGCGCCAGTTATTGTGCAAATCCTGCCAGGTGCTCGGGTCGCGCGCCTGGCCACGCCCCATGGCTCACTCGAGGGCTTGAGATGACGTCTACTGTCCGAGGCACCGCCCTGCTTGGGTTCACTGAGTTTGTCAGCAGCCTGGGGCTCGATCCGTCCCTGGCCCTGGCTGAGGTCAAGCTGCCCGCAGACCCGTTACCCGGGCAGCTTTCCGGCGTGCAGTTCAATGCCTTGATCGAGCTGTGCGCACAGCGTGCGAACAATCCCCTGTTCGGCCTGCAGTTCGGCCTGCGCCAAGGGCCGCAAGGGCTAGGGCCGCTGCTGTACGCAATGCGCAGCACCGGCAACCTGGGGGAAGCGCTGACGCTGCTGACCCGTTATTTCCATGTCCATAGCGATGGCGCGGAAGTGCGTCTCGAACGACAGGCCGGCAGTGCCCTGCTGTTGTACGACATCACCGACGGCGATCTGACCTCGGTGCGGCAGACCGTGGAGCTGGCCATGGGCGTGGCCGCGCACTTGCTGCATGACTTGCTGGGGCACGCCTGGAAACCGCGGGCCTTGATGTTGCGCCATGCTGCCGCCGCGGACCGCGGAGCCTACCGGGCCCTGCTGGGTGTGCTTCCGCGCTTCGACAGCCCGGTCAATGCCTGGGTATTCGATGAGTCGCTGCTGGCGACCCCGCTGGGCCCGACGGATGCCAGATGCCAGCAACTGGTCCAGCAGCATATCGACGAGCTGGCCCGGGTGACGCTGCAGGAGCTGCCGTCCTACGTGCAGAAACTGTTGCGCAGCCGGCTTGCCGGCGGCCAGGTGACGATACGCCAGGTCGCCGAGTACATGATGATCAGCCCGCGTACCCTGCAGCGCTATCTTCAGGCCCAAGGCACTGGCTTTCAGGAGCTGCTGGACAAGACGCGCCAGGCAATGGCCACGCGCTATATCTGCGACTCGTCGATCAGCCTGACGCAGCTGGCCAGCCTGCTCGGTTACGCGGACCTGAGCGCCTTCTCCCGGGCCTTCCACCGCTGGAACGGCATGAGCCCGCAAAAGTGGAAGCAGCGTTTGCAACCCCCTCATCGGCAATAGAAGTGGCGGAACATGACGATCAATCCTTTCATTCGCGCACTCAGCCTTGCGGGTTTCGACAAATTCGCTGCCCGTCAGGGTCTGGATCCGACCCATATGTTGCGCTGCGCTTCCCTGCCGCCGGCATCCCTGCGCCGTCCGGAAGATATCTTGTCCTTCCGTCGCTACTGCGAGTTGCTGGAGCTCTGCCAGCAGAGCTCCAGCAACGCGTTGTTCGGCCTGGAGTATGGGCTCTACCAGGGGATCGATGTCTTTGGCGATATTTTCTACCTGATCCACAACACCAGGACCGTCGGTGATGCGCTGTTCGAACTGCGGACCCACTACGGGTTTTACAACGGCGCGGCGCAAATCGGCCTGGATGTCGTCGACGGCATGGCACTCCTCAGCTATCGGGCCGGTGAACAGGCCGTTCCCGGACTGCCCCAGGCAGAAGAGCTGGCCTGTGGTGTCGGCCTGCGACTGATGCGCACCTTGGCAGGCGGAGACTGGCAACCCAAGGCGGTGCTGCTTCGCCACCCTCCCCTTGGCAATGAGTCGGCCTATCGGCGGGCGCTGGGTATTACGCCGACGTTCGCCGCGGCCCACACCGGGCTGCTGTTCGACGCCTCGGTGCTGGCGCTGCCACTGAGTCTTGCCGATGAAACCCTGCACCAACTGATGGCTGAACATCTGAGCGGCATGGAGCGCCTGGCCGCGGACGAAATGCCGGGCTACGTCAGGCAATTGCTGCGCAACCTGTTGCCCAGCGGTCGGGCCACGATCGAGCGGGTTGCCGACTGCATGGCGATAAACCCACGCACACTGCAGCGCCGCCTGGCGCAGGAAGGCACCTCCTTCCAGCGACTGCTGGATGAGACCCGCCAGGGAATGGTGCACAACTACCTGAAAATCCCCTCGATCAGCATGACCCACGTGGCGCAACTGCTCGGCTACGCCGACGTCAGCACCTTTTCCCGAGCATTCAATCGCTGGTTCGGCATGTCCCCGCTGGAATGCCAGAAGCAGTTGGGGTTACGCAGACAGCCATTTCTGCTTCAGAGCCGGTTGAATGATCGGCAAAGCCGGCCGTGAATATTGCTTTTTAAGTCCAGATGAATTCCACCAGGGGTGGTTTATCGTCACGGCGCGCCTCACTAGAGTATCCAGGCAGGGGCGACAACGGCTCTCCTGATTATTTCTGGACCCGACCTGAATCGCCTCGTATTGCATTGACTGCAGCCATCGCGAATACCACATCCTGGTTATGAACCTGTCCCCTCCCCCAATCCCGGATGTTGCCGGGTGTTTGGAGCATCGCAATGAAAACTCGTACTTTCCTTATCACCGGAGCCAGCAAAGGCATCGGCCGTGCGCTTGCGAACCAATTGTCCCAAGCGGGCCACCATGTGGTCGGCATCGCTCGCAACAGCGACGATCCAGACTTTCCCGGCACCCTTGTTGCCCTCGATCTGGGCGACCGGGAGCAGACCGAAAAAACGCTGGCGGGCCTGGTTTCACGTTATGCCTTCGATGGCTTGATCAATAACGTTGGCCTGGTGCGCCCGCAGGCATTGGGCGATGTACAGCTCGACGATTTTGATGAAGTCATGCGGATCAACCTGCATAGCGCCTTGCAGGCAACGCAAGCCTTGCTGCCGGGGATGCGCAATCGAGGTTGGGGAAGGATCGTCAATATCTCCAGCCTGACCATCCTGGGGATCCCGCACCGCACCGCCTATGCCGCGGCAAAAGCCGCGCTGGTCAGCTTCACGCGCTCCTGGGCATTGGAGCTGGCAACCAGCGGGATCACCGTCAACGCCGTTGCTCCAGGCCCCACGGAAACCGAGTTGTTCCGTGCCGGGAATCCGCTCGGCAGCGACGGTGAAGCACGTTACCTGGCGAGCGTTCCCATGGGCAGGCTCGGTCAGCCGGATGAAATCGCGGCGGCCATCGCTTTCCTGTTATCGGAACAGAGCGGCTTTATCACTGGCCAGACATTGTTTGTCGATGGCGGAGCGTCCATTGGCAAATCGACGTTCTAACGACAATGCCTGTGGCCGTTGGTAGCCAATAGCCAACGCCTTACAGCTCGGACAGCCAAATGCGCACAGACTTTCCGCCGATGCCTGATAGCTTAAGGCCATCCAGCGGCATGCCCCATAAGCAGAGCTGCTGCGGACAAGACATGGAGGTCTGGCAGTCATCGTTCATCGAAGGCTGTTTCTATCAGGGACAAGGATCTGAAGCCGACGACTACCACCTCATCCTCCATGACCCGACATTCGCGCTCGCCACTTGCTGGCCTGCAGTGCGCGATGTGTGCAGTACGTGCCGGTGCTCTCCCAAACGCCCTGTTCCACGAGGAACAGCACTCGGGAAAACCACCCGGCACAATGGATTCCGGAAACCATTCAATAAACGGGGCGGACTCCGAAAAGCCAGACGAGTAGGAACTTATATATGGAGATATATCGTATGTCGGCTCAAGAGAACTTTGTTGGCGGATGGACTCCTTATCACAAACTGACCCCAAAGGATCAGGAAGTATTCAAAGAAGCCCTGGCCGGGTTCGTGGGTGTGCAGTACACACCTGAACTGGTTTCGACCCAGGTCGTCAACGGCACGAACTATCGCTATCAATCGAAAGCGACGCTGCCTGGCTCGTCGGAAAGTTGGCAAGCGGTAGTGGAAATCTACGCGCCTATCAAAGGCAAGCCGCACATCACCCAGATCCACCGGATCTAAGCAGGGATCAACCCCATCGGGTCGCGCGCAGGTTGCGCGGCCCGATGGTTCATCGCAACGCTCTCCCGCCTCGCCCTCCTCCTGAGCAGCCGCCCCATCCCCCTACCTTGTGCAGTGGCTCCAGCCAGCCAAGCCCGCCGCTTTTGCGCAATCCTCTGGAATACTTGCCTGATCCTATGAGCTTGACGGGTATCGGATAGGAAACCCTTGGCCCCTGGGCTAGAGTTCCGGTCACTAGGAGCCAGCCGCCATGACCCACGCCAGCGCCGGCCAGGCATCGCCCCTGGCACACACTCTCGATACCTCCTCGCATTTTCCCGTTATCTCACCGGGCCTGCCGGCCCACTCCAACGTGCTTGCGGCCAGCCCGGCGCACGGGGCAGCGGCTTGGCGTACCCGCGCCTTTACCCGCGTTTCTTGACCAAGGAGGCGCCTCGTAGCGCCTCCCTGAAGAAAAAACAACGACACACCAACCGATGATCAGCAGGTGAGCCATGGAACTACGAATCAACCAGAAGACCTATCAGGTCGATGCCGACGCCGACACGCCGTTGCTGTGGGTGATCCGCGATGACCTGGGCCTGACCGGCACCAAGTACGGCTGCGGCCTGGCCCAGTGCGGCGCTTGCTCCGTGCTGGTGGACGGCAACGTGGTGCGCGCCTGCGTCACCCCGGTGGCCGGGGTAGTCGGCCGCGAGGTGACCACCATCGAGGCGATCGAAACGGACGAGGTCGGCAAGCGTGTGGTGTCCGCCTGGGTCGAACATCAGGTGGCGCAGTGCGGCTACTGCCAGTCCGGGCAGGTGATGGCGGCCACCGCGCTGCTCAAGCACAACGCCGCGCCCAGTGATGCGCAGATCGATGCGGCGATGGTCAACCTGTGCCGCTGCGGCACCTACAACGCCATCCGCACCGCCGTGCATGACCTGGCCGCACAGCCTGCCAAGAAGGAAAGCGCCTGATGAACAAGCCCATCGACTCCGCTAATGAACTTCTGAACCTGGCGCTGGACGAGCCGGTCAACCTGTCCCGCCGGCGCTTTCTGACCGGTACCGCCGTGGGTGCGCTGGTGCTCGGCTTCGGCCTGCCACTCGGCTCGGCCCGGGCCCTGGCCGCCACGGCCACCGCCGCGGAACGCGGGACCCAGGTCCCGGCGTTTCTCGAGATTCGCCCGGATGGCACCGTGCGCCTGCTCAGCCCCTTCATGGAAGGCGGACAAGGCACCCACACCGCCATGGCCCAGATCGTCGGTGAAGAGCTGGATGCCGATCCCGCCACCTTTGTGGTCGAGAGCGCGCCGCCTGGCGAAGCCTACGTGGTGATGGAGAACGGTCTGCGCATCACCGGCGGCAGCATGTCGGTGCGCATGAGCTACCCGACCATGCGCCGCCTGGGCGCCCTCGCCCGCGCCATGCTGCTGCAGGCCGGCGCCGAACAGCTGGGCGTCCCGGTGGCCGAGCTGTCCACCGCGCCTGGCCGGGTACTGCACGCCGCTTCCGGTCGCTCCCTGGGCTACGGCGAGCTGGCCGGTCGCGCCCTGGATATGCCGGTGCCCGACCCGGCCAGCATCACCCTGCGCGACCCGAGCCAGTTCCGCTGGATCGGCAAGCCGGTACGGCGCGTCGATGCCTATGAAAAGTCCACCGGCAAGGCGCTGTACAGCATCGACCTGAAAGTCGACGGTATGCTCCATGCCGCCGTGCAGCACGCGCCGCGCCTGGGCATGACCGTGGGCAGCCTGCGCAACGAGGCGCAGGTCAAGGCCATGAAAGGTGTGCACTCCGTTCACCAGTTGCCCGGCGCGGTGGCGGTGGTCGCCGAACGCTGGTGGCACGCCAAACGCGCAGTGGAAGCCATCCAGGTCGACTGGCTGGAAGCGGCGGCCGATTCGAAGGTGCGGGCGATGCCCGCCGATTTTTCCAGCGATGCGTTCCGCGATTTTCTCGCCGCCCAGCAAGGCCCGGCCCGCGACGACGAGAACGAAGGCGACGTGGCCGCCGCCCTGGCCAGCGCCAAGACCCGGGTCGAAGCCACCTATCACAACCAGTACCTCAACCACGCCCAGCTGGAGCCGCCTTCGGCCCTGGCGCGCTACAACCCCGATGGCTCGCTGGAGGTCTGGCTGCCCAACCAGGCACCGGACATGTTCCGTGACGACATCGCCAGGCGCACCGGCCTTGCTGCTTCGCAGATCACCCTGCACTCGCCGCTGCTGGGCGGTTTTTTCGGCCGGCATTTTCTCTATGACTCGGCCAATCCCTACCCGCAGGCCATCGCCCTGGCCAAGGCCGTCGGCCGTCCGGTCAAGCTGATCTGGAGCCGTGAGGAAGAGTTCGTGCGCGATGCGCTGCGCCCGGTTGCCGTGGTCAAGTTCCGCGCCGCGCTGGACGCCGAAGGCCTGCCGGTGGCGATCGAAGCGGTGAGCGCCACCGAAGGCCCCACCGAAGCCATCGCCGGCAAGCAGGGCGAAAAACTCGACCCCTCGGCTCTCGAAGGGCTGTCGGGCAAGTCCTACGCGATTGCCAACAAGCGCATCGCGCAGATCTACGTCAAAGGGCCGGTGATGCTCGGCTACTGGCGTTCGGTGGGCAACTCGCTCAACGACTTCTTCTACGAAGCCTTCCTCGACGAACTGGCGGACAAAGGTGGCCGCGACCCCTACGAGCTCCGCCAGCACCTGCTGCGCGACAACCCGCGCCTGACCACGCTGTTGCAGGCGGTGGGCGAACTGTCCGGCGGCTGGAAGCGTGGCCCGTTCACCGCCGAGGACGGCACTCGACGCGCCCGCGGCGTGGCCATGGCCTCGCCATTCGGCTCGTACACGGCGGTGATCGCCGAGGTGTCGATCGAAGGCGGCCAGGTCAAGGTCCACGACATCTGGCAGGCCATCGACCCGGGCAGCATCGTCAACCCGGCGATCATCGAGGCCCAGGTCAATGGCGCCGTGGCCCTGGGGTTGTCCCAGGCGTTGGTGGAAGAAGCGGTCTACGTCGACGGCAAACCACGGGCGCGCAACTACGACCTGTACCCGATCCTGCCGCCTTCACGCATGGCGCGGGTGCATGTGCGGATTGTCGAGAGTGGCGAAAAGATGGGCGGCATCGGCGAGCCCCCGCTCCCCGCGGTGGCGCCGGCAGTGGCCAACGCGGTAGCGCGGCTGACCGGCCAGCGCATCCGTAGCCTGCCATTGAGCCGATACACCTTCAGCTAACGACAAGGACTGCCCATGAATAACCGCCGATTCGCAAGAACCGCAGGCTGGCTGGCCTTGCCGTGCCTGGTCGCGGCAGGCCTGCTGGCCTGGTATGTGACCCGCCAGCCCGCCTCGCCCTTCGAGCAGGAACAGGCCGCGGCAGCCAGCTTCGACCCCGCCCTGGTGAGCCGCGGCGAATATGTCGCCCGGGTCAGCGACTGCGTGGCCTGCCACAGCCTGCCGGGCAAGGCGCCCTTCGCCGGCGGCCTGGAGATGGCCACGCCGCTGGGGGCCATCCATGCCACCAACGTCACCCCCGACCGGGACACCGGCATCGGTGCCTACAGCCTGGCCGACTTCGACCGCGCCGTGCGCCAGGGCGTCGCGCCGGGCGGCCGGCGGCTCTACCCGGCCATGCCCTACCCGTCCTACGTCAAGCTCAGCGACGATGACATGCGCGCGCTGTACGCGTTCTTCATGAAAGGCGTGCAACCGGCCAGCCAACCCAACGTTCCCAGCGATATTCCCTGGCCGCTCAACATGCGCTGGCCCATCGCGCTGTGGAACGGCCTGTTCGCCCCGACCACGCCCTACGCGGCCAAGCCCGCCGAGGACGCGCTGTGGAACCGCGGTGCCTACATCGTCCAGGGGCCGGGCCACTGCGGCAGTTGCCACACCCCGCGTGGCCTGGCATTCAACGAGAAAGCCCTGGACGAGTCCGGCGCGCCGTTCCTTGCCGGCGCCCTGCTCGACGGCTGGTACGCACCGAGCCTGCGCCAGGACGCCAACAGCGGATTGGGGCGCTGGAGCGAGCCGCAGATCGTGCAGTTCCTCAAGACCGGGCGCAACAAGCATGCGGTGGTCTACGGCTCGATGACCGAGGCGTTCAACAACTCCACCCAGTTCATGGCCGACGAGGACCTGGCCGCGATCGCCCGCTACCTCAAGTCGCTGCCCGGCGATCCGCAGCGCGACGGCACGCCCTGGCAGTACCAGGCCGTGTCCGCCGCCCGCCTGGACAGCCCCGGAGCCCACACCTACGTGACCCGCTGCGCCTCCTGCCATGGCCTGGACGGCCAGGGCCAGGCCGAGTGGATGCCGCCTTTGGCGGGAGCCACTTCGGCGCTGGCCAAGGAGAATGCATCGGCGATCAACATCACCCTCAACGGCTCGCAGCGCGTGGTCGCCGCCGGCGTGCCGGATGCCTACCGCATGCCGGCCTTTCGCGAGCAGTTGTCGGATCGGGAAATCGCCGAGGTCCTGACCTTCGTGCGCGGCACCTGGGGCAACCAGGGTGGCGCGGTCGATGCGCAAGCGGTCGGCAAGCTGCGCGGGCATACCGACCCGGCCAGCAGCAGCCCGATCATCCTGCACATGCGCTGAAAGCGGGGGCTTGCAGGCGATCCCTCTCCACCGGGACCGGGTTTGCCAGCAGCCCCTTGCATGAACAACAGAGGCCCCCATGGAAAGCATCGATCTACTGGTCCTGAGTACCGCCCATGACTGGCTCCAGGCCGGCCATCGCGTCCTGCTCGCCACCGTGGCCCGCACCTGGGGCTCCTCGCCCCGCCCCGTGGGTTCGATGATGGCCCTGCGCGGCGATGGTCGGGTGGTCGGCAGCGTCTCGGGAGGCTGTATCGAGGACGACCTGATCCACCGCTACACCAGCGCCTACAGTGGCAACGCCCTGCCGGACGGTCCGCCGCAGGTGGTGCGCTACGGCATCAGCGCCGACGAGGCCCACCGTTTTGGCCTGCCCTGTGGCGGCACCCTGGAACTGATCCTCGAATTCACCCCATCGAGGCCCGCCCTCGGACAACTGCTGGCGCAGCTCAACGCCGGCAAGCTGGTGCGCCGCAGCCTGGACCTGGGCACCGGCCAGGTGGCCCTGGCCACCAGCACGGCGCCGGAACAGTTCTTCTTCGATGGCCAGCAGATGGTCAACACCCTGGGTCCCGGCTACCGCCTGCTGCTGATCGGGGCCGGCGCGCTGGCCGAATACCTGGCGACCATGGCGTTGTTCAACGGCTTCCGGGTCGCGGTCTGCGACCCCCGCCCCGAATACATCGACGGCTGGAACGTGGCGGGCGTGGAGCAGTTGCTCGGCATGCCGGACGATGTGGTCCGGGCCTTCGCCCCGGACCTGCGCAGTTGCATCGTCGCCGTCAGCCATGACCCCAAGCTCGACGACCTGGCCCTGCTCGAAGCCTTGCACAGCCCGGCCTTCTACATCGGCGCGATCGGTTCGCGGCGCAACAGCCAGCTGCGCCGCGAGCGCCTGATCGAACACTTCGGCGAGAGCCAAGCCTCGCTCCAGCGCCTGCACGGCCCGATCGGGATCTACATCGGCAGCAAGACACCCGCCGAGATCGCCGTGAGCGTCATGGCCGAGATCCTCGCCGCCAAGAACGGCGTCGCCCTGCCCCGCGCCGTCGACATTTCAAGCGCCAAGCAGGCCCGCGAGCAAGAGGCGCCCGTGGCCTGATCCCAGGGATTCCTTGAACCTACTCGTTAGCCATGTTTGACCAGGTTGAGCGCCGGCAAAGGCCCTCCGGGAAACTGCGCCAGTTGCCCTTGCTGCAAGTCACCCAAGTCGACGCCATGGAACCCCAATTGCCTGATCAGCTCGATGACCTGTTGCTTGGCGTCCGCATGCTCGCCAGAGATGAACAACACGCGCTTGCCCCCTTCGGCGTTCGGGGTGGCCAGCAGATGCGGCGGTAGATGGTTGAATGCCTTGACCACACGCGCCCCGGGCAGCCTGTGCGCCACGACCTGGGTCGAAGGTTTGCCTCCCAGGTCAAAGGGGGTGAACAGCGGCGCCTCAATCGGATTGTTGGTATCCACCACAACCCGTCCTTCCCATGGCCCCAGGCCAACAAGTGCCGATGGGATCTTCGACCAGTTCACCGCCAGGAAGACCAGGTCTGCCAAGGCAGCTTGTGCAGTCGTAACGGCTCGAGCCTTGGGCCCCAGATCGGCGATCAACGACGCAAGGCTTTCGGGGCCACGGCTATTGGCGATGCTGACTTCCAGGCCGGCCTGCGTCAGTAACCTGGCGATGGCACTGCCAATAGCCCCGGCACCAATGATGCTTATGCTCATGACGGGCTCCTCAGGCGGTAAAGCCGCCATCGATCAGCAACTCGGCACCCGTGACGAAACTGGCCTCGGGGCTGGCCAGATAGGCCACTGCGCTGGCGATGTCCTGGCCTTCTCCGTAACGTCCCACGGCGATATTGGGACGGACGAAGTCGGCCACCGGACCATCGGCGGGGTTCATGTCGCTATCGGTCGGCCCGGGGTGAACGGTATTCACGGTAATACCGCGTGGTCCCAGGTCTCGCACCAGGCCTCGGCTGAAGCCCGCCACGGCCCCCTTGGTCAGGGTGTAGGCGCAGGCTGTGGCGAAAGCGGCGTATTGCACCATCGAGCTGCCGATATGAATGATCCGCCCACCCTGCCCCATATGCTTGAGCGCCTCCTGGGTGGCCACAAAGACACCGGTGACATTCACCGCAAGGACGCGCTGGAAGTCTTCGAAAGCAATGTCTTCAGGAGCCCCCAGGACACTGATACCGGCGTTGTTGACCAGGATATCGACCTTGCCGAATAACGTGGCGACTTGCTGCACGGCTGCGCGTACAGCCTCGGGGTTTCCAGCGTCGGCAGCCAACGCGACAGCTCGACCGCCGGCGGAGGCGATCTCCTCGACCAGGGCCGCGGCACGGTCTGGCGAGGCGTTGTAAGTGATGGCGACAGAGGCGCCGTCTGCGGCCAGGCGTTTGGCAATGGCCGCCCCAATGCTGCGTGAGCCGCCGGTGACGATGGCGATCTTGCCAGAGAGAGGAAGAATTGCAGGGTTCATGGCGTGAGCCTCAGGTGGTGGTTGGTGAGGCTATGAAACGCTTTTCTTTTTTCATCAAGTAGTAGGGAGTGGCTAGAATCACTTTCAACGTTTAATTGAAGGTATCGATCATGGAGACCCTGGCCAATCTGCAATCCTTTGTTCGCAGCGCAGAGGCAGGCAGTTTCTCTGCCGCCGCACGGCGCCTGGGTATCACGCCCGCTGCAGTGAGCAGGAATGTCGCCCAACTGGAGGCCAACCTGGGGGTACGGCTGTTTCAACGCAGTACGCGCCGACTGGCCCTGACCGAGGCTGGGGAGCGCTTTCTCGGCAATCTCGAGGGTGGGCTGGAGACTGTCCAGGCTGCGATTGCCGATGTGACCCGTCACGCCGGAGAACCGGCTGGAGTGCTGCGTATTTCCGCGGCACCCGCTTTTGGCCGTGACTACCTGCTGCCGTTGATGCCGCAGTTCATGAAGCGATATCCGGCCGTGGTTCCTGAGTGGCACTTCGACAATCGCCAGGTGGAACTTATCGCCGATGGATTTGACGTTGCCATCGGAGGTGGGATCGAACTTTCGCCCGGAGTGGTCGCCAGGGATCTGGCGCCGGCGCATCTGGTTCTCGTAGCCGCGCCGGACTACCTGTCCAGGCACCCTCTTGTACGTCGTCCTGAGCAGTTGAATGACCTCGAGCATCTGGCCATGCGCTCGCTACAAAGCGGCAAGGTCCGCAGTTGGACACTTCAAGGTCCCAAGGAGCAGCGGGAGGCACTGGAATTGCGCCCACGGTTGTTGGTCAACGACCCTCAAGCACTTTGCCAGAGCGCTCTCATGGGATTGGGGGTCGCGCTGCTGGCGATTCCCGATGTGCTTGGCCCGCTGGAAAGTGGCGCCCTTGAACGGATACTGCCGGGCTGGCATGTCGACGCGGGGCCTATCTCACTGTACTTCGCTGGCCAGAAGCTGCTGCCGGCCAAGACGCGTGTCTTCGTAGACCTGCTGGTGAATCATGCCCGCGAGCAGCAATGGGCGAAGCGCTTCGATGCCAACTGAATATGCCTGCACTGGCCTTCAACACAGATCGCTGCAATCTCGCGCTTCAGAAACCGCGGGTATTCTTCGGTCGATCGCGCACACCCTGTTACTGAAGTTTGATTTTGATCAAACTCTCCATTGCCTTGCTGGCTAGACTGAAATCAATACGACACCATCAGTCGAGGTTGTACTTCATGTCCTGGTTCCGCCGTCATCGCCAACGCCTGTTGCACCTCACCCTCGTGGTGTGGGTGTTAGCCATGGGCGTGATGGCCATCCAGGGTTGCCTGGTGCAACCGAATCACGAGATAGCCGCGCCACATTATGCCGAGCAGCAGGTGGCGGATGATCATGCCCTCCACGCCAGTGGTTGCCTGCAAAGCTGTGAGGACACTGTCACGGCGATAAAACCTGCATTGCAGCATCCAGCATTGGACGCCCTCCAGTGGGCCGCCCTCTTGCTGTTAACTGCGGCAGTCATACTGGTGCTCGATCCCGTGAAGGATTTCTCCTTTGCCGCCCTTGCACTGAAGCGCCCTGCCCCGCCGAAAGAACCGGCCCGCCTGGCTTTCGTCCGCTTCAACGATTAGCCCCCCTGTTTTCAAACTGGCAGAGCACGGGTCGCTCCGTTCTGCTGCGCCGCTTTTCGTGCCTCTGTCATTCCTGCTTATTCCCCCACGAACTCAGGAGTTCATCATGCATAAACATTCAACATTCGTCCTGGCTGCCGTCTTGGCTGGCGGAGCACTCATGGCCTCTGCCGAGGACGCGCATCACCCGGCCGATGCTCCAGGCGGAGCAATCCAGAGCACGGCACCGGCGCCAACGGCCATGACTGACGCCATGACCGAGCAGATGGAGAAAATGCAGGCTGCCCATGACAAGGCCGCGGCGGCTAAAACGCCTGCCGAGCGCCAGGCCGCCCTGCAGGAAGGCATGAAAGCGCTGAAGAACGGCATGGCCATGATGAGCAAGGAGCAGAGCTCCATGGGGTGCATGGGGATGTCCGGAGCCAAGGACGGCGCAGGCAAAGGCATGATGGACATGATGATGCAGATGATGGAGCAACAGTCGTCGATGATGGATATGCCAATGAAGAAATGAACCTGATGTGTGTCGCCAAGAATCCGGCAAGGCGAAGTCACTGGCCGAGCCGACACTGACTGCCCACTTGTGCAGCTGTTCATGCCCCACGCCACGGCGATCATCAGTAAAGGCATGAACGGCAAACACACCTGGCAAGTGAGGAGCGCCAACCATGAATCATGCTGAACCGGCCTACGGCCTCTGGTCGCTGGTCATTATCAATTCATTAGTGTTCATCTTGTTCGCCTTCAGCTTCACCCGGCCCAGGACGAACCGCGATTGGCGCTCCTTTGGCATGTTCTCGGCGTTCCTGGTGGCGCTGTTTAGCGAAATGTACGGGTTTCCGCTGACGATCTACCTGCTGATGCCCTGGCTCACGCGCAACTTCCCTGGCATCGACTTCCTTTCGCACGATGCCGGGCATTTGCTGGAAATGGTCATGGGCTGGAAGGTCAATCCGCACTGGGGGCCATTCCACATTCTCAGCAACTTGCTGATCGCCGGCGGCTTCTGGTTATTGGCGGCCGCCTGGCGCGTGCTCTACACGGCCCAAAGTACCGGGCAACTGGCCCTCGACGGGCCCTATGCGCGGATCCGTCACCCGCAGTACGTCGGCTTCGTGCTGATCATGTTCGGCTTTCTGTTGCAGTGGCCTACCTTGATCACCCTGGTGATGTTTCCAATCCTCCTGGTGGTCTACGCCAGGCTGGCGAAGCGGGAAGAACAGGAGATGCTTGCGCATTTCGGCGATACCTACCGCACTTACTCGCAACAGACGCCGGCATTCCTGCCCTGGACAACCCCTCACAGCCCCCCTACTGGTGCCCCTCCGGGCCCAGGAGAACAGTCATGAACGCTCCCTGGAAAACCGGCATTTCTCTGGCCCTGACCATGGCCATTTCCTACACCCTTTGTGCGCTGCTCTATGCGCTGTGGCCGGCGCAGGGTGTCGCTTTTCTCAGTGCCTTGTTCCATGGCCTCGACTTTGCTCGCCTCCAGGCGCCACGGGACTACAGCGTGACGACGTTCGTCGGGCCGCTGCTGGTCTTGAGTGCGTGGGGCGCAATCGTCGGCACCGTGTTCGCGTGGCTGTCCAACAAGCTCCATGGCCGGCCCTGATAACCGCTTCGAGCAGGAGGCCGCGATGAACCCGTCACACATGCAGCACAGCCACCATCGGCAGGCGCTCGCGTCAGAAACCATGGCGAAGGATCCGATCTGCGGAATGATGGTGGACAAGACCACAGCCTTGTCACGAGAACGTGGCGGGCGCCGCTATTACTTTTGCAGCGATACCTGCCTGCGCACCTTCGAGTCGCCAGAACGTGAACTGAAGGCGATGAAAACCCGGGTCACTATCGCCCTGACCGGGGTTCTGGCCTTGGCGCTGCTGCGTGCAGGCGCCTTCATTGCACTGGCGGCGGGCGCCACGCTGCTGACGTGGGTGCCGATCCCGGCGCTCCCCTGGTTCACATGGGGCATCTGGCTATTCCTGCTGGTCACACCGGTGCAGTTCATCGGTGGCTGGAGTTTCTACAAGGGGGCGTGGAACGCCGTTCGCACCCGTAACATCAACATGGATTTTCTGATCGCCCTCGGCACCTCAGTCGCCTATTTCTACAGCGTCGTGGTGTTGTTCTTCCCGGACGTCCTGCCAGTCAAGGTGGCCGAGCGCGACGTCTATTTCGAGGTGTCGGCGGTCATCATCGCCTTCGTGCTGCTGGGCAGGTACATGGAGGAGATCATCAAGAAGAAGTCCTCTGCCGCGGTACGGCGCTTGCTCGATCTCAAACCGGCGATCGCCCATGTGATGCGTGACGGGCAAGAAGTCGACCTGCCTGCCGAGAGCGTCATGGCCGGCGAGTTGCTGATAGTCAAGCCAGGCGAAAAAATCCCTACCGATGGCGACGTGAGTGAAGGCCAGTCCACGGTGGATGAGTCCATGCTGACCGGCGAGTCGATGCCCGTCGACAAGCACCCGGGCAGTCCGCTGATCGGAGGCACGCTCAATGGCAGCGGGGTATTGCGTTTCAAGGCGAGCAGGATCGGTGCCGACACCGCGCTGGCGCAGATTATCAAGATGGTCGAGGAGGCGCAGGCCAGCACGGCACAGATCCAGCGGCTGGCCGATCAGGTCACCGCCTACTTCGTGCCCGCAGTGCTGGCAGTCGCGATGCTGGCCCTGATCGGCTGGTCCCTTGCGGGAAACTTTGCCCAGGGATTATTGGCCTTTATCGCGGTTCTGATCATTTCCTGCCCCTGCGCGCTGGGCGTGGCGACGCCGGCCGCATTAATGGTCGGTGTGGGCAAGGGGGCCGATAACGGCATCCTTATCCGCGGCGGCGAAGTCTTGGAGCGGGCAGAAAAGCTGCGGACGGTGGTGTTCGACAAAACCGGCACCATTACCCGAGGCGAACCGAATGTAACCGAAGTCATCACGCTGGGGACCGCACAGGAAAACGAGGTCTTGATGCTCGCCGCCGCCGTGGAGTCCGGTTCGGAACATCCACTCGGCGCAGCGATAGTGCGCGCCGCCCGGCATCGTGGCATCCGCTTGCCGCAAGCCACCGGCATCCAGGGGATCGCCGGCCACGGCATCGAAGGCCGTGTCGACAATCAACACATCTGGCTGGGCAACCGGCGATTGTGCGCCCGCCAAGGCATTTCGACCGAAGCGGCCGAAGAGCACCTCATCCGCCTGGAAGCCGATGGCAAGACCTCCATGCTGGTCGGTGCCGATGAACGCCTGCTCGGGGTGATTGCCGTGGCCGATACCATCAAGCCCGAAGCGGCTGAAGCCGTTGCGGCATTGCAGGCAAGCGGCATCAAGGTCGTGCTACTGAGTGGCGATAACCACCGTACCGCCGAAGCGGTCGCGCGCCAGGTCGGCATCGAGCGGGTGATCGCCGAGGTCTTGCCGGATGACAAGGCCGCCGTGATCCGTCAATTGCAAAGCGATGGGCAGGTCGTGGCCATGGTTGGCGATGGTGTCAACGATGCGCCGGCCCTGGCCACCGCCGACATCGGCATCGCCATCGGCTCGGGTTCGGATGTCGCCAAGGAAACCGGCGGCATCATCTTGCTCAAGAACGATGTGCGTGACGTGGTCACGGCGATCAAGCTGTCGCGCGCGACCATGGTCAAGATTAAACAGAACCTGTTCTGGGCGTTCATCTACAACAGCGTCGGCATTCCCATCGCAGCCTTTGGCCTGCTCAATCCCATCATCGCTGCCGCCGCCATGGCACTCAGCTCGTTGTCGGTGATTGCCAACTCCGCGCTGCTCAAACGTGCCCGTATTGGCTTGAGCCAGGAGCCCGGATCATGAAGCGCGAAGTTCTTGCAATCTGCCTCCTGGTGAGTGGTGTGGGTATTGCAACAGTGGTTTACCTGTTGGGGCTGACGGGCCAATCGTTTGTCCTGGCGGGGTTATTCCTGCTGTGCCCGGTCTTGGTCGGGGTGCAACTTTTTCGCGGCGTCCGCCAGTTTGACAAGGATATGGCCGAGGCGCATCGGCAACTGAAAAGGAAGAAGCTGCCTTGACATCCGATCCGGCTCAACACTCCAAATGGCCGACGCGACACAGCAAAACCACAGGTCTTGCGTCAGAACCATCCCTCCAGCTCCCTCAGGAGTGCTGTCATGAATCAACATAACGTGCCCCAGCATCGCGCAAGAGGTATCAACGGGTACTTTTTAGGCTTCCTTGCCATCATCGGTTATTTCCTGTTCACCGAGCACAGGGCCCATGTCGTGCCGTATCTGCCATTCCTGCTGCTCCTGGCCTGCCCCCTGATGCATGTCTTCATGCATCGTGGGCATGGGCATGGCAGACATGGACACGCTGACAGGGCTGAACATGGCAGTGGCTGTGGCCATCACCCCGGCGACGCTGGCAATGACCAGGAACATACGGGCCTACCCGATGGCAACAGGAAGTATCCCGACCGCCCTGCATGACGGATTCGTCGTACCTGCGCAATGCAACGAAGCTCATCGAGCTTCGGTTGGCGTCGTGGGCCCTGGCTGCATTAAAAGCGACGAATCTCCAACGTCGCCCGCAGCCCGCCAGCGTGGCTATTCTCCAGCCTGATCTGCCCGCCCAGGCGCGCTGCGATGGCCTGCACGATAGTCAGCCCCAACCCTGCTCCCTGAGCGTTTCCGCGGCTATAGAAACGTTCGAAGAGCCGCTCGCGTTCAGCCTCATCGATTCCCGGCCCCTGGTCTTCGACGGACAGTTCGTAGTGATCCTGTTGCTTCGCCAGTCGCACCCTGATCAGCCCGTGGGGTGGCGAAAAGTTTGCCGCGTTGGTCACCAGGTTGTTCAGGGCGATATCGATGGCGGCCGCATTGACCCTGACCCGGCCGATGTCTTCGTCGACATCGAAAGCCAGTTCGAGCCCCTGGTCCAACAACCAGGGCGTCAGCTGGACCAGGCTGTCGCGAACCGTCGCCGCCAGATCGATGCTGGGGGCCGCCGGAGTGTCCGTTTGCGGCTCGATACGAGCCATCGTCAGCAACTGATTGACCAGCCGGGTGGTGCGGTCCACGCCGGCAATCAAATGCTCGAGCGATTCACGGCGATCCTCCTCGCTCCCCTCCTCCATCAGGTTCTGCGCATGCACCCTGAGCACCGCCAATGGCGTGCGCATTTCATGGGCGGCGTCAGCGATAAAACGCCGTTCACGGCCCATGACTTCCTGGATCTGTGCCAGCACCCGGTTGAGGGCCGCCTGCATGGGCTCAAGCTCGGTGGGCAGTGGCATCAACTGCAACGGTTCGAGAGAGCCGGGATGCCTCGCGCGCAGCGTCGCCGCCATATCCTCCAGCGGTTTCAAGCCCCAGCCGATTGCCAGCCAGATCACCGCGGCGAGCATCAGGGCGCCAAGCAGATTAGGGACAACGGTGTGACGAACAATCCGATCCACCAGGTCGGCACGCACATCGTCCCGCTCACCGACCCATATCTTCAGGCCGTATTGCGTGTCATCCAGGGTGAATGCCCGCCATTTATGGCTACTTGGATCGGTCACGTCACTGAAGCCGGGCGCGGCCGACGCCGCGGCAAAGGCCGGCGCGCTCAAGGTGTGGACCAACAGCTCGCCCTGGGCGTTCCAGACCTGGAACGCGATCTTGCTTTCATAGGGGTGGCCATCGACTTTGGGGGCTGCCTGGCCCAGCGCCTGGTTGAACGCCTGATACAGCTCGGCGTGCTCCTTGCTGGCCATCGGCATGCGCATGATCCCTTGCAGCAGGCGAGCGTTCTGCGCCAGCTGGGCGTCGTAGACCTCGTCTATTTCATGATTGCTGTCGTGCAGATTGAGCACGGTCATGATCAGCAGGCCAAGGAACAACAGCCCGAGGATCAACCTCAGGGTACGACGCCTGATGGAGGTCATGGGCGCCCTTCCACCAGGTAACCGACGCCCCGGACGGTCCGGATCAGATGGCTGGAGAACTTCTTGCGCAGGTGGTGGATATGCACTTCCAGGGTGTTGCTTTCCGCCTCCTCGCTCCAGCCGTAGAGCAACTGCATCAGGTGGTCGCGGGTGATCACGCGGCCAGGCGGCGACAACAGTTCGTGGAGCAGTTGGTATTCCTTGGGGGTCAGGGCCACCGGCTCGCCCAGATAGCTGACTTGCTGGGTCCCGGGGTTCAGGCTGATGCCTGCATGCTCGATCAGCATCTGGGCACGGCCGGCGCTGCGCCGCAGCAAGGCGCGCAGGCGCGCCTTGAGTTCAGCCAGGTCGAAGGGCTTGATCAGGTAATCGTCGGCCCCGGCGTCGAGCCCGGCGATACGGTCTTCCGTGGCATCCCGGGCGGTGAGGATCAGCACCGGGAGGTTGCAGCCACTGTCACGCAAGCGCCGCAGCACATCCAGGCCGTCCATGCGCGGCAGGCCGAGGTCGAGCACGGCCAGGTCAAAGGTTTCGCTGAGCAGCGAATGCAAGGCGCTGCTCCCATCCTGCAGCCAGTCGACGGTGTAGCCCTCGCGTTCCAGGGCATGCTGGATCCCCTCGCCGAGGGCCACGTCATCCTCAATCAGTAGTAAGCGCACACGGACTCCTGTCAGTTGAGTTTCTTGTTCACGTCCACCAGCAGTGCCTCGATTTCCTTGCGGCGCCCGGCGTCGGCGGTTTCCCGGCCGGGTCTCGGGGCTGCCCGCAGGGCCTTTTGCAGCGCGTCCCGGGCTTCGTCGTAGCGTTTTTGACGGTAGAGATGATCGCCCCAGAAGTACAGACTGTCGATGCCGTTCGGGTTCACCTGCAAGGCCTGCTTGAGTAACTGTTCGGCTTTTTCCGCGTCACCGAAGCCGATGGGCCAGCCCGGCACCCGGTCGTACAGTGCGGCCAGGCTCGTGTAGGCCGAGCCTTGCAGGGCCTGGGGGTCCAGGGTCATGGCTTTTTCCAGGTAGCCCTTCGCCGCCTTGGCCTTGCTCAGCGCGCCGAGACCGCCCTGGGCGCCGGCCCAGCTGCTGGTGACGATGCCGGACCAGATCCAGGCTTCGGCCAGCGATTGACGCTCCTGGGTGAACGCGGAGGTCTGGCTGGCCAGTTGTTCGAACGCGGCGCTGCGCTGCTCTTCCGGGAGTTCGTATTGAATCTGTGCCCAGCGTTGCTGGATACCGTTCAGGCGTTGCTGGTCGGCGGGCTCCAGCGCCCAGACGCTCTGGCCCAAGGCCCCCAGCAGCAGACCAATGATGAGTTTTTTCATGGTTTGAGATGCTCGTTATCAGGTTTCTGGCTCAGGCGACGGATCAACGGCAGCTGCTTGCGCAGGCCGCGGTCTACCAGATTGGGCAGCAGGCTGTTGAGGCGCATGAAAAAGCGCTCCGGCCAGCCCAGGTACAGGTCACGGCGGTCACCGGCGATGGCGTGGATCACCGCCGAGGCGACGGTCTGCGGATCGTCGACATTGGACTTGAGGGCGTCATTCAAGGCCTGGGCCGCCGGGCTGTTCATGCTGGTATGGGTGGCCCGTGGCGCGACATACAGAACACCGACCCGGGTGTCTGCCAGCTCCCGGCGCAGGGCTTCGGAAAACCCGCGCAAGGCAAACTTGGTGGCGCAGTAAACGGCATAACCGGGGTAGCCGATGGAACCGTAGGTCGAGCCGACGTTCACCACCATCGCGCTCTCGGCTTGCTTGAGCAGTGGCAGCAAGGTCTTGGTCAGGCAGACCGGCGCGCCGATGTTCACCGCCAGCATCGCATTGATGTCGCTGTCATCGAGCTGTTCGAGCATGGCGAAGTGATTGACCCCGGCGGCATTGATCAGCAGGTTGATGCCGCCCATGGCCTGCGCGGCAGTCAGCACTTTGCGCCGGTCGGCGAGGAAGGTCAGGTCCGCCGCCACCCAGCACAACTGGCCGGGATAACGGGCGAGCAAAGGCTCCAGGGGGTCGCGCCGGCGCGCCACCGCCAGGACCTTGGCGCCACTGGCGCACAGGGCGCCGGCGATCGCCAGGCCAATGCCGCCGCTGGCCCCGGTGAGTACTACGCGAGCGTCAGACAGGCGCATGCAGCGCCTCCCCGCCGCGGGGCAAGCCGCGGAACATGTCGGTGTAAAGCCTGTAGACCACCTTGGACGCATGAATGACCGCAGCCTGGTCGGCCGGATCGTCGAGGGTGTTCATCAGCCGGCGGTAAGTCTGCATGTGCTCGACATCCAGCGAGCCATGGGAGCTGAGGTAGCTGAAGGCCGTTTCCGGCAAGCCCAGGCGCTGGCGAATGCTGCCAGCGGCATGGGTGGCCAGGGCAATGCTGGTGCCCTCGAGCACATTGACCATGCCGAACAGCCCCACCGGATTGTCCCGGGCGATCAGGTCGTAGAGAAAGCTGACCATCAATTCGATTGGCAAGGAGGGACGACCGTTGCGCACCTCGTCCCTGTCGCCGCCGCAGGCCTCGATGTCATCGAGCACCCATTGTTCATGGCCGTATTCATCCTCGATGTACTCGCACACCGCTTTGCGCAGCCACTCCAGGCGCAGCGGCAGGCGTGCACCGCAGGCCATCATCAAGGGCACGGTGTGGCGCACGTGGTAATAGGCCTGCGCCAGGAAGGCCCGGTAGCTGTCCAGGCTGACCTGGCCCTGCAGGGCGTCGAGAATGATCGGCAGGTTGAACAGCTCGTTACGTTCCTGGTGGGTAGCTTCTTGCAGGCGGTCAAAAAAACTCATGATGCGGATTCCTCGCAAGGTAGGGATTCGGTCAGTTGCGCCCGGTAACGCTCGACGATGGCGTCGCGACGCGGCCGGCCATTGGCGGTCAGCAGGCCATTGGCAAAGGTGAAGGGTTGATCCAGCCGGGCCCAGTGGTGGACCTGGGCGTAATCGGGCAAGGCCTCGTTGGCCTCGGTCACGGCGGCGGCCAGTTCATCGTCGGTGCAGTCCGGGCGATGGGGCCAGAGCAGTGCACGGTTGCGCGGCATGGCTTCGCCATAGACGAACGCCTGGGCGATATGGCGGCGCTGGGTCAATTCGGCCTCGACCCATTCCGGGTTCACGTTGCGCCCGAAACTGGTGACGAACTGATGCTTCTTGCGCCCCTTGAGGTAAAGAAAGCCATCGGGGTCGAACTCGCCGAGATCGCCGCTGGGCCACCATTGATCGGTGTGCGGCGGTTCGCCCAGGTAGCCGAGCAAGGTCGCCCCCTTGATCAGCACTTCGCCGTCTTCGCCCAGGCGGACCTGCACATGGGGCAGCGGCTGGCCGACACTGCCGGGGCGGTTCGCCTCCGGCCGGTTAAGGCAGACCACCGATGCGCATTCGGACAGGCCATAACCTTCATAGACCGGCAGGCCGACGCGTTGCGCACGCTGCAGCAGCGCTGCAGAAACCCGTGCCCCGCCCACCGCGGCAAAACGCAGCGTGCCGGGGTTGAAGGCTTTGTGTTCGGCGGCGCCGACCAGCACCTGCAACAGCTGCGGCACCAGGATCAGGCTCTGCGGTGCACGGCTGGCCAGGCAACCGAGCAGGCGCGGCACATCAACGCCACTGGCACCCTGGATGCCCAGGGTTTTCTGGCTGGGCAGGCTCAGGGTCACGCCGGCATACAAGGCGGCATAACAGCCGAGGTTTTCCAACAGGATCGCCAGCGGCAGAAGCGCAAGGTGGTGCTGCGGATCCGCCGGTTTGCTGGCCTGATCCAGCTCGCGAGCCACCCGTAGAATGCTCTCGGCGCTCAGGCACACGCCTTTGGGAGTGCCGGTGGTGCCCGAGGTGAAGGTCAGTTTGGCGGTGCCTTCGAACATCCGGCCCGGGCCACTGAAGGTGCGACGCCAGAAGGTTGCGGCCTGCTCGTAGCCGGCCGTTTCCAGCTCGGCGTCCAGTTCCGGTTCGGCAATCACCCAGCCTGCCTGGCTCTGTTCCAGGCAATGGGCGCGCTGGGCCGGGCTGAAGAACGGCGGCAATAGCACGCACGTCAGGCCTTCGAACAGCACGGCCAGGTCCCAGAGCATGGCTTCGACGCCATTGTCCAGGGCCAGGGCAACCACCTTGGCGCCTTCGTCGCGCAAACGCTGCTGGCGCTGCATCACTTGTGCGTACAGCGTGGCGTAGTCCAGCTTCAGGTGATCGCCCCACAAGGCAATGGCATTGGGCCTGTGCTCGGCATGGTCACGCAGAACCTGCTTGAAGCGCTCCCTTTCAGGCGACATGGCTGACCTCTGCAAAAGACGACGGCAACCCGAGGCGATCGAACATCCCGATGTTGCGTAGATGAATGAAACCGGCGCGAATGTTGCCAACGTGCACCCAAGGCTTGCTCTCGTAATAGCTGCCCCAGCTGTGTCGCTCATCGCCCAGCCGCTGTGGGTCGGCGGCACAGAGGGTCACGGGTTTCAGGCCCAGGCGATGAAAGCTGTTCACCAGCCCGATGTTGCCGGTGAACGCCACCCATTCCAGGTCCCCCATGGCCAGCAGGTAGGTCATGGCGATGATGCTCAGCCGTGCACTGCCCGTATCGCTGGCGGCCAGGTTGCCGACCTCGACGATGCCCGCCCGGTCCACGGCGCGATCGGCTGCTGCGCTGATCAGCGGCTCGATCGGATCGTCCAGATAGCGCTCCAGGAACAGCTGCTCGTGGCTTGCCAGGCGCACACCGGCCACGGCACAGAGTTCACCCGATGCGTTGTTGCGCATGCCAAACAGCTGCGGCATGAAATGACGGATGTCGGCACCGTGGGCCTTGCGGAAACGGCGCTGGATAAAGGCTTCGAGGAGCGGACGCTGAGGCTCGCCCGGCAAGGCCCTGGCAAGGCACATCGGCGGCGCTTCGGCTTGGCCGAAGTGCAGAGGCAGAGGGATGTGCCAGTCGTGATCGGGCATGGATGGATGCCTCCCTGGTTAAGTTCGGGAGGAGTATCGGTGGTGTTTCTTAACGGAATCTGAAGGTGGCGAAACGATCCGGCAGGACGGCTGGGGCGACGAAATGCTTTCCGGCTTCTGACCTAAATCAAACACGAACCGGGCATTTACGCAGAAATTGACACTTAGCGTTCGCAACCTGCCCTTTACCCAAGAGGAGTAGTGAAAAATGAGCAGTTCCGTGAAAAAAATGCCAGTGACCAGCGAAGACAAGGCCCGTCAGCCATCGCTGACGACAGACCTCTGGCGGCCCCTGGAAAAACTGCGGCAGCAGGTCGATCACCTGTTCGAAGATTTCAACCGCGGCTCTGGCCTGTCGCCCTTCAGCCGCGGGCTGTTCGATGTCGAGCCGCTCTGGCGGCGCGAGCTGATCGGCCATGGCCTGCCCGCCGTGGACATTACCGAGAAAGACAAGAGCTTCGAGATCTCCGCCGAACTGCCGGGCATGGATCAGAAGAACATCGAGCTCAAGCTGTCCAACGGCTGCCTGATCATCAAGGGAGAAAAGAAAGAGGACAAGGAAGAGAAAAGAAAAGGCTATCACCTCAGCGAGCGTCACTACGGCTCCTTCGAGCGAGTGTTCAACCTGCCCAAAGGTGTCGACGCCGATAAGATCGAAGCCAGTTTCAGCAAAGGCGTGCTGAGCATCTCGCTACCGAAAAAGCCCGAAGCCATGAAGGCCGAGAAAGTCGTGCCGATCAAAGCCGATTGAGTCCGGACCAGCCTGCCCCTTGTCGGGAAACCGGCAAGGGGCTTTTTGTTGTCAACGCCATGGATAAGAGGACTAGTCGATGCAGGCGAGTTCGTCCCGAGCGTCAACCAGCGGCAGCTGGAACAAGTTGCAGAACTCGTTTGAGTTCGGTCAGCGAACGGGCATCGAGCGCGTCGTTTTTTCCAGCCAGGCGCAATGACTGCAGGCGGCACCTTATTGATAAAACTCAAGCGGGCGACGGTCTGCAGGCGTAGGAATGATGGCTGAGGCGGCACAAGCCTGAGACGTTGAATGAAACGCCTCCGCCTGTGCTCCTGGCAGTCGACGTGATGCTGCACGTCGGGTAATCCATCCTGATGGGGATGACCGTCATGAACACCCCTTCCCAAGACATGCTCGATAGTCTGTACGGCTTGCCTGCGCACATTGACCAGGCCGCCATTACCCCGCTCTTGCGCCAATACGCCGAGCCCCTGCCGGAGCTGGATTCGCCCGCTTTCGGTGAAATGTTCGACCGCTACGCGGAGGCGCGTGTGGTGATGATCGGCGAGGCCAGTCATGGCACCAGCGACTTCTATCAAGCCCGGGCAGCGATCACCCGAAGGCTGATCGAGCAGCACGGGTTCAATATCGTTGCCGTTGAAGCCGACTGGCCGGACGCGGGCCATGTCGACCGTTACGTGCGCGGGTTGGCACACTCGGCCTGGAAGCGCCATATCTTCAGCCGATTCCCGACCTGGATGTGGCGCAACACCGAAGTGAAGGGATTCGCCCACTGGCTGCACCAATTCAACCACCAGCACGCCCCGCAGCGCCGCGTCGAATTCCGTGGCCTGGATGTTTACAGTTTGCGCAACTCCATTCATGAAGTCCTGAGCTATCTGGACCGGGTCGACCCGCAGCTGGCCCGTGAAGCTCGCCAGCGCTATGGCTGTTTGACGCCCTGGCAGGATGATCCGGCGCGCTACGGTCACTTCGTCGAGCGCGGTGGCCTGATGCCGTGTGAGCAGTCAGTGATCGAACAGCTCAACAGCCTGCTGGCCGAGCAACTGGCCGGGCTTATCAAGGACGACGAGGCGTTCTTCGATGCGGCGCAAAACGCCCGGGTGGTGCTGGCGGCGGAACAGTACTACCGCGCGATTTATCGAGGTTCGACGGCCTCCTGGAACCTGCGCGACCGACATATGTTCGATACGTTGCGCGCGCTGCTTGAACACCGAGGCCCGCAAGCCAAGGCCGTGGTCTGGGCGCACAACTCCCATATCGGCAATGCGGCAGCCACGGAGATGGGCTGGAAGGGCCAGTTCAATATCGGTCAACTGTGCCGCAGTGCCTTCGGGCGAGAGGTCGTCCTGATCGGCATGGGCACTGATCGTGGCCAGGTGGCTGCGGCCGATGACTGGGATGGCGACCTGTTGATCAAGGATATCCGGCCGTCGCGCCCGGACAGCTGGGAGTATCAGTTCCTCAAGGCCGGCGTCGCCGCGTCATTGACCGACTGGCGCGATCCAGAGCGAAAAGAACTGCGTCGAGCCCTTTCCAAACCCTTGCTGGAGCGAGCCATCGGTGTGATTTATCGCCCCGAGAGCGAGCGTGGCAGTCACTACTTCGAAGCGGTGCTGGCCGAACAGTTCGACGCCATGATCTGGATCGAGCAAACGAAACCGGTAACGGCGCTGCCACTGCCGAAAAGCCAGGAGCTGGAACCGGAAGACGAAACCTTTCCGTTCGGTGTGTGAGGCCGGTCAACGAATGCCAGCCCCTTCTATGGAGGGGGGGCGTGCAGATACTTCTCAAACCAGTCGCCAGCAAGCCTGGCGACTTCCTCGAGGGCACCGGGCTCTTCAAACAGATGCGTGGCGCCAGCCACGACTTCCAGGCGCTGCTCACACTGCAGGGCACGACTGCTCTGGCAATTCAGGCCGAACACCACCGGGTCCTGTGCGCCGACGATCTGCAGGGTCGGTGCCTTCACCCGAGACAGCGCAGGCCCCGCCAGATCGGTGCGCCCTCCCCGGCTGACCACGGCGTGCACCACATCCGGCCGCGCGGCCGCGGCCAGCAGCGCTGCGGCCGCGCCGGTACTTGCGCCGAACAGGCCGACCCGCAGCGATTGCAACTCCAGGTCCCGATCGATCCAGTCGAGCACCTCAGTCAGGCGCCTGGCAAGCAATGCGATGTCGAAACGCAGCTCCCGGGTCCGGTTATCCAGGCGTTGCTCGGTCTCCGTGAGCAGGTCGAACAGCAGCGACCCCAGCCCGCGCCTGGCCAGCGACTCGGCAACGTACCGATTGCGCGGGCTTGAACGGCCGCTGCCACTGCCATGAGCGAAGACCACCAGCGCCCTGGCGCCCGGAGGCAGGCGCAAATCGGCTGATAGTTCGATGCCCTCCAGGTCCAGCTGTCGAACTCGAGGTTCAAACATCGCGAGGCTCCTGGGCCGAGGGACCGGGAACCGATTCCCGTTGCCAGGCGCGCTGCAACAGATCGATGACCTCGGTATCCGACGTCTGGGAAAAATCCAGGTACCAATAGCCGATCGACATCATCCACTCGGGGGTGAGCGGGCAGACCAGTTCATCCACTTCGCTGCGCAGCGCCTCCGCTGTCTCAAGCGGTGCAACCGGCACCGCAACGACAATGCGCGCCGGTGCTTGCGCACGCACCGCGTGAACCGCCGCCATCATCGAGGCGCCTGTGGCCAGGCCGTCGTCGATCAGAATCACCACCTGATCCTTGAGCTGCAACGGTGGACGGCCCTCCCGGTAAACCTGTTCACGACGCAACAACTCCTGCGTTTCCCGCGTGACCACGGCATTGAAACGGGCTTGATCGACCGGATGGGCACGCAGGGCGTCTTCATTGAGGATCTGAATGCCGCCGCTGGCTATGGCGCCCATGGCGAATTCCTCGCGGGTGGGTACGCCCAGCTTGCGGACCAGCATCAGGTCCAGGCGAATGTCCAGGGCCCTGGCCACCTCATAGGCAACCGGAACACCGCCACGGGGCAAGGCGAGGACAATGACATCGGGCCGATGGGCATATTCGAGCAACGGCTCCACCAGGCGGCGACCGGCATCTGCCCGATCGCGCAAGATGGTTTGCAATGAAGGACTCTTGGACATCGGAGAACTTCCTCAGGCGATGACGGCGCTCGCCGCGTAACGTGGGGATGCGGCCTTCCCTATATCGCCAAGACGCTGCAAGGCACCTGATAGAGGATATGTTCGGTCGTGCTGCCCAGCAGCTTCTCCAGGCCCCGGGACTGGACTCGGCCCATCACGATCACATCCACCTGCTGCTGATGGGCGAATTCGCTCAGCACCGGAACGGGGTGGCCCTGGATGAAATGCCGGCGGTCAGAGGACACGCCATACCGACCGGCCAGCTTGAGGAACGATTTCTCCATGTCCCTGAGCTGCTCTTTAGTGAGGTCGGCAAGTGTCAGCCCGCCCATGTCGGCCAGATAGGCGGCTGAAATATCGCAGGCATACAGCAGGTGCAGCTCGGCGTCGCACTGCATGGCAAGGTCGCAGGCCTGCTTGATGATCCGCTCATTGAGCTCGTCGCCCTGTGGCTCGGAACTCGAAGCATCGACCGCCGCCACCACCTTGCGCGGCATGGCATGGCCACCTTCGCCAACCAGATAGACCGGTATCGGGCAATGGCGCAGCAAGCGCCAGTCCAGCGGGGTGAAAAACGCGCGCTTGAGTGCCGGTTCGTGCTGCACTTGTTTGATCAGCAAGTCGGGCTGCATCTCCATGACGTGATCGAGAATGTCTTGCTGCAGGTCATCGGCCCAGGTCACCTCTGTCGTCACCACCAGCCCCTTGTCGCGCAGGTTTTTCGCCTGTTCCTTGAGCCAGTCGCGATGGTCTTGCAGGTAATCGGCGCGCGCCTTTTTCCGGTCGCCTTCTTCGAGCAACGCCAAGAGTTTCCAGGAAGGCATCAAGGCACAGACATGCAGGCTCGCTCCGCTGGCCTTGGCCAGGGCTGCGGCATGGTTGATGACCTGGGAGTGACGCAGGGCCGGGTTGATGATCAGCAATAACCGTTGATACTGGCTCATGAGCGGGCTCCGGGCAGATGGGTTTCAACGCCTGCCGTGGCCCTTTCGACGGCCGCCGCGGCGTCCTCGCTGGCGCAGGCACCAGCGCTTGCAATCCAGCGTCCTCCGTCGATGCCCCCTTGGCGTTGATTTATATCAAGTGCCCGCGCAAGGCAGGCAAAATGCCCCCTCCGGCCCGGACACCCGGCCTGCTATCCAGCATATTTATCAATATCAATCAGGGCGGGAGCGCCCTTCTTCACCCATGCGCGAGTACGACCCGGCTCACGGCCATCACTCAGGGAATGGTGGCTGGGCAGGCGATTCCTTTTCCGGAATATCGGTCATGGTCGCCTCGGTCAGCAGCAAGATACTGGCCACCGAAACGGCATTTTCAAGGGCAATGCGCACCACTTTGGTCGGGTCGATAATGCCGGCTTCGTACATGTCGACATAGCTGTTGGTGGATGCATCGAAGCCAATGCTCCCAGGATCCGCCAGCATGCGCGCAACGACGACGCCGGCGTCCACAGACGAGTTTTCGGCGATGAGCCGCGCCGGGGCTTCCAACGCCCGACGCAATATCTGCAGACCGGTCCTGGCATCGCCCTCATGCAAGGTCTCCTCGGCGGCAACCGTCGGGACAGCCTTGAGCAGGGCCAGGCCGCCCCCCGGAACGATGCCTTCGGCGATCGCCGCCCGGGTCGCCGAGATCGCGTCATCCAGTGCATCCTTGCGGGCCTTCATTTCAACCTCGGAAGGCGCCCCGACCCGGATCACCGCGACACCGCCAGACAACCTGGCCAGCCGCTCCTGAAGTTTTTCCCGGTCGTAATCGCTGGTAGTACTGCCCATTTGCGCGCGAATCTGTTGCAGGCGCGCCTCGATAGCTTCACGGCTACCTGCCCCGCCAATCAGCGCCGTGCTGTCTTTTTGCACCACGACTCGATGCGCGTGTCCTAACTGGCCCAGTTCCACCTGTTCAAGGCTGACGCCCAACTCGTTGGAAACCACTGTTGCCCCTGTCAGGACAGCCATGTCCTGAAGTACCTCCTTGCGTCGGTCACCAAAGCCTGGCGCCTTGATCGCCACTGCGCGCAGGACACCCCGTATCTGGTTGACGACCAGCGTGGTCAACGCCTCTCCTTCGATGTCATCCGCGATCAACACCAGGGGTTGCCCGCTTTTGGCAACCAGCTCAAGCAATGGCAGCAAGTCCTTGAGTACGCCGATCTTATGGTCGCAGAGCAGCAAGTAGGCGTCATCGAGCTCGACCTGCATCTTCTCGGTATCGGTGACGAAGTATGGCGAAACATAACCCCGGTCGAACCGCATCCCCTCCATGACCTCGACCACGGTCTCGGTGGTCTTGGACTCTTCGACGCTGACGACGCCTTCAACGCCCACCTTTTCCAGAGCGTCAGCCACCAGTTGGCCGATGACGGCATCGTTATGCGCCGACAGCGAGGCCACCTGTGCCTTTTCCCTGGGCGTGCCCACCGGCCGCGACTGGGCCTGGAGCGACGCCACGACCAACGACAACCCCCGATCCAGGCCGCGCTTGAGGTCGATCGCACTGGCTCCCGCAACGACGTTGCGTATGCCATCGGCCAGGATCGCATGGGCCAATACCGTTGACGTGCTGGTCCCATCGCCTACCGCGTCGCCTGTGCGCTCGGCCGCTTGACGCAGCATTTGAGCCCCGAGGTTTTCCTCGGGGTCGAGCAGGTCGATGCGCTTGGCAATCGTCACGCCATCATTGCAGACCGTCGGATTGCCCCACTTGTTCTGAATCAGCACTGATTTCGATTTCGGGCCCAGCGTCACGCGCACGGCGTCCGCCAACTGTGTGGCGCCACTCAGGATCTTCTCGCGAGCAGCAGCACGAAACACGATTTTACTGTGAGCCATGAAGTCGCTCTCCTACCCGTTCGATAGTCCTTTCAGCTTCCATGAAACAGCCCCTGAAACCTTGACTTTCATCAACAAACCCACGTTGTCGGCGAGCCCCTGCGCCACGCATAAAGGCCAATGCGCGGATGACCGATGACGAGTGCCGTCAAATGCTGGGGCCGGCTTCACACGGCTAGCGCCAGTCGAGATAACGGAACAGTTCTTCCTCCTGATCGAAATGCAGCCTCACGAGGGTGTCCAGGCGAATCAACTGATGCTGAATCTCCTCGGCAGAAGCCGTGGCGGGGTCGGCGCTGAAGTCGGCGCTCATGCGTGCCAGCAAATGGATAAGGCGAAAAATTTCCCGATGGGCGTGGCTCATCGTCGACAGGGGGTCCTCGCCCGGCAGGCTGCGAGTCAGCAGCGGGTACAGGGTGTTTTCATCGTCGCGCTCATGTTGCGCCAGCGATGTCTGCAGTTTTCCAACCAGTTCCCGCAAGTCGGCCTGCGCCTGCTCAAGGGGGCGCCGCGAAAAGTCACTGGCCAGTTGATGCAGATCGCTCAGCACTGCGGCCAGTTGCTGGTGTTCGTCTTGCAGGCGATCGATATGTTCTGCGGCAAGCTTTCGTGGGCCCGTTCCCTGCAAAGGTCCCAATGCACGCAGGGCGTTAATGATGATCAACACATCAATGCCCTCCTGCACAACGGCACCGACAAGCGGTGGCAGGTAACCGAGCGCAGCCACGACCATGGCCAGCAATGACATGCCCATGCCGACCCATACGCCCTGCCGGGCGATCCGGCAGGTCCGGCGAGCGATGTCCAGCGCATCGACCAGACGGTCCAGGCGATCGACCAGCAATACGACACCCGCCGCTTGCGCAGATGCCGTGGCACCGCTGGCGCCCATCGCCACACCGACATTGGCCGCCGCCAGCGAGGGGGCATCGTTGATGCCGTCGCCGACCATCAGTGTGCTGGCACGCTGGCAGCCCTGCTGGACAGCCTGCACTTTATCCTTGGGCGTCAACCCGGCTCGCAGCTCGTCGATCCCGGCAGACAGGGCAATCATCTCGGCGGTTTCCAGGCGGTCCCCGGTGAGCATGACGATTTTCTCGATGCCTCGGTTGCGCAATCGCCGCAAGGTTTGCGGGGTTTCTCGGCGCACCTTATCCGAAAACACCAGCAGGCCAGCCAGCTCCCCGTCCACGTCGATGAAGCTGCCACTACACGCCAGGTAATCCATATGGCGCAGCATGGCCGTGCTCCAGTCAGTCGCAGGCGCTTGTTCATGCGCAAAAGACAAGGTGCCGAAACGCACGCGCCGGCCTTCGACCAGACCACAAAGCCCCGAGCCAGGATGTTCCTGAACCTCCCGCGGAGCGCTGAGTGATAAATGGTGTTGATGTGCCGCCTCGACCATTGCCTGGCAGATCGGATGCGTCGAAGCCTGCGCCAGCGAGGCGGCCAGGCCAAGCAGGTGCTGGGGATTGGCCAGCCCGTTGACCTCTATCGACTGCAGGCGCGCATGGCCGCTGGTCAGTGTGCCGGTCTTGTCGAGAAACACCTGCCTGATCCCGGCCAACGCCTCCAGGGTCGTGCCGTCCTTGATCAATATCCCGCGCCGCGCCGCCCTCGAAATGCCTGACATGATGGAAATCGGCACCGCCAGGATCAACGGGCAAGGTGTGGCGACCACCAGGACCGCAAGCACCCGCAAGGGATCGCCACTCATTTGCCAGGCCACGGTGGCGATCAGCAAGGTCAGCGGAATGAACAGCAGCGCATAGCGGTCGGCCAGGCGCACAAAGGGTGCACGCGAACGTCGTGCCGTCTCCGCCAGCCGCACTATCCCGGCATAGGTGCTTTGCGCAGCCGTTCGCGTGGCGGTTAACAGGAAAGGTGCGCCGACATTGGATACGCCACTGGGCAGTTGCTCACCTTGGCGACGGGTTACCGGCAACGACTCACCGCTGAGCGCCGATTCGTCCAGGATGGCCGCGGGACTCAGCAGGCGACCATCGACCGGTATCACCTCTCCCAGGCGCACCAGCAATGTCTGCTGCGGTTGGATCTGCTCGACCGGGATCCTGCGCAAGCCGCCTTGCTCCTGCAGCCAGGCAAAACGTGGTGCCCGATCGATGAGCGCACGAAGCTCGCGCTCGGCGCGTTGCCTGGTGAAGAACTCCAGGGTGCGTCCGGTAGCCAGCATCAAGGCAATCACCGCCGCCACCAGCATCTGCTCCAGGACCAGTGCGGCGACCATCGACATCAGCGCGATCAGGTCTACACCCGCCTCGCGCCGGGCCAGGCGCTGGGCAATCTCGACGAGCAGGACCAGGGCCATCACCAGGCTGCCTGCGGCCCAGCCTAGCGATGCCCAGCCGGGCTTCTGCGCCATGTACGCAACGCCACCGGCCAGGAGCGTCAACACACAGAACAGCAATAGCAGCGGGTTCAGCCACTTGCCGAACATCGAGGAGAGTTCCTCAAAAGGCGATTCGCATTCAGCGCTGGGAAAACCGTTGTCCTTCATAGGATCACTCTCGTCGCCACCACGACGCCTCGATCGGTGAGTGGCAACACCGGGGGGGGTTGTCAGAGCGATGAGCTTGCGGGCTGGTCGGCAGCCGAGAGTTCGACGCTGTCGCGGTACTCCGGCACCGAGACCGACCATCCCAGCTCCTGGCTGATGCGGCGGCGCAGTACGTCCGAGGCGTTGGGTTCGCCATGCACCACGAAGGTGTGTTTCGGCGGCCGCTTGAACCCGCGCAACCACTGCATGATTTCATCGGCGTCGGCGTGCGCGGACAAGGTTTCCATCGGCACGACTTCGGCGCGGATCGGCACATCCTTGCCGTGGATACGCACCGACTCGGCGCCTGCGACTATCTGCGCGCCGCGGGTGCCGCCGGCCTGGAAGCCCGGCACCAGCAACGTATTGATCGGGTTGGGGGCCAGCGCCTTGAGGTGGTGAACCACCCGGCCACCGGTGGCCATGCCACTGGCGGCGATGATCACCGCGGGCGTGCGCTGCAGATCCAGGTTGATCGATTCCTGGGTCGTGCGCACGAAATGCGCGACATGGCACATGCCTTCGCACTCCTCCTGGGAGAGGCGGTGCTCACTGCGAAAACGCTGGTACAGGCGTGTGACATCGGTGGCCATGGGACTGTTGAGGTAGATCGGCAGGTCGGGGATCGCACGTTTCTGCAGCAGCCGGTACAGGTGATACATCAGCAATTGCGCGCGCCCTACCGCAAACGACGGTACCAGGGTGATGCCACGGCGCATCGCGGTTCGGCTGATGACCTGTGCCAGTTGCTCTTCCGGTGACTCGACGGGATGCCGGCGGTCGCCATAGGTCGACTCCACCAGCAGATAATCGGCGTGCTCGATGGTTTCCGGGGCGAACATCAAAGGGTCGTTGGGCCGCCCCAGGTCCCCGGAGCACACCAGCGTGATGCCGCCGGCCACGACTTCCACCGTGGCCGCGCCGAGAATATGCCCGGCGCAGCGCAACTGGATGCTCATACCCGGGACGATATCGACCCGATGGTGCAACTCCAGCGGCCGCAGCAGCTTCAGGGCGCGTTCCGCATCCTGCTCGGTATAGAGCGGCAGCGCCGGGGTGTGTTTCGAGTAGCCATGGCGATTGGCGAACTCGGCCTCTTCCTCCTGCAGGCGGCCGCTGTCGCGCAACAGGATTTTCACCAGCTCACAGGTGGCGGCCGTGGCATACACCGGGCCGCGGTAACCGTTGCGCGCCAATACCGGCAGGTAGCCGCTGTGATCCAGGTGGGCATGGGTCAGGACAATGGCGTCCAGCTCGCGAACCGGTAGCTGGAACGGGTCCCAGTTATGCAGGCGCAATTGCTTGTAGCCCTGGAACAGGCCGCAATCGATCAGTACATGCTGGCCTTCATGCTCCAGCAGGTACTTGCTGCCGGTGACCGTACCGGCCGCGCCGAGAAATGACATTCGCATGCTTGTCTCCTTGAACCTTCATGGGAACGCTATTGATCGCTCCTTTCGCCCTGGCGACCGTTGATTTTTATCAACCGTGGCTGTGCCCGCGGTCATTTCAGCCGGCCTCGGCGGGCGGCTTGACCAGCATCAGGCTGCAGGGGGGATGGTGCAGCAGGTTCTCGGCGGTACTGCCGACGAAAACCTCGACGCCGTGGCGGCAGGCCGTACCCAGCACGACCATGTCGAACACGTTCCGGCGGGCGAAATGGCCGATCACCTGATGGGGGATGCCAGCCAGCTGATGTCGGTGTTTCTGCTCGACCCCATAGCGCTCGGCGAGCAGATCGAAGGCCTCTTGCTGGGCATCGTTGACCGCATCCCGCAGGCTGTCGTCCAGGCTCGAGGTCGGCACACTCGTCACCGTGTCGCCCACCACCGACCAGTTGCTGACATTGAGCAGGTGCACGGTCGCGCCGCAGGACGTTGCCAGCGTCGAGGCCAGGTCGAGAATCCGTTCGTTGAGCCCTTGGGTCAGTGCTTCGAGGTGGGACAGGTCGATGGCGGCGAGGATCTTCAACGGCCTGGGGTTTTCCGCACGGATGACCAGGTGCAAGGGGGCGGGACAGTCACGCAGCAACAACCAGTCCAGAGGCCGATGGAACACCCGGTCGAGTGCCGGCACCGGCTGCATATCCTTGATCACCAGGTCCGGGTAGAAGTCGTTCACGTATTCAAGCACGTGGGCCGGGCTCAACCTGGCCCAGACCACTTCAGTGGTCACCTGCCCTCCTTTGCATCGCTCAAGCCTGGCCTGTTGCTCGAGCCAGTGGCGGTGCACCTGCAGGTAACCTTCCCGGGCCTGGGTCATCGCGTCGTGGTCGAACAGGCCGGCCACCGCCAGTGCGTTGACGTAATCGAACGCGACAATATGCAACATCGCACCTGTTGCGTTGGCCAGCGCCTGCGCCCGCTCGAATGCGGGGGTGCGAATCATCTCCGTCGGTGCAATGAGCAGTAAACGTTGTATTTTCAACATCACACACCTCGTCCTGGAAACGCTTTACCCGTGTAGCTGCCAGCCCGGCTTCCTGCCGGGAGCATCGTTCAAAAATCATTCATTACTTGCGGGTCGCCTTATCGAGCATCCGACGAGCACGTTCATTCGCCTCATCCGCGGTCCGTTGCGCCTGGCTGGCCGTTGCCTCTGCCCGTTCCGCTTTCAAATAAGCTTCATCGGCCCTGAGCCTCGCCGTCGCGGCGTTGTTTTCCGCGGACTCCAGGCGCGCGTCGATTTCCTGGGCATGTCGCTGACTGCAACCGGCCGTCGTCGCCAACACGATGCCCAGCAGTACAACGGGCAAGTGCTTATCCATGGTTTCCCCCTCAGTCGATTACGACTGGATAGCTTCAGGCTGTGCTTCGAGTATCGGGCGTTATCGAGCCGAGCCTCTGATCTTTATCAACTAATACCGGCTAGCGATCAGCGGGCGGCGTCAGCGAAGCCTTGTTGATTTAGCTCAATGTCACAGCGTCGCTCAGGCGTAAAAAAACCAGAGAGGCCGGTTTATGACCCGGACAACCAACGCATCAGCCAAAGGACACCATCATGAGCGACCTGAATCTGCGTAAATTCATTCTGGAGGAGCTGGAGTTCCAGCCCGATATCGATGCCGCCAACATCGGTGTGACAGTGGAGAACGGTGTGGTCACGCTCACTGGCCACGTCAACAGCTACGCCCAGAAAATCAGTGCCGAACGTGCGGTAAAAGGCATCAAGGGGGTGCGTGCGCTGGCCGAGGAAATCCAGGTCAGGCTGGAAAAAGGCGCCGGCACGGCGGACGACACCATTGCCAACCGAGCCTTGAACATCCTCAACTGGAGTTCAGACGTACCTGAAGGAGACATCAAGATCATGGTACAGAACGGCTGGATCACCCTCGAAGGCGAAGTCGACTGGCAGTACCAGAAAGAAACCGCGGAGCGGGCGGTACGTAAATTGTCTGGCGTGGTGGGCGTGGACAACCAGCTCACCCTGCGTCCGCGAGTGGATGCCGGCGATATCCGGCAGCGTATCGAGGACGCCCTCAAGCGCAATGCGGAAATCGATGCCAAGGCCATTCACATCAAGGTCGACGGCGATGTGGTAAAGCTTGAAGGCAAGGTCCATTTGTGGCGCGAACGGCAGATAGCCGAACGAGCTGCCTGGTCGGTGCCTGGAGTGAGGAAGGTAGACGATCATTTGCTGATTGCCTGAATCGATCACCCGGGGCGCCCACGGCTTCCCCGGGTGATAGGCGGCCTGCCCGCCCCCCATGCCCTCTCCGTGAGCCAAGGCCATGAACAAAAGTCACCAATGGAACCTGTCCTACTTCGTGATCGCGTTGGCCATGGTCGCCCTCGCTCAGTTTCTCTTTTTCGATCGTCATGCCGTGCAGGACATTCCTTACAGCCAGTTTCTGCAACTGCTGAACGAGCAGAAGGTCAGCGATTTGCGGATTGAGAAGGATCGGATCAGCGGCAAACTGCAGCCCCCCATCGATGGGCACGACCGGTTCTCGACGGTGCGGGTCGAACCGGCGCTGGCGGCGGATCTTGCCCGATCGACTGTCGGATTCAGAGGCATCAATGAAAACACCCTGATGAGTAACCTGCTGGGGTGGTTGCTACCTTTTGTCCTCATCATGGCGGTCTGGCACTTCCTGTTTCGCGGGCTGGCGGAAAAACAGGGCCTGGGTGGATTGATGAGCATTGGCAAGTCCCGGGCCAAAGTGTTCGTGGAGCGCGATACCGGGGTGACCTTCGCCGATGTCGCGGGCATCGATGAAGCCAGGGCCGAACTGGTGGAGATCGTCTCGTTCCTCAAGGACAAGGCCAGGTACGCGCGCCTTGGGGCGCATATTCCCAAGGGGACGTTACTGGTCGGTCCACCGGGTACAGGCAAGACCCTGGTGGCCAAGGCCATCGCCGGGGAAGCCGGGGTACCGTTTTTCTCGATCTCAGGCTCCGAATTCGTCGAAATGTTCGTTGGCGTCGGCGCCGCCCGAGTGCGTGATCTGTTCGAGCAGGCCAGGCAGGCCGCACCCTGCATTATTTTCATCGATGAGCTCGATGCCCTGGGCAAGATGCGGGGTATCGGCGCGTTCGGTGGCAATGACGAAAAAGAACAGACGCTCAACCAGCTTCTGGCCGAGCTGGACGGATTCGATCCCCGCGAAGGCGTCGTCCTTCTGGCCGCGACCAATCGTCCCGAGATTCTGGACCCGGCACTGTTACGGGCGGGCCGGTTCGACCGGCAGTTGCTGATCGATCGCCCCGATCGCAAAGGCCGAGAGGCGATTCTCAAGGTCCACCTGAAAAAAATTACCGCGGCCGCGGACCTCGATTGCCAGCGTATCGCCGACATCACCACCGGTTTCACGGGTGCCGACCTGGCCAACCTGGTCAACGAAGCCGCCATCGTGGCCACCCGCCGCGGCGCCGAGTCGGTCCACCTCGACGACTTCACCTCGGCGGTGGAGCGCCTTGTCGCGGGGATCGAACGCAAGAGCAGCCTGCTGCACCCCGACGAACGCAAGGTGGTGGCCTATCACGAGATGGGGCATGCCCTGGCCGCCAGCAGCCTGCCGGCCATGGACCCGGTCCACAAGGTGTCGATCATCCCGCGCGCCGCCGGTTCTCTGGGCTATACCTTGCAGCGACCGACCGAGGACCACTTCCTGATCAGTTGCCAGATGCTCAAGGACCGGATTGTCGTGCTGATGGCCGGACGCGCCGCCGAGTTCCTTGCCTATGGCCAGATATCCACCGGCGCCGCTGACGACCTGGGGCACGCCACCGATATTGCCCGCCAGTTGATCACTCGGTTCGGCATGGACTCGACCCTCGGCCAGTCGGTACTCGAACGGCAACCTGCAAGCTATTTGGGCGAACGCCTGCCGCGAGGTGGCGAGAGAGACTATTCGGAACAAACCGCCCGGGAAATTGACCTGGCCATCCGCGCCTTGCTCGATGAAGCCTATGACAAGGCCAAGACCCTGCTCCAGAACCGCCGGAACGACCTGGATGCCGGAGCCCGCCTGCTGCTGGAAAAGGAGACCCTGACTCCCGAGGAATTTCCACCGCTCCGGCCGTTGGTGCCGGCCCAGGCTTCGCAGCGGCTGAGCGCGCTCTGACACTCAAGTACCGGTCGCGGGCGTCCATTGCCAGTTCAGCACCTCGGGCATGTCCTGACCGTGTTCGATGAGGTAGAGCTTGTGTTTTTCCAGGGTCGACCAGTAGCGCGACCGCGCCAGCTGCAACTGATCATGCAGCCGGGGTACCCGCTCGATCACGTCCAGCGCCAGCTGGTAACGATCCAGGTTGTTGATCACCGCCATGTCGAACGGGGTGGTGGTCGCGCCCTCCTCCTTGAAACCACGCACATGGAAACGCTCGGGATTGTTTCGCTTGTACAGCAACCTGTGGATCAGCGCCGGGTAACCGTGGAACGCGAAGATCACCGGCTGGTCGAGGGTAAACAGCTGCTCGAAGGCGCTGTCCGGCAAACCATGGGGGTGCTGGTATGAGGGCTGCAGCACCATCAGGTCGACGACATTCACCACCCTCACCCGCAGGTCCGGAACGTACTCGCGCAGCAGGGTCACGGCGGCCAGGGTCTCCAGAGTCGGCACATCGCCGGCGCAGGCCATCACCACGTCGGGGTCCTGGTCATCCCGGCTGGCCCAGTCCCATCGACCGATCCCGGCCTGGCAATGGCGGATGGCCGCATCGATATCCAGCCACTGCCACTCCGGTTGCTTGCCGGCCACGATGACGTTGATGTAGTTGCGGCTGCGCAAGCAGTGATCGGCTACCGACAACAGGCAATTGGCGTCGGGTGGCAGATAGATTCGCGCGATATCGGCCTTTTTGTTCGCCAGCAGGTCGATGAACCCCGGGTCCTGGTGCGAGAAGCCGTTGTGGTCCTGGCGCCAGACATGGGAAGTCAGCAGATAGTTGAGCGAGGCCACGGGTTTGCGCCACGGCACCTCGGCGGCGGTTTTCAGCCATTTGGCGTGCTGATTGACCATCGAATCGACGATATGAATGAACGCCTCGTAGCAGGACAGCAGGCCGTGCCGCCCCGTCAGCAGGTAGCCCTCGAGCCAGCCTTCACAGACCTGTTCGCTGAGGATTTCCATCACCCGACCGTCAGCCGCCAGGTGGCTGTCGTCGGGCTCTTGTGGATCCATCCAGGCCTTGGCACTGACCTCATAGACCGCGTCCAGCCGGTTCGAGGCCGTTTCATCCGGGCCGAACAGGCGAAAGTTACGCGACAGCAGACTGTTTTTCATCACGTCGCGCAAGAACCTGCCCAGCACGCGGGTGGCCTCTGCCCGCAGGCAGCCCGGCGCCGCGAGCGGCACGGCGTAGTCGGCGAACCGTGGCAGATCCAGCGACCGCAACAACACGCCGCCATTGGCATGGGGGTTGGCGCTCATGCGCCGGTGTCCGGTGGGCGCCAGTGCGGCAAGCTCGGGCAGCAAGGCACCGTTGGCATCGAACAGCTCGTCGGGACGGTAGCTGTTGAGCCACTCCTCGAGCTGGCGCAGGTGCAGCGGCTGCTGGAAATCGGCCAGGGGCACCTGATGCGCACGGCAGGTGCCCTCGACCCGATGGCCGTCGACGAATTTCGGCCCGGTCCAGCCCTTGGGGGTGCGTAACACCAGCATGGGCCACAGAGGCCGCTCCGGAGCCTGGTCCTGGGTATTGCGGCGGGCGATGCGCTGGATCTCGCGAATTTCCTGCAGCACCGTGTCCAGTGTCCTGGCCAGCGCCTGGTGCACCTCCATCGGGTCATCGCCTTCGACGAAATACGGGTCGTAGCCATAGCCATACATTAGGGCCGACAGCTCGTCCTCGCTGATCCTGGAGAGCAGCGCCGGATTGGCGATCTTGTGGCCATTGAGGTGCAGGATCGGCAACACCGCGCCGTCGCGCGCCGGGTTGAGGAACTTGTTGGAATGCCAGCTGGCCGCCAGCGTTGCCGTTTCCGCCTCGCCATCGCCGATGACACAGGCCACGATCAGGTCCGGATTATCGAAGGCGGCGCCGTAGGCATGGGCCAGGCTATAACCCAGCTCGCCGCCTTCATGGATCGACCCTGGAATCTGCGCCGAAACGTGGCTGGAGATCCCGTATGGCCAGGAAAACTGCCTGAACAGGCGGCTCAGGCCGCTGGCGTTGCGCCCCACCTCCGGATTGAGCTCGGTGTAGGTGCCTTCCAGGTAGGTCTGGGCCACGACAGCCGGCCCGCCATGACCGGGGCCGGCGACAAAGATCATGTTCAGGTCGTACTGGTTGATCAGCCGGTTGAGGTGCGTGTAGATGAGGTTGAGCCCCGGCGTGGTGCCCCAGTGCCCCAGTAGCCGCGGCTTGATATGAGCCAGGGCCAGCGGCGTCCTCAGCAGCGGGTTGTCCTTGAGGTAGATCTGCCCGACCGCCAGGTAATTGGAGGCCCGCCAGTAGGCATCCAGCGTCTCCAGTTGTTCCGCACTCAGGAAACCGCTCATGAAGTTCTCCGCCAGGGCCCGGCCCACCGATCGACATGCATCGATTCTGGGAGCCTGGAACGCTCAGGACTTGATTTACATCAAGCACCGATGAAGCCATTGAAGCTGAATAAGCCATCGTTCCATCGACGCCGTCTTGACCAGGCCCTTCCACTCGTCGCCTGCTTTTTGCCAGCAGCCGGACGGCCCGCCCTAGCGAGGTTCAAGGACTATGCTTTACCAACCGATAGAGGGGTCTTATGGCATGCCGGACGCCCGGACGCACCCGAACCATCATCTCAAGACTGCCTGTGCCAACTGCAGCGTCCTGGAGCTGTGCCTGCCGCTTGGCCTGACCGGGCACGAAATCGAGCGCCTGGACACCCTGATCGTGCAACGGTTCAAGGTCAGGAAAGGCGCCGCCCTCTATCGCGCCGGCGATCCATTGCGCTCGCTGTATGCCGTGCGTATCGGCTCGTTCAAGACCAGCGTGCTTTCACTCGATGGGCGCGAGCAGGTCACCGGCTTCCAGATGCCGGGCGAAATGCTTGGCCTGGACGCCATCAGCAGCGACATGCACACCTGTAACGCGCTGGCCCTCGAAGACAGCGAAGTCTGCCCTATCCATTTTGCCCACCTGGAAAAACTCGCCCTGGAGCTGCCGTCGCTGCAGCACAACCTGAACCGGATCCTCAGCCGCGAGATCGTGCGCGATCACGACATGCTGATGATGCTGGGCAACATGAACTCCGACGAACGCCTGGCGGCCTTCCTGCTGAACCTGTCGCAACGCCTGAGCCAGCGTGGCTACTCGTCCAGGGACTTCATCCTGAAGATGCGCCGCGAGGAGATCGGCTCCTACCTGGGGCTGAGACTGGAAACCATCTGCCGGGGCATCGCGCACCTGCGGGACCAGGGGCTGGTGGAAATTTCCGGCCGGGAAGTCAAGGTCCTGAACATGGAGGGGCTCAAGCAATTGGTCGCAGGTTGCCACCGTTCAGCCCCGCGCTGATCCCTGGAAGCGTGGAAAACCATCATGCGCGCCATGGTCCTGCATATCCCCGGCGAGCCGCTGCGCCGGGAAGAACGCCCGGTCCCGACACCCGGTCCCCAGCAACTGCTGATCAAAGTCCTGGCCTGCGGCGTCTGCCGCACCGACCTGCACCTGGTCGATGGCGAGTTGCCCCAGGCCGTGCTGCCACGGGTGCCGGGCCACGAAATCGTTGGCCAGGTGACCGCGGTGGGTGCCGACGTCGCGCCGGACTGGATCGGCCAGCGGGTGGGCGTGCCCTGGCTCGGCTGGACCTGCGGCGAATGCGAGTTCTGCCGCACGGGCCGGGAAAACCTGTGCGACCAGGCGCAATTTACCGGCTGTCACCTGGACGGCGGCTACGCCGACTACACCCTCGCCGACGCCCGTTTCTGCCTGCCGCTTCCCGAAGCGCTCTCGGCCACCCAGGCCGCACCGTTGCTGTGTGCCGGGCTGATCGGTTTTCGCGCCTTGCGCATGGCTGGCAACGCACGGCACCTGGGCCTCTACGGTTTCGGCGCGGCAGCGCACCTGGCGATCCAGGTGGCGCTGGGGCGTGGACAGCAGGTGTATGCCTTCACCCGACCCGATGACCACGCGGGCCAGGACTATGCCCGGTCGCTGGGGGCCTGCTGGGCCGGCCCCTCGGACCAGCCCCCGCCGCACCCGCTCGACGCCAGCCTGATCTTCGCCCCCGTCGGCCCGCTGGTGCCGCTGGCGCTGGCCGTCACGGCCAAGGGCGGCTGCGTGGTCTGCGCCGGCATCCACATGAGCGACATCCCGGCATTCCCTTATCGACTGCTCTGGGGCGAACGCAGCGTGCGCTCGGTGGCCAACCTGACCCGCGAAGACGGCATCGCGTTCTTCGCAGAATTGCAGCACACCCCGGTTCACTGCGACGTCACCTGCTTCGCCCTGGACGATGCCAACCAGGCACTGGAGCATCTGCGGGCCGGTCAGTTCAACGGTGCGATCGTGCTCACCCCGTGACGCCCGAGCCGTTCACCTGACCGCCAGGATACTGCCCGGCACCGAATACAGCGCCCGCTCGGTATTGCTGCCGATCAAGCGGTCGATCCCCAGCCGATGCACAGTCCCCATCACCACCACATCGGCCAGGTACTGCTCGACGAAGTCACCGATCGCCGGCACCGGCGGGCCCGGGACGAAGTGCCGGCGCTCCGGCGGGATGGCGTAGCGCTCCGCCAGGGTGACAAACGCCTGGTGCAAGGACTCACGCAGCTCTTCGACGACGTCCATGCCCCAGCCACCGCTGACCAGCGGTGCATCGCCATTGAACGCCGGCGACAGGTCATAGGCGTACAGCAGGTGCAGTGGCGCATCGCATTGCAGGGCCAGGGCATTGGCCGTCTGGATGATGGTGTCGTTCAGGCCGCTGATCTGTGTCGATGGATCGAATGGATCCACCGCCGCCACGACCCGGTGCGGCAACCCGTAGCGGACCTGATTGACCAGGTGCACGGGGACCGGGCACTCACGCAGCAAATGACAATCGAGCGGCGTGATGAACACCCGCTTGAGCAGCGGTTCCAGGCTGGCGTCCTTGATCAGCAGGTCGGGGCCGAGCTCCTCGACCGTCTTCAGGATGTCCAGCAGCGAATGGGTGGTGAACAGCACGTCGACGGTCGCCTCCAGCCCCAGGTCGCCGAGCCGCTGGGTCTCTTCGGCCACCCAGCGGCGATGGCGCCGCATATAACGCTGATAACCCGCCTCGTCGATCTTCTCTTCCCACAAGCGCACGACCGGCGCTGGCTCGGCGAAGGCGCGTACATGCAGCGCAGCCCCGCTGGCCTTGGCCAGCGCAACCGCCCGCAGCGAGGCAGGCGACTGATGCAGGGTTGGATCGGCGATCAGCAGCAAATGTTGGTAATGCCCCATCACACACCTCGCTCAGGCACCGGTCGAACAGGCCGGCATGCGCCAAGAGTGCGCCTTGTCCCCCGATGCGCGGTTTGATTTACATCAGGTGCCGATCAATGAACGAGGCCTGTCGCCTGTGTCTGATCCAGATCAGATCCGCGTGCTGTCAGCAGGGTAAATAAACCAAACAAACCGCGTGTGCGCCCTGCCGCACACGCCCCTGCGGCCGTATGGAGAACCCCATCATGCTCACTGTCAAAGACCACAACGAACGGGCCGCCGGCGTCTACGCCGCGGTCCCCGGAGAACACTGGATCGAAGCGCTGAGGGACGGCCGTCATGTGCTGATCCGGCCTCTGGCGGAAAAGGACCGCGAGCGGGAGTACGCCTTTATCAAGCGCCTGTCTCCCGAATCCAGGCACATGCGCTTTCTTGCCCAGATCAGCGACCCCAGTGGCGCCTTGCTCGATCAGTTGATGAACACCGACGGCAAGCAGCGCATGGCCTACGTCGCGCTGGCTCACGATAACGGACAACTGATCGAGATCGGCATCAGCCGCTACGCCGCCACGGGCGAGCACGAATGCGAATGCGCGGTGACCGTCGCCGACGAATGGACGCACCTGGGCCTGGGCACCTTGTTGATGGAGCACCTGATCAAGGCCGCCCGCCAGAACGGCTTTCGCCAGATGTATTCGATCGACGCCGCCAGCAATGCGCCCATGCGCGACCTGGCCAAGGCCCTGGGTTTCGAACGCAGTCACGATCCCGACGACAGCCGCCAGGTCATCCATCGCCTCCATCTGTAAAACCGCCGCCCTTGGCGTGCCGGCCAGCGGTCCGCCAGGGGCGACTCACCCTCGATTACAGCCTCTTGTCCGGTTTTATTGCCAGCACACTGCAAGGTGTCCGATGCAAAAGTTGCTCGGCGGTGCTGCCCAAGAGTTTTTTCAATCCCTTGTGCCGCACGGTTCCCAGGACAATGACGTCAGTGCGGTGGGCAATCGCGAAGTCGCAGATGCACGACAGCGGCGTACCCTCGATGAAGTGGCGGCGCTCCGGCGGTACGCCATGGCGTTCGGCCAGTGCCGCGAATGCCTCGAATTGCGCCTCGCCCAACACTTCGTAGATCCCGGCGCTCAACGGCAGCACGCCAACCCCCATGTCCTGGGCATACACCGCGGCCCAGTCATACACATGCACCAGCTCGAGTCCGGCGGCACATTGCCCGGCCAGCTTTACCGCGGCATCGATAATCTGGTCATTGAACACCTTGTCCTGCTCGTCGCTGCGCAGCACATCGACGATGGCCAGCACATTGCGTGGCCGCGGGTTGAAGGCATTGGTCACCAGGTGCACCGGCACCGGACAATCCCGTAGCAGCTGCCAATCCAGCGGGGTGAAGAACACGCGCTTCAAGGCCGGCTCTTCTTCGGCATCCTTGACGATCAGGGCCAGGGGCATCTCATTGACCAAGTGCAGGATTTCTTCGAACGGGCGGTGCACCCAGACCACTTCGCTGGTGACCTCGATGCCCTGTTCGCTCATCGAGCGAGCTTGCTCGTCAAGCCATTGCCGATGGTTTTGCAGGTACCCGTCCCGGGCCTGGGCGATCTGTTCGGGCGCGAACAGGCCGGCCACCGCCAGCGCCTGCAGATAATCGAAGGCCACGATATGCAAGGGCAATTGCATCGCCCGAGCCAGCGCCGCGGCGCGGTCGAACGCTGGCGTCCGGTTCATGGCTGGCGGGGCAATGAGCAGTAAACGCTGAGTCTGTGACATAAGGCACCTCGGCACGCGGTCGTCTAAAAACCCTGGCTGGAATTGCAGATTGAAGGTTTCAGGACCGGGTGACTTGATCTTTGTCAGCTACCCGAAGCGACAGGCTTCAGTACAACCAGATGCCGGCCCACATCGCCAACGTCAGCAGTACCTGGCCGGGAATGACATAAGCGGCGAAGCGGTGCCCGCCGCTGACCCAGGCCACCAGGCATTTGCTCAGGGAATTGCTGCTGACCACGATCAGCACCGGCGTGGCGATGGCCTGGAACGGCAACTGGCCGGATTTGGCCAGGGAGGCTATCGACGCCGTCGAGGAATGGGCGTCGGCGAAACCGCTGAGGGTCGCCGTGACCATCACCCCTACTTCGCCAAAGTGGCTCAACATCACCGACGACAGGAAAGTAATAGCGGTCATGGCCAGCGTGACGAGCAAGGCCAGCTTGAGGTTGAACGCGCCGCCGACCTTGATCGGCTGGCGGGTGCCCTGGGCGGGTGCGGGAAACATCAGGCACAGGCCATACAATGCCGTGGCGGCCGCACCGGCGAACAGCGGCCCCCACATAGGCCCCAGCAGACCGGTATCGACCGCGCCGAGGATCAGGCCCACCTGGGTCAGGGTGGCCAGGTTGGAGAGCAACGCCGCCGCGCCCAGGACCTTGATGCTGTCCGGTTCCTTGGCAGCGATATGCCCCATGGCGGCGATGGTCACCGTGCTGGAGGCGAAACCCGAGGCGATGGAACTGATCGCATAACCGTAACGCGTGCCCAGGTTACGGACGGCGATATGGCCTATCGCGCCCACGGCCATCAGCAACACGGTCAGGGTGCAGATGGTGCGCAAATTGATCGCGGCATAAGGCCCGATGTAACGATCCGGCGCCAGCGGCAACACCACCAGCGCGGCGATCAGCAGTACCAGGCCGTCGCGCATTTCCGCTTCGCTCAGTTGGCTGCGGGCGAAGTGATGCAACTTTTGTCGATAGGCCAGCAGCCCGCCCATCACCACGCCAATGGCAATCGCCAGTTCCGGTGCCGTACCGCACATCGCCCCCAGCGCCAGTACCGTGAGCAACGCCACTTCGCTGGTCACGCCCGGGTCGCTGCCCAGGCTTCGCCAATACGCCACGGTGACCAGCATGGCCAGGCAGATCGCCATGATCCCCAGCAGCAGGCCACCACCGACCTGCATGGCCACGTACCCCAGCAGCGCGGTAATGGCGAATGTGCGCAACCCGGCACAGGCACGGCTGTCTCCTCGCCCCTTGTGCCGCTCGCGCTCCAGGCCGATAAGCAGGCCGATGCCCAGCGCAGCCGCCGCGCCCTCCAGGCCAAGGGTCGCACTCATAGAACCTCCATCCGGATGAACCTGCCGCCCTGGCCACGAGGGTCACTTCACCAGGCCTGGGCAGGCTCCCTTGCTGGTCGTCGGGGCGGATCGGTTGCCGGCGGCCCGAGGGGCATCCCTCGTCTGGCCAGGGCTGGCCGGCCAGGCATGCGGCGCATCGATGCGCGCCCTGAGTTGACCGACGAAGGCCGTTGCGGCTTCCAGGCTGTCGAAGTCCACTTCCAGGGCATCCATGTGCACCACCCAGCCGTGGCCTGCCGGTTTTTCTGTAATGTCGATGATCATCGATCACCTCCGCTCAAGCACGAACGTCAACCGCCCCGGTATCACGGGGTAATCGCGACCTTCATGACCCCGTCCCGCTGGTGAGCGAACAGCTCATAGGCGGCTTCGATATCGTCGAGCCTGAAGCGGTGGGTCACCAGCGGCGACAGGTCGACCCCGCCGCTTTGCACCACTGCCATCAAGCGACGCATGCGTTCCTTGCCGCCGGGGCACAGGGTGCTGACGATGCTGTAGTCGCCCAGCCCGGCGGCGAAGGCGTCGAGCGGGATGTGCAGGTCGCTGGAATACACGCCGAGGCTGGACAACCGCCCGCCGGGCCGCAGCACGCGCAAGGCGGACTCAAAGGTGCCCTGGGTGCCCAGGGCTTCGATGGCCACGTCGACGCCACGGCCATCGGTGAGCGCCATGATCTGCTCGACCACGTTGCCGTCCCTGAAGTTGACCACCTGGGTCGCCCCCAAGCGTTTGGCCACCGTCATGCGCTCGGCCACGGCATCCACGCCGATGATCTGGCTGGCGCCTTTGAGCCGCGCACCGGCCACCGCGCAGAGGCCGATCGGGCCCAGGGCGAATACCGCGACGGTATCGCCGATATTGACCTCGCCACGTTCGGCCCCGGAAAACCCGGTGGACATGATATCGGGGCACATCAGCACCTGTTCGTCGCTGAGGCCGTCGGGGATCGGGCACAGGTTGGCCAGGGCATCCGGTACCAATACGTACTCGGCCTGGCAACCGTCGATGATGTTGCCGAACTTCCAGCCACCGATGGCGCGAAAGCCATGACGGGTGTCCGGGCCGTCCTGGGAAGCGCAGCCGCACAAGCAGGCATAGCTTTGCCCGCTGGGCGTGATGGCCCCGGCAATCACCCGCTGCCCCTCGGTAAAACCGCGCACCTGCGAGCCCAGCCGCTCGATGATGCCCACCGGTTCATGACCGATGGTCAGGCCCTTGGCCACCGGGTACTCGCCACGCAGGATGTGCACGTCGGTGCCGCAGATCGTCGTCGTGGTGATACGCACCAGGGCATCCAGCGGGCCCACTTCGGGGATCGGCTTTTCATCGAGCACGATCCGGTTCTTTTCAACGAAAATTGCCGCTTTCATGGTGGCCATGACGATTCTCCGGTCCGGTGCCCGCTCTAGAGTCCAGCAAGACGTTCAGGCTGCGCCGGAAGGAAGGCCCTGGGGTTGATCATGATCAACAATTCATCGATGGAGCCCTTTGCGCCCAACCACACGTCTGCCGGCCTGCTCCACGACCGGACGGGTTGATACAGATCAAGCGCGCGCCACCGGCCAGAGGCAGGATCGGGGCAAGGTTTCACGACCGAAGACGCATCGTTGCCGATACCTGCAACTACCCACGGGAGATTTGTCATGTCCGAGCAAGCACGTTTCATGCTGGTCGCCTCGCCACTGATGGAGAACAGCCCGGCCTTCGATCGGGCCGCCGCGCTGGCCAGGGCCGAAGATGCTGCCCTGCACATCGTCGCCTTCGATTACCTGGAGGGTCTGGCCACGGCCAGCCTGGTCAACGAACAGGCCCTGGAGCAGATGCGCCTGGGCTACGTCGAGCGCCATCGTCAATGGCTTGAAGAGCAGGCCCGCCCGATGCGCAAACTGGGTGTCACCGTCACCACTGAAGTGGTGTGGGTGCAAAACCCGCTGCAGGAGATCCTGACACACCTCAAGGAACAGCCCATGGCCCTGCTGATCAAGGCCCTGGAGCATCAATCGCGGCTGTCGCGGGTGTTCTTCACCCCCCTGGATATCCACCTGCTGCGCGAGTGCCCGGTGCCCCTGCATTTTGTCAGCCATCTACAGCATGCGTTGCCACGCAAGATCGTCGCGGCGGTCGATCCGTTCCATCGCGATGGTCAGTACCAGGACTTCAACGACCGGATACTGCATGAAGCCTCGAAACTGGCCAGCGCCTGTAACGCCGAACTCGACGTGATCTATGCCCATGACCTGTCTTCCATCGACGCGGACGAATTCAACTTCGACCAGAGCTCGACGTTTTTCTCGTCCAGCAAAGTCAAGACCCTGTTCGACGCACAGGGCGCCGCCTTCAACGAACTGGCCGAACGCAACGGCATTCCAGCGGAACGCCAGCACATGATCATGGGCAACCCGGCCAAGGTCCTGACCAGCTACGCAGACGCCTATGGCGTCGACGTGATTGTCATGGGCAGGGTCGGTCATCGTGGTGGCCTGGGGCGCCTGATCGGCAGTACGACAGAGCAGTTGCTGTACAAGATGCCTTGCAGCGTATGGGTGGTTTCGCCCGAGGTGCTGACGGCTGAATAAAACGCCTTTTCAGAAGGCCTGCCCCGCGCGCCTGGCCGGCATCGAACGCCGCCCGGGGCGCCCGGCAACCTCGCGGCCTGTACCGGTCAGCCAGCACCGCGCGCCACTTGCGTGAGGTAGGCGCAGAACATGTCTGCCATCGCGTCGGCGTAGGTCTGGATCTCTGCGGCGCCGCGCGGGGTTTCTGAAAACTCCTTGCCTACGCTGCTGAGCGTGGTGGTGATCAAGTCGGCAGCCAGGGCGCGGGTTGCCTGCGGTGCGTCGGGCAGCGCCTCTTCCATGAAAGCCTGGAAGATCCTCTCTCCTTGCGCCTTCACGGCCTGCGCTTCGGGGGCGTGGCGATACAGCGGCGCGGCGTCGTTGAGCGCCACGCGCATCCTGGCTTCCTCGCACTCGGACTGGATAAACACCCGGACCAGCACGCGCAACCGTTCCAGCGGGGCTTTGCCAAGGTCTTCGAGGATGCTGCGCAGCATCTGCGTGGTCTGTTGCCACTCATCGCTTTGCAACCGGAACAGGATCGCCGCCTTGTTCGGGAAGTATTGGTACAGCGAACCGATGCTGACGCCGGCCTTCTCGGCCACCCGCGCGGTGGTGAAACGCTGCGCGCCTTCCCTGGCCAAAACCTGAGTAGCGGCTTCCAGGATCGCCGCGACCAGCTCCGTCGAGCGCGCCTGTTTAGGGGCTTTTCGCGAGGAAACCTGCGGGGTCCGGCGATTGCTCATGACGGCCCCACGGGGCCGGAGCCAATGCGAATAGCGGGTGGGGTCACTTGCTCATATCCTCTAAATGCGACGAATTGATCGCATTTTAGCCACGCGCCGCCAGGCGTCAATTTTGGAAGGGATACCCCCATGACCAGCACACTGACTACTTCCCCGCTCGCGCCCTTGCTCGATCGCCTGTTCGACCAGGCCCATACGGCAACCAGCCCGGCCGTCGCCGGCATCTCCCGCGAAGAACGCGAGCGCCTGATGCACAGCAAGACCGAATACCTGGATTTCTATGGCCGCCTGAAAGACCTCTGGCTGCCGGTTTCACGCGACACCGGCGGGCTGCTGTACATGCTGGCGCGCAGCACCCGGGCCCGGCACATCGTCGAATTCGGCACCTCGTTCGGCATTTCGACCCTGCACCTGGCCGCGGCCCTCCGCGACAACGGCGGCGGCCGCCTGATCGGCAGCGAGTTCGAGGCGTCCAAGGTGCAACGGGCGCGCCAGCACCTGCTCGAAGGCGGCCTGGCTGACCTGGTGGAGATCCGCGAGGGCGACGCGCTGAAGACCCTGGCGGTCGACCTTCCGGAATCCATCGACCTGCTCCTGCTCGACGGCGCCAAGGCGCTGTATGCCGATATCCTGGCCCTGGTCGAAAGCCGCCTGCGCCCGGGCGCGCTGATCGTCGCCGACAACACGGACTACTGCCCGGACTACCTGGCCCGGGTCCGTTCGCCCGGCAGCGGCTATCTGTCCGTGCCCTTCAGCGACGACGTGGAACTGTCGATGCGGCTCGGCTGAGTCGCCCCTGGAAGACGAGGTCCTGAGCAGGATCGGGAGCTGATCACCTGCGACCTTGCCATGCCCTTGAACCTCGACCCTGTCGCTCAGCGATCCTCGCGCCCTTCCTCCTCCGACGGATACAGCGCGAGGTAGCTGTCGACGGCATCGCCTATGGTCGGGAAGAACGCCGCTTCGCCAAACCGCGCGAACAGGCCGAACCGCTTGAGCTTGTCCTTGACCGGGTCTTTCATCTGCGCCACGCACAGCTTGATGCCGGCCTGGTGCAGGGTGTCATCCAGCTCCGCCAGCATGTCGGCGGACGTCACGTCGACGCTGGTCACCGGTTCCGCCGCCACCACCAGCCAGCGCACCGGTGTCGGCGAGGCCGCCACGGCGTCCAGCACCCGGTCGTGGAACAGCTCGGCGTTGGCGAAGAACAACGGTGCATCCCAACGAAACAGCACCACGCCGGGGATCAGGCGCGCATCGGGATAACGCGTGATGTCGTGATAGCCCTTGATCCCTTCCGCCCGTCCCAGGACCGCCGAGTAAGGGCGCCAGCCATCCCACAGGAACTCGATGACGGCAATCACGATGGCCAGGCCGATGCCTTCGATCGCGCCCAGCACGGCCACGCCGACGGTGCAGACGATGGAGAGCCAGCACTCCCAGCGCTGGATGCGGTAAATCCGCCGCAGGTCGCGGATTTCGATCAGGCCGATGGCCGATGCGATCACCACCGCGGCCAGGGCGCTGATGGGCAGGTCCTCCAGCAGGTCCGGCGCCAGCATCAGCAGCAAGGCCACGGCCAGCGCGCCGACGACCCCGGTCAACTGGGTCCTGGCGCCGGCGGCCTCGGCCACGGGGGTGCGCGAGGAACTGCTGCTGATGGCAAAACCCTGGAAAAGACCGGCCGCCAGGTTGGCGACGCCAAGCCCGACCATCTCCTGGTTCGGATCGACATAGCTGCGGGTCCGCGCCGCGTAGACCCGCGAAAGCACGCTGGTATCGGCGAACGAAACCAGGGCCACCGCGCAACCGCCGATCAGCACCGGGCCGATATCGGCGCGGGTGATCCAGGGGATGGCGAACGCCGGCAGGCCCTGTGGCAGCTTGCCGAGGACCGACACGCCGGAGTTTGCCGCCAGGTCCAGCGCGGCGACGGCGACTGTCGCCGCGGTGACGGCGATCAGGATCCCCGGCACGCGCTTGCTGTCCTTGAACAGCAGGATCACCCCCAGGGTCGCGGCGCCGACCAGGCAGGCGGTCCAGTTGGTCTTGCTCTCCAGTATCGCGGTGACGATGGCCCACAGGTTGCTCAGCGGCCCGTTGGCCTCGACCGAAAAGCCGAAGAACTTCGGCAACTGGCTGATCAACACCGTCAGCGCGATGCCGTTCATGTAGCCGTAGCGGATCGGCTTGGACAGCAATTCAGTGACAAACCCCAGGCGCGCGATGCCGGCCAGGACGCACACCGCCCCGGCCACGATGGCCATCATCCCCGCCAGGGCCACCGCGCGCTGCGGGTCGCCGCCGGACAATGGCAGGACCACGGCGAGAATCACCGCGGCCAGCGACGAATCCGGCCCCAGCACCAGGATCCGGCTGGGCCCGAACAGTGCATAGGCGAGCAACGAAACTATGGTCGCGTAGAGGCCATAGATGCCGGGCAGGCCCGACGCCACCGCGTAGGCGATGCCGACAGGCACCAGCACCGTGGTCAGCACCAGCCCGGCTTCGAAGTCGTGGCGCAACCAGGCCATCCGATAGTCCTGCAGCATGCGCAGCCCGGGCAGCCAGCGGCTCCAGCGGTTGTGCCCGGCGCCGGCATCCCGGCGGGCAATCCGGCCGGGCTCCGGGACGGGCGGTGGAGAACCCGAGTGGCTCATGGAACGCTGGTCCTTTGTGTGCGGTGCGGATGTGCCTGGAGGCGCCGGTCAGAACTTCTGTGGAACCCGCCGCAGCGGATGGTCCGACGCCCGATAGCCGCCCGGCTTCTGGCGTTTGGGCAACACCACTTTCTCTCGTGGCACTTCCTTGTAGGGAATGCGGCTGAGCAGGTCGGAGATGATATTCAGGCGCGCGCGGCGCTTGTCGTTGGAGTCGGCCACCAGCCAGGGCCCATGTTCGGTGTCGGTGGCCTTGAACATCTCGTCGCGGGCGCGGGAGTAGTCATACCAGCGGCTGTATGACTTGACGTCCATGGGCGTCAGCTTCCAGATCTTGCGGCCATCCTTGATCCGCGCTTCGAGGCGGCGGGTCTGTTCTTCCGGGCTGACTTCCAGCCAGTACTTGAGCAGGATCACGCCCGAATCGACGATCGCCCGCTCCACCAGCGGCACCGCCTTGAGGAAGGCGACCGCCTGCTCTTCGCTGCAAAAGCCCATCACCCGCTCGACGCCCGCGCGGTTGTACCAGCTGCGGTCGAAGATCACCACTTCGCCCGCGGCGGGCAGGTGCGGCAGGTAGCGTTGCAGGTACATCTGGCTTTTCTCGCGGTCGGTCGGCGCCGGCAGCGCCACCACCCGGAACACCCGCGGGCTCAGGCGTTCGGTCAGGGCCTTGATGGTGCCGCCCTTGCCGGCGCCGTCGCGCCCTTCGAAGACGATGCAGATCTTGATGCCCTTTTCGCGCACCCATTCCTGCAGCTTGACCAGCTCGACATGCAGCCGCCGCAACTCGTCCTCATAGTCTTTTTTGCTCAGCTTCGCGTGCTCAACGGCAGTGCCCTTGGTGGCGCCCTTGTTGTTTTTTGCCATGACCGGAACCTCGTGCCAGACGTTATAGATCGCGTGAGTCTAGTCGATGATCCGCCATCCACAGGGCTGCCCAGGCCGGCCGGGAGCGCGGCGAGGACCAGCGCCCCCGCCCGCTCGTCCCAGGCTCAAAACACCGCGATATGGGCATCCGTGCGCGGTTCGGTGCCGCCGCACAGCACGCCGCTTTGCGGGTCGCGCAGGATGATCTGCCCGCGCCCGTAGCTGGTCAGGTCGCAGGCCACCTGCACCTCGTGCCCGCGCCGCGCCAGGGCGGCGCTCATGTCCCGCGAGGCGTTCTGTTCGATCCCCACCTGCAGCCCGCCCAGCCATTGCCAGCGCGGCGCATCCAGGGCCGCCTGCGGGTTGAGGCCGAAATCCACCAGGTTCATGACCATCTGCACATGCCCCTGGGGCTGCATGTAGCCGCCCATCACGCCGAACGGCCCCATTGGCACGCCGCCCTTGCTGAGGAAACCCGGGATGATGGTGTGGAAGGTCTTCTTGCCGGGCGCCAGGCAGTTGGCGTGCGCAGGATCGAGGCTGAACTCTTCGCCGCGGTTCTGCAGGGCGATGCCGCTGTCGGGCAGCACCACGCCCGAACCGAAGCCGTGATAGTTGCTCTGGATGAACGACACCATGTTGCCCTCGGCATCGGCGCTGGCCAGGTAGACCGTGCCGCTGGCGTGCGGGTCGCCCGGCTGCGGGGCCTGCGCCTGTTCGCCGATCTGCGCCCGGCGCCGGGCCGCATAGCGGTCGCTGAGCAAATCCTCCACCGCCACCCGCATATGCGCGGGGTCGGTGATGTAGTGCAGGCCGTCGCTGTAGGCCAGCTTCATCGCCTCCAGCTGGCGGTGCCAGGTCTGCTGGCTGTCGCGGTGATCGAAGTCGAAGCCTTCAAGGATCTTCAGGGTCATCAGTACCACCAGGCCCTGGCCGCTCGGCGGAATCTCCCAGACGTCCACGCCGCGATAGTTGACCTTGATCGGCTCGACCCACTGCGCGCGGTAATCCTGCAGGTCGCTGGCGCGCAGGTAACCGCCGGTGGCCCGCGAGTGCTGGTCCAGGCGTTGCGCCAGGGCACCCCGGTAGAAACTTTCGCAGCCGCTGGCGGCCAGTTCCGCCAGGGTCCGGGCTTGCGCGGGGTTGCGAAACATCTCCCCGGCCCGGGGTGCCCGGCCGTCGATCAGATAGGTGTCGAACCAGCTGTCGAGCACGGTGTTGCGGCTCGGGGTGAAGTTCTCCAGCGCGCTTTGCCATTGCAGGGCAACCACCGGCGACACCGGGAAACCGTCGTGCGCCAGGCTGATGGCGGGCTGCAGCAAGTCGGCGAATGGCAGGCGGCCGAAACGCTTGGACAGCTCGGCCCAGGCTGACGGGCAACCCGGCACCGTCACTGGCGTCCAGCCGTGCAACGGCATCTGTTCATGGCCGGCGGCTTTCACCGCCTCGATGCTCAGGGCCTGGGGGGCCACGCCGTTGGCGTTGAGACCGTGCAGTTTGTTCTGGGTCCAGACCAGGGCAAAGGCGTCGCCACCGATGCCGCAGCCGGTGGGCTCGACCACGGTCAAGGCCGCCGCCGTGGCGATCGCGGCGTCGATGGCGTTGCCACCGCGGCGCATGATTTCAATGCCAGCCTCGGCGGCCAATGGCTGGGACGCCGCGACCATGCCGCGCTTGGCGAACACGCTTTGCCGCTGGGAGGCGTAGGGATACTCGTGGGCAGAAAATTTGAACATGGCAAGACTCACACAAGATTGAGGATTCGGGTTCACAACACCCGGCTGAGAAAGGCCCGGGTCCGGGCGTGGCGGGGCTGGCTGAAGATCTGCTCGGGCGGGCCCTGCTCGATCAGCTCGCCCTGGTCGAGCACCACCACCCGGTCGGCCACTTCGCGGGCAAAGCCCATTTCGTGGGTGACCACCACCATGGTCATGCCCTCCTCCGCCAGTTCCTTCATCACTTGCAGCACTTCGCCCACCGTCTCCGGGTCGAGGGCGCTGGTCGGCTCGTCGAACAGCATCGCCTGGGGTTTCATCGCCAGCGCCCGGGCGATCGCCACCCGCTGTTGCTGGCCACCAGACAACATTGAAGGATAGTGGCCGGCCTTCTCCGCCAGCCCCACACGCTTGAGCAGTGCCCGCGCCTGTTGCTCCGCGGCGGCGCGCGGCACTCCAAGCACGTGGACCGGCGCCTCGATGATGTTTTCCAGGGCAGTCATGTGCGGGAACAGGTTGAAACGCTGGAACACCATGCCGATGTCCCGGCGCTGGCGGGCGATGTTGCGTTCCGAGTCGCGCACCAGGCTGCCATTGGCCCGCGTGCGGTAGCCCATGGGCTGGCCGGCGACGCGGATCTGCCCGGCCTGGATGTCTTCCAGCAGATTGATGCAACGGATAAAGGTGGTCTTGCCCGAGCCGGAGGCGCCGATCAGCACCACCACTTCGCCGCGCCGCACTTGCAGGGAGAGGCCCTTGAGGATCTCCAGGTCGCCGAAGGACTTATGAATATCCAGGGCTTCGATGACCAGTTCTTCACTCATGTGCGCCATGCTCAACGCCCCCTCAGCAGCTTCATGGTGTTACGCCCGAACAGGCGGCTGGCCGCCGGCGCCGGCCGCTCGGACTGGCCGAAACGGCTCTCCAGCCAACGCTGGAAAAAGCCCCAGAGCGTGGTCAACGCCAGGAAGTAGATAGCAACCACCAGGTACAGCTCGAACACCCGGAAGGTCGCCGAGGTGACCATCTGGGTACTGAGCAACAGCTCTTGCACGCCGATGACGCTGACCAGGGTGGTGTTCTTCAGCATCACGTTGAACTCGTTGCCCAGTGGCGGGACTATCACCCGGAACGCCTGGGGCAGCACGATGCGCCGCATCAGCTTGGGGAAGGTCATGCCCAGGGAGCGCCCGGCCTCGTACTGGCCTTTATCCACCGCACCGATGCCGGCGCGGATGATCTCGGCCATGTACGCGCCTTCGTTGAGGCCCAGGGCGATGATCGCCGCCTGGATATTGCCCGGCACCACGAACCAGCCCAGGTCCAGGTCCTCGAAGCGGAAAATCCCCCCGGCCGCCAGCGCCGTGTACAGGAACACGATCTGCACCAGCAGCGGCGTGCCGCGCATCAGCCACACATAAAAGCGCACCGGGTACTGCAACAGCGGGTTGCGCGACAGCTTCATCAGCGCCGCCAGCAACCCCAGCACACAGCCCAGGAGCATGGCCGACACGCTGATCAGGCAGGTCAGCCCGAGCCCCGTCAGGTAGACATCGCTGGGCAGCAACAGGTACTGCCAGAACACGTCCCAATTGAAGTTCATCGAGCCTGCCCTCAGTCCAGTTTGTCGCTGCCGACATGCCATTTATCCAGCAACGCGGCGTAGCTGCCGTCGGCGCGCATGTCCTGCAGGATCGTGCCCAGCGCCGCGCTCAGTTGCGGGTCCTGCTTACGCACGCCGAAGCCAGTGAGGATCCGGTTGAACGCCGGCACCGCCGACTGGAACAGGTCCGGGGCCAGTTGCTGATAGTGCCCGGCGGATTCCACCGTGGTGCCGAAAGCGTCCACCTGGTTGATGCGCAGCGCCTGGAAGGCATCGGCGTCGACGTTGTACACCACCAGTTTCATCGGTGGCTTGCCGGCCGCCACCAGCTTGTCGTTCTCGGCGCCGAGCAGGAGGCGGATGGTCGAACCGTTGCTCACCGCCACCTTGAGCCCGGACAGGTCCTCCAGGCTGTTTACCGCTTTCGGGTTGCCCTTGGGCACCACGATCGACTGGCTGGAGTACATGAAATTGACGATGTCGATCACTTCCCGGCGCTCGGGCTTGTCGAACAACTGGTCGACGATCATGTCGCATTGCTGCGCCAGCAGCGCCGGGATCAACCCGGCGAAAGGCGAGATGCGCCACTCGACTTGCTTGCCGCCCAGGCGCTGGGCAATCGCCTCGCCCATGTCCACCTGCAGCCCGACCGGTTTCTGTTGCGTGTCGAAGGACACCAGCGGCGGCGAGTCCATGCCGGAGCAGTAGACGATCTTCTCGCTCTTGCTCAAGCGCTCCGGCAACTCGGGGGCGGCTTGCGCCCATTGGGGACAACCTAGATTCAGGAAACATAGACTCAAGGTAAGAACGGCAGCTGACGCGCAAGGCTTGTGCATGGCATTACTCCAGTCATGTCGGGTAGCAAGGGGGGATCGCGCTCACGGCAGGCGTTAAGCGCTCGGCAAGAAATGCGATTTTTTACTGATGGGCCTCCAGGAACTGGATCAGCCGCGGGATGGTGCCTTCGATGTGCTCGCACACCACCTGCGCCGCCTTGTCCGGGTCGCCGGAACGCAGCGCGGCAATGATCGAGGCGTGTTCGTCACGGGCGCTGCGGGGCTTGTCGGCGTGTTGCAGCCACAGGCGCATGTGCGGCTCGATCACCGAATACAGCGCCGAGATCTGCCGCATCAGCCGCGGGCGTTCGCTCAGGCTGCACAGGTATTCATGGAAGGCGCGATGGCGGCTGACCCACTCGGCGCCGTCTTCGCGGTAGTCATCCATCTCATCGAGCAGGCGCTCCAGATGGCTGAAATGGCGCTCGGTGATCTTGCCCACCGCCACGCGGATCGCCAGGCCTTCGAGGGCGCTACGCATTTCGAAGACTTCGCGCATTTCATCGATGTTCAGGCCACGGACAATGGCCCCGCGATTGGGCCGCAAGGTCACCAGGCCATCGGCATCCAGGCGCCGGAAGGCTTCGCGCACCGGCATGCGGCTCATGTTGATTTCGCTGGCGATGTCCTCGGCAATCAACCGCTCGCCAGTGCGGAAGCGCCCTTTGCAGATCGCTTCCAACAGAAAGTTGTAGGCCTCCTCCTCCGCGGTCACGGGCTGGCGCTCGGTATAGGCTGGGGCGAATTTCATCGGCGGCACCTTTTGTATTTTTGTATCCAATTATCCATATAGCCAAAACAGCACATTGCGTGCCAAGGACCCGCCGCGTTGTGCAGGTGCTTGATTCGGTTGGTTTTTGGTTAATCAGAAAGGCTGGCGAAGAGAATTGCTGATCACGACAGCGAGTGAAAACGCCCCAGGACGGGGCTCATGGTGCGCAGAACAGGTGCTGGCGGTAACACCGGCTGCAGGCGAGTCACCCGAGGTTCTAACGGCCTCCTTGCAGGAAACTCACCGCCGCCGCGCTGGACGCGGCATAGAGGCTGGGACTTGAGTGCGGCATCCGGCAAACACGCTGCACGACCGCGCTCCCGATACGCCTGGAGTGTTGATCGATGTCCATGACCTCGTCGAAGCTGGTCACTGCTGCACCGGGTATTTTTTGCAGGACCTCATCAACGACCCGGGCGATATCGGTGAAGCGGATACGGTGGGTGAGAAAGGCCTCCACAGCCACCTCATTCGCGGCATTGAGCACGGTGCTCATCGCCCCGCCTTCACGGATGACTTCAAGGGCCAGGGCCAGACACGGAAACCGCGCCAGGTCGGGTGCTTCGAAGGTCAGCGTGGCGACTTTCACCAGGTCGAGCGGTTCGGCACCAGAATCGATACGCTGGGGGTAGGCCAGCGCATGGGCAATCGGTATGCGCATATCCGGACTGCCCAGTTGCGCCAGCACGGACTGGTCGCGATAGACCACCATCGAGTGAACGATGCTTTGCGGGTGTATCAATGTCTCGATGCGTTCGGCGGGAATATCGAACAGCCAGCGCGCCTCGATAAGCTCCAGGCCCTTGTTCATCATGGTCGCCGAGTCGACGGAAATCTTGCGCCCCATGCGCCAGTTCGGATGGGCGCAGGCTTCGTCCGGGGTGACCTGGTCCAGTGTCTGTAACGGGCGATTCCTGAACGGCCCTCCAGACGCGGTAAGGATCAGCCGCTGCACGTCTCCGGAAGCCCGTTGTGCGCCGTGCAGACACTGGAAAATGGCATTGTGTTCGCTGTCCAGCGGCAGGATGGTCGCCCCCGAATTCGCCGCGGCTTCCATGAACAGCGTACCGGACATGACCAGGGCTTCCTTGTTGGCCAGAAGTATCTTTTTCCCGGCCCGCGCGGCACTCAAAGTGGGCGGCAATCCGGCTGCGCCGACGATAGCGGCCACCACCGTGTCGCAGCCGGCGGCACAGGCTGCCGCACACAGAGCCTGTGCCCCGCATTGAACTTCGGTATTCAACCCGGCTGCCTGCAAGTTGGCTTGAAGTTCGATGGCGTGGTGCGGCTCACTGACAATCGCCAGTGCCGGACGAAACTTCAAACACTGCCGATAGAGTTTTCCTATGTTGCGATGTGCCGTCAGGCCATGAATAACGGCCGTCTGCGGATTGCGCGCGACGACATCCAGCACATTGTCGCCAATAGACCCGGTGGAACCGAGAACAAACAGCCGCTGCGACATGATTTATCGTCCTGAAGTAGAAAGTTAATCCATGTTCTTACAGAACAAACAGCAACTTACTTAGAACAATGAAGCGATCACTTTAAAAAATTGCAGTAAAAAAACCGCACTCGAATGTTGCCTCGCTGGCAACGGCGCCGGGCACCCGGATTTCCGGTTTGCCAAGGCTAGCAAGGCAAAATCCATTAGCCAGTGCAGCCGCTGAATAAATCGAAATAAGCGAATTACAAAGCGCTGCCAATTGTTCTATCGAGCAAAAAATTGAATTAATGTAGGCATCTCGCAGACTCGAGCATTCGAAATAAAACCATCGCGGCCTGAAATTAAAAATTATAGGGCGCACTCTTGCAGCGCTTTGGAAACTGCCTAATGTGAGCACTCACGTTACATCGCATAAAAAGTCTCATCTCGACAAAGTCTTGTCCCGATATAGTTGTCATGCGCTTTACGCAATAAAAATTGCCAGCACAATTATGGAGTTGTATCGGAGGTTTCATGGAAGAAACACTTATTCTGGTCAATAAAGACGACTGTCAGACCGGGTTTGCGGAAAAGCTGCATATCCATCAGCAAGGGCTCTTGCACCGGGCTTTCTCGATTTTCATCTTCGATCGACAGGGCCGTTTGCTGTTACAGCAACGGGCGCTGGGCAAGTATCACTCTCAGGGTTTGTGGACCAATACCTGCTGCGGCCATCCACGTCGCGGCGAGGCCACCGAGGCCGCGGCCAGGCGCCGGCTGTTCGAGGAAATGGGGCTTGAATGCGAGCTGCGGCTCGTCTCCCAACTGCTCTACCATGAGCAGGTTTCCAACCAGCTGATCGAGCATGAATACGACCATGTGTTCGCCGGCATCTGCCAGCAGGATCCGGTCGCCAATCCCGAGGAAGCGCTCGCCTGGCAATGGCTGAGCCTGGCGCAAGTATCCCAGCGCCTCAGCCAGGCGCCACAGACCTTCAGCATCTGGTTTCGCCGGATCTTCGAACGCCACGGAATCATCGGTTTGCGCGCCTGGCAAGAGCAGGCGCGAAGCGCCCTGTTCGATGCGTGGCGGCACGCCATCGTCAAGCGCACCGAACGCATGCTCGAGCAGCAATTGCCCTCCTCCGAAACCTTGCCATCGACCCTGCACCAGGCCATGCGTTACGCCGTGCTGGGGGGTGGTAAACGTATGCGCCCACTGTTGTGCCAGGCTGCCGGCCTGGCCGCCGGAGCCAACCCGGCGGCGCTGGACATGGTGGGGGCCGCGCTGGAGATGATGCACGTCTACTCGCTGGTCCATGACGACTTGCCCGCCATGGATGACGATGAGCTGCGCCATGGCCGTGCCACCGTGCATGTGCAGTTCGATCAGGCCACGGCGATTCTGGTGGGCGATGCCTTGCAGTCCCAGGCGTTCATCACCTTGCGCCGTGTGCCGGTGGCGGCCGAGCGTCAGGCTTTGCTGATGGGTGAGCTGGCCATGGCGGTCGGTTCACTGGGCATGGCCGGCGGGCAGATGATCGACATCGGCAGTGTCGGTCAGGCGCTGGACCTCACCCGGCTCGAGCAGATGCACCGGATGAAGACCGGCGCCTTGATCCGGGCCGCGCTGCGCATGGGCGCCCTGTGTGCCGAGGGCGCGCCGTTCGACCTCGAGCCCCTGGATCGCTACGCGGCCGCGATCGGCCTGGCGTACCAGGTGGTCGACGACATCCTCGATGCCACGGCCGACACCGCGACCCTGGGCAAGACCGCCGGCAAGGATGCCCAGGACCACAAACCCAACTACGTTTCGCTCCTTGGCCTGGAGCCTTCGCGACGACTCGTCAGGCAACTGGACGAGCGCGCGCACCAGGCACTCGAGCCGCTGGCTGAACGTGCGGAGCAGCTGCACGAGCTGGCCGACCTGGTGATCAACCGCTTGCACTGACTCGCTCTCCCCGCTCACGGGAATACGTGGGCATGGCTCAACGGAAGGAATCCCAGCATGTTCGAGCTACTGAACACGGTAAACACCCCGGCCGACTTGCGCGCCCTGCATAGCGCGGCCCTCGTTCCACTGGCGGATGAGCTGCGGGCGTTCATCCTGCACAGCGTCTCGAGCACAGGTGGGCACCTGGCCGCGAACCTGGGCACCGTCGAGTTGAGTATCGCCCTGCACTATGTGTTCGACACGCCACGGGACCGGATCGTCTGGGATGTCGGCCATCAGTCCTATGCCCACAAGATCCTTACCGGACGCCGCGAGGCCATGGCCGGCATTCGTCAGTTGGGCGGGATTTCCGGCTTCCCCAGGCGCCAGGAGTCGGAATACGACGCCTTTGGCACGGCCCATTCCAGCACCTCGATTTCCGCCGCGCTGGGCATGGCGCTGGCGGCACGCCACAGTCGCGAGCCACGGCACAGCATTGCGGTGATCGGCGATGGCGCCTTGAGCGGTGGCATGGCATTCGAAGCGATGAACAACGCCGGCCTGTACCAGGACCTGCCGCTGCTGGTGATCCTCAACGACAACGACATGTCGATTTCGCCCCCCGTCGGCGCCCTGCGGCACTATTTCGGCAAGCTCACCGCCCAGCGCTGTGCGGTGGCGGTCAAGGAACGCATCAAGCACTTGCTGCGGGAAGCACCGGTCCTGCGCGAGCTGGCCCATCGCGCCGAAACCCAGGTCAAGGGCCTGATGACCTCGGCCACGCTGTTCGAAGCTTTGGGCTTCAACTACAGCGGCCCCATCGACGGTCACAACCTGGACGAACTGATACCGGCGCTGCAAGCGCTCAAGGGCCTGCGCGGGCCCCAGTTGCTGCACATCGTCACGCAAAAGGGCCACGGCTACTCGCCGGCCGCCGCCGACCCGGTGCTCTATCACGGCCCGGGCAGGTTCAACCCGGTGCAAGGCATCCTGCCCGGCGCAGCCAGCCAGCCGACCTACACCCAGGTGTTCGGCCGCTGGCTTTGCGATGAGGCAGAACGGGATGCGCGGGTCGTCGCGGTGACCCCGGCGATGCGCGAAGGCTCGGGGCTGGTGGAATTCGAGCAACGATTCCCCGCGCGCTACTTCGATGTCGGGATTGCCGAGCAGCACGCGCTGACCTTCGCCGCCGGCCTGGCAAGCGAGGGGCTGAAACCGGTGGTGGCGATCTACTCGACGTTCCTGCAGCGGGCCTATGACCAGTTGATTCATGACATCGCGATCCAGAACCTGCCCGTGGTGCTCGCCATCGACCGCGCCGGCATCGTCGGCGCCGATGGTGCGACCCACATGGGTGCCTTCGACATCGCCTTCCTGCGCTGCGTGCCGAACCTGGTGGTGATGGCCCCGGCGGACGAAAACGAATGCCGGCAGATGCTGCATACCGCCCTGCTCCAGGACGGTCCTTGCGCGGTGCGCTACCCACGGGGTGTCGGCAGCGGGATCGCGGCCCGCTCCGAGCTGACGCCGCTGGCACTGGGCAAGGGCGAAATGCGGCGGATTTCCAGCCAGTCGTCGGGCTGTCGCATCGCCATCCTGGCCTTCGGTTCGATGCTGCTACCCGCGCTGGGTGCGGCCGAAACCCTCGATGCCAGCGTCGCCAACATGCGCTTTATCAAGCCTCTCGACGGCGCCCTGATCGAGCGGCTCGCGTGCAACCACGACCTGTTGGTCACCCTGGAAGAAGGTTGCGTGATGGGCGGTGCCGGTTCGGCTTGCCTGGAGTATCTGGCCACCACCGGGCTCTCGCGCCCCGTGCTGCAACTGGGCCTGGGCGATCAATTCATCGAGCACGGCGCGCCGGAAAGACTGCTCGGGCTCTGCGGCCTCGATGCCGAGGGCATCAGCGCATCGATCCACGCTTTCCTCATCGAGCACAGTCTGCAAGACCCGGTCAGTGACCACGCAACGGACAGGCTTTCGCTGCGTGCCAGAGCCTGAAGTGAATCTTCACAAGGAGACAGCCATGAGCATTCAAGCCAGAGAGCCAGCCATCGCCGATGAAACCCGTCTGCCGTATCGCGTCATCCAGGGTTCCAGTGTCGATACCTATCAGGAAAAGGTCGTTTATACCTACGGAGACAGCCCCGAAGATTGGCGCAAGGCCATTGGCAACTACATCCTGTTCCAGTTCGGAGTCTATGACGATCCTCGCTCGACGCCGCCAATCAGCCTCGACGAATCGGGAATTCGTTATTTCGAGCGACAACTGAAACTGGCCGGCCTGGAAGAGCCCGATCGGCCGCCGATCAGGCGCATTCTCGATATCGGCTGTGGCTGGGGCTACATCCTCAAGTACCTGGCCGAACGTTTCCCGGAATGCCAGCGCCTGGACGGGGTGAATGTCAGCCGGCGCCAGCTGGAGTACTGCGCGAAGTTTCACGCCGAGCAAGGGCTGTCGGAGCGGATCGATCTCTACCTGTGCAATGCCAAGGACATCGAGTTGTTGCCCGACGCGGATGAGCCTTATGACCTGGTGATCATTCGCGGAGTGATCTCGCACTTCCCCGACGAACTGTACGAAACCGCCATGCGCGCCCTTGCCGGCCGGGTTCGCCAGGGCGGCAGCGTGATCATCTCGGACAACCTCTACAACACTCCGCCGCAAGCCTATACCTCCGATACCCCGGACGAGGTCGACCGGCTGGCCTGCAAGCACCGCAAGGCGCCGGGGTACTTTCGCGATGTGCTCGAACAGAGCGGTTTCACCCTCCACGACATGCGGGTCCTGCCGGCCAATATCGATGTCGCCCGCTGGCTGATGGACGCCAAGGCCAACATCGAAAACAAAGAGCTATTTCCCCATGGGGTCACGGGCGCGCTGGAGGAACTGCGGGTGCTGGCGGAGAACTGGTCGGTGGCGCTGCTCAAGAACAAGGTTTCGACCTATAGCGTGATTGTCTGCAAAAAATAGGGCAGCGACCGGAGATTAATCATGGAAGTGTTCTCGATGGTAGAGCAAGACAGCATCGTCCCCATCACCTTCTTGCCTGGGCGCAAGCGCAGCGAAACCGGCCTGGAAGAAACGGTGTTGCCCTACCCCAATGGTTGGTTCTGCGCCTGCTTCAGCCATGACCTGAAACCCGGACAGGTACTGACAGTCCCGTTTATGGGGCAGGAGCTGGTTATATATCGAACCATGTCCGGTATTGCCCGAGCCATTGACCCTTATTGCCCCCATCTTGGTGCCCATCTGGGGCATGGCGGGAATATTGTCGGGGAGGAGCTGGTTTGCCCTTTTCATGGGATGGCATTTAACCCAGATGGCATTTGTGTGGGGATCCCCAGTGGCCAAAAGCCGCCGACCGCCGCGTTGACGCAGCGTTACTCGACCGAAATCAATGGCGGGATATTTATCTGGTGCCATGAAGGCTCTCTCCCTCCCTATTGGCAGTTGCCGATATTGCATCCAGAAGGTTTTTCTCAGAGAAGGTACAAGACATTCAACCTGCAAGGGCTCTGTCAGGACATGACAGAAAACAGTTCCGATGTTCTCCACTTTTCTTACTTGCACGGACTTCAAGACGTTGACACTCAACATCAAGAGGACGGCATAAAGATGACCTACATTATGCAAGCCAAGTTTCTTGGTCAGCAGGTCAGTATGAAAATCGTCTGCTATGGCCTGGGGTTTGCCTTCGGTGAAGCGTCATTCCCGCGCTTGGGGTTGATTGCTCGAACGCAAGTGACAGGAACACAAACCGCACCGCGGAAATGGATGCTGAGAATGAGCGACGATCTCCATATTGCAAAAGTAGAAAAACTTCCTCGTTTTCTGCGCTACATCAGCTACACCATTTTGCTGCCCTATGCTCATCGCTGGTTTGTGAAAACGGTACAGGAGGACTTCGAAATCTGGAACAACCGGAAATATATAGAGCGCCCGCACTTTATGAGTGGTGAAGGCAACATTGCCATCTATCGCCGCTGGTCCGCACAGTTCTACCCAACAGGGAAATCATGAAATGACTATCAAACTTCCCCCGCTACCTCAACCCTTCTCGTTTGCCGTGCACCCGAGTTATTGCCCTGAAAATCCGAGTCCGTTTCTTGATCTGGATATTTACGATCATAGTCCGTTCGAGCGGGTCACCAGGGACTATGCGGATCGTTTTGAATTGTATCAGGACGAGATTCAGCGTCAGCGCCTGGCAAACATTCACTGTAGTTGGTTGGGTGCCATGATGTATCCGACTGGGACGGAGGAGTTATTGCAGGTTGGTGTTGATTTTTGCATGTGGGCTTTTGCCTACGATGATGAATATTGCGACGAGGGGCCGATTGCCCGAGACCCGAATAAACTCATACAGGCATCGGTGGAAATCTGGCGGCAGTTCGAATCTCCGGAATACCAACTGACCAACGATCGTTATGCATTGGCTGCCCGGGACTTGCGTATTCGCCTTGATAAGTATGCCAAGCCGGAGCAGACCGGCAGGTTTGTCGAAGCCATGCGTATCTATTTGATGGCGGAGATGTGGAAAGCGACCAATGCCACGCCTACTGTCAGCGATTGTGTTTTTATGCGGGCTACCGGCGGTGGGGCCTGGGCATTTCCGGCATTGGGACATGCTATTGCCGATATCGATATTACCCAGCGGGAATATGAAGATCGGCGTGTGCGAGCGCTATTCGAAATGCTCTCCAGCTTAATGGCCTGGGAAACGGAACCCCATGCCTTCAGCAAGGAGATGGAGCGAGGGGCAAACTATAAAGAGCACAATTTGATCCGGGTGATGATGCGCGAAAACCAGTGCAGTTTCGACTCGGCTGTTGAAGATTATCTGGAAATGCGTTTGCGCTTGCTAAGTCTTTTTCTACGTTTGAAGGCTGAGGTAGACAGTTATGCCTCCGAAGGGGTTAAAGCCTATATTGAATCTGTTATTCGCTACTATGTTGGCGCGACTGTCTGGTCGCAAAATACCAGGCGATACAAGTCATTGAGCGGCAACATAGATGACCATATTTTTGTAGGAGGACAGTTAACAGCGCCACAACCACCGGAGGTCTTCAGCAACACAAAGCCCATTGATATAGACGGGGTGAGATGGTGGTGGGAATACGACCCACTCAATAAACAAGCATCAGATGGGGCTACCCTTAAGTATCGTCCGGCGAGTGTTTAGGCTGTATGGCGTAGCGATGTATGTGCGTCACAAGATCGTGCATAACCGGACGAAAACCCAGCAGTACCCTAACGACCCGATATAAAACCTGATGATGTACTCGGTTTGTCGGTTTGTTCCAAGGAGAGGAAAATGAAACAGTCCACCGTCCCATCACCAGTGCCATTCATCCTGATTCCGAGCACACCGATGCCCAGTCTGCGTTATGGATGGAGCACTTTCCCTCTATTCAGCCTAGGACTATTCATAATTAAGGAGAGTGTCATGGCAATTATTACGTTACCTAGTATCTATTGCCCTTTTTCACACACTCAACACCCAAAGGCCGACCAGTTCGACCAATGCACGGCAGACTGGCTGCAACACTGGGAGCTCTACTGGGACGATCAACAGAGACAGAGAATGATTCGGCCAGGTTGGGGGCTATTGGCATCGCTCGCCTACCCCAAAGGCACTGACGAATTGATTCAGATCGCTTCCGACTGGATGGCGTGGGCCTTTGCCTGGGACGATGAGTGGTGCGATGAAAGCCCGGTTACAAAGAAGCCGGAGGACATGATCGTCGCATTCGCAAGAATGAACCGGGCATTGGAATGCCCGGAGTTCCCCGTCGCCCCGGATGACCGTTATGCCTTGTCCATGCAAGAACTGCGCATCCGCCTCGAGCAACACGCCACTCCCATTCAGGTGAATCGTGTGGTTGAAGCCCAAAAAGGCTATTTCATGATCGAAATGATCAAGGCGGCGTCCCTTTCGCCCGGCTTGAATGAGTCTACGTTCATGCGTCTGACGGGCGGCGGCGGGATGGTTTTTCCGAGCCTTACTCATGTTGTTGCCGGTATCGATATTAGCCAGGAAGAGTTTCTTGACCGCCGGATAGTGGCGATGACGGAAATGGCAGCCACTCTCGTGGTATGGGAAAACGAGTTTTTTTCCTACGCGAAAGAGAGTATGCGCGCCAGCCTCGACGAGCGTGGACACAACCTCATCGATGCCGTAAGGAGGGAGTTCAACTACACCGAGCGGCAAGCACTGGCATGGTTCAACGTGATGCACGACCGGATTATCGGTTTGTTTGTCCGCTTGCGCGAACAACTGCTTCAGGACGCCTCTGCCGAGGTCGAACAATATATTGAAGCGCTGATTCATTATCAGACAGGCGTCCTCGAGTGGCATCGAACGGATGAGCGCTATCGCATTCTGGGCCCCGGAGACCCCACGCCTTGTTACGAAGGTGGCCACAGTACCGACCAGTCACATGATCACAGCCTCGATCCGGTTCCCATACCGTCGATTCAATGGTGGTGGGACTACGACCCTGCTCGTCCTGCACCTGTCAAAAAGTTCCATCCCAATGATCGGGTTGCAGCGGCCAGACAAGCCGGGCGTGAGTTCAACGCCCGTCAAGTGCCCTATGTCTACAAGCAACAGCGGGGTTGAACACATCGATCAAACAACGGCTGAGCAGAACTTGGAGCATCGGCAAGTCAAGGACTGAAGATGCATGCCCTCTGCAGATTGGCAGCCGTTGATATGCGGCCTGAAAAGCCTGGGAGTGCACATGAATCAGCGCCAATCCAGCGTCGACACACGTCAGCCATTGCCCTATGCCAATGGTTGGTTCGCGATATGTTTCAGCCATGAACTCAAGCAGGGAGCCGTTCTTGCGCTGCCGTTCATGGGCCAGGAGCTTGTGGTGTACCGCACTCGATCGGGGCAGGTGCGCACCGTCGATCCATATTGCCCACATCTCGGAGCGCATCTTGGGCATGGTGGCAAAGTCGAAGGCGAGAATCTGGTCTGCCCGTTTCATGGCTTGGCATTCAACCCCGAAGGCCATTGCATACGCACCGGAATCGGGCAAAAGCCGCCTTGTGCAAAATTGCCCCACAAGCAGACACGTGAATCCAATGGCGTAGTACTGGTATGGAACAGTAGCGGCGGATACCCGCCTGACTGGGAAATACCGGAGCTCGACACCACCGGGTTCTCCCTTCCCGCCTATAGCCGCTACGACCTGGCCGGGTATGCCCAGGACATGATCGAAAATAGCGCGGATATGCTGCACTTTGCCTGGGTCCATGGGTTCACGGACGTCGCCATGTCCCACCAGACAGACAGCTCCAAGATGGAACTCAATCTAAGTGCTCACTGGCGCGGGGTGCCGTTACACATGCACGTTACAAGTCATGGCCTTGGATACGTACTTGTAAAAAGCCAAATGCCGCGCTTCGGGGTGCAAGTAAAGACCCGAGGGTTTGCCACTCAGACGCGCCCTTTGGAGTGGACATTCCGCTGGTCCGATATCGTTCGCGTTGCATACTTGGACAGGTTCCCGGCCATTCTGCGCAAGCCTGCGTATGCCCTTCTGATCAAGCTTGCACACCTCTGGTTCGTGCGAGTGGTCAGTGACGACTTTCCTATCTGGAACAACCGACGCTATGTGGTGGATCCGAAACTGATCGCTGGCGAGGGCGCATTGATGGCGTACCGACGTTGGGCGTCCCAGTTTTATCCCCATGAAGTCGAACCACAGTTAGATATCCGCGGAGCGGAACAGACTGCGCAAAAAATTTCTGCGAAATTGACCGAGTGACCTCATTCAATGCTTCCAGGGCTATGGGGTGGAATGAACGCCCGGCAAGTCTTCACGCCAGACCAACACTGTGCGGCAACAACCGACTGAGGGAACACCATGAAAATCATCCTTGCCCAGCCCCGCGGTTTCTGCGCAGGCGTGGTGCGGGCGGTAGAGACTGTCGAGCAGGCACTCGAGCTGCAGGGTGCCCCGGTGTATGTGCGCCACGAGATCGTGCACAACCAGCATGTGGTCGATAGCCTGCGGCGCAAGGGTGCGCTGTTCGTCGAGGAACTGGATGAAGTACCGGCGAATGCGCTGGTCATTTTCAGCGCCCATGGCGTGGCCAGGGTCGTCGAAGACCAGGCCCGCCAACGCCATTTGCGGGTGCTGGACGCCACTTGTCCGCTGGTGAGCAAGGTGCACAACCAGGGCCGTCAGTACGCGGCCCGCGGCTATCGGTTGATTCTTATCGGCGAGCCCGGGCACCCGGAAGTGCTCGGCACCCTGGGGCAGATTCCGGCACAGGTGACGGTCTTGCTGACAGTGGCCCAGGTCGAGGCGCTCGAGTTTGCGGCCGATACACCACTGGCCTACATCACCCAGACCACCTTGAGCGTCGACGACACCCGTCAGGTCGTGGCAGCGCTCCGTCGGCGCTACCCGCAGATTGTCGGCCCCGACACCCGGGACATCTGTTACGCGGTACAAAACCGCCAGGTCGCCGTGCGGGCCTTGAGTGCCTGTGTCGACCTGGTGCTGGTGGTCGGCAGCCAGAAGAGCGCCAACTCCGTGACCCTGCGCGACATCGCCGGCGAAAGCGGCATTCCCAGCTACCTGATTGCCGATGGCCGCGCGCTGCGTCGCGAGTGGTTCGATCGGCGACCGACCGTCGGTATTACCGCCGGAGCCTCGACACCGGAGTCCATGATCGAGGATGTGCTGGCGGCCCTGGCACGCATCGCACCACTGGATATCACGAGCCTGCCGGGGCCTGAAGAGCAGGTCCAGTTTCGTCTGCCGGCCGGGCTGATTGCCCGCCAGTGAGACGCCCTCCACAGGAGTCGAACCGATGAACACGCCCCTCGCCCGGCGCCAGACCCGACAGGTTGCCGTCGGCCCGGTCACCCTCGGCAGCGCCGGCCCGATCGTGGTCCAGGCCATGACCAACACCGACACCGCCGATGCCCAGGCAACGGCCCGGCAGGTCGAAGCCCTGGCGCTGGCCGGCGCCGAACTGGTGCGCATCACGGTCAATGGGCATGAGGCGGCGGCCCAGGTCGCGCGCATTCGCGAATTGCTGGACCGCCGCGATATCCAGGTGCCCCTGGTGGGCGACTTTCACTTCAACGGCCACCGTTTGCTGGCGGCCTACCCCGAGTGCGCCCAGGCCCTGGGCAAGTACCGGATCAACCCCGGTAACGTCGGCAAGGGCGCGCGGCGCGACGAGCAGTTCTGCAGCATGATCGAGGTCGCCTGTCGTTACGACAAACCGGTGCGCATTGGCGTCAACTGGGGCAGCCTCGACCCGGACCTGCTGGCGCGCATGATGGACGCCAATGCGGCGTTGCCCGAGCCGCTGCAAGCCGATGCGGTAATGCGCGAGGCCCTGGTGGTCTCGGCCCTGGACAACGCCCAGCGAGCCATCGAGGTGGGCTTGCCGGCGGAGCGTATCGTGCTGTCGGCGAAGGTCAGCCATGTCCAGGACCTGATTGCCGTCTATCGCAATCTCGCCGCCCGTTGCGACTTTCCGCTGCACCTGGGGCTGACCGAGGCTGGCATGGGCTCCAAGGGTATCGTGGCTTCGACGGCGGCCCTGGCGGTGCTGCTGCAGGAAGGCATCGGCGATACGCTGCGGATCTCCCTGACCCCGGAACCCAACGGCGAGCGTACCCGCGAAGTACTGGTGGCCCAGCAGATCCTCCAGGTCATGGGGCTGCGGGCCTTCACCCCGACCGTGGTCGCCTGCCCCGGCTGCGGCCGCACCACCAGCAGCTTCTTCCAGGAACTGGCGCAACAGATCGAGCAGTTCCTCGCAGCGCGGATGCCGGTCTGGAAAACCCGCTTCGCCGGGGTCGAGCAAATGCACGTGGCCGTGATGGGCTGCGTGGTCAACGGCCCGGGCGAAAGCCGGCTGGCGGATATCGGGATTTCCCTGCCAGGGGCCGGCGAGCATCCTTCGGCACCGGTGTACATGGATGGCGAACGGGTCACGACCCTCAAGGGGCCGGGGATCGCCAGCGACTTCACCCGCTTGCTCGAGGCCTATGTCGAAGCCCGTTACGGTGGGCAGGAACAGGCGCGCCAACAGTTGCAGCACCTGTTGCAGAAAGACCCGGCAGAGCAGCAAATCCTGGTGCGCTAAAGGCTCCACCGACATCACCTGCCCAGCGCCACACCAAGGGCAAACGGCTGCTGGTGCCTGGAACCGAAAAGCTACGGCCTGTGAAACCCACGAAAAACGGGCGCCTGTCACGGCGCCCGGATCGTTGGCCTATGGCCGCCCTGCTCTCGCTCGCTGCTCAGCCAGACGCCTTGCTCGCCGCCAGATAGGGCGCCAGGCGGCGCGCCATTTCTTCGCCGAGGGCCTGCAGGCCGCTCATGGGACGGACCATCACCTCGAATTCGACAATCTTGCCGGCTTCGTCGAAGCGGATCAGGTCGATGCCCTTGATCTGCCTTTCGCCGACCCGCGCGCTGAACTCCAGCACCACGCTCAGGCCATCGGCGGTGACCAGTTGGCGGTGATAGGCGAAGTCGCTGAACACCTTGAACACGGTATTGAGGATGGTCGAAACCACCGGCGCGCCCGGATAAGGCGTATGGGCCATGGGCGAGCGGAATACCACTTTCGAATCCAGCAGTTCAGGCAAGGCGCCCAGGTCGCCCTGGGCAAGCATGGCGTGCCAGCGTTGCAGGGAGGCGGCAGCCTGGGGATGCAGTTTCAGATCGGACATGGTGTTCTCCTGTCACTGGTAAGGGTCGGACTGGGGAGCTGTGGTTCGCTTCGATGACCGAGCCACCATAAGCGCCGGGCGCCGCGCGCAACAATGATCGCAAGTGACACTTGACTGATCGCAATGAGCAATCCCCGTGGCGGCCTCTTCAGGCCTGGCAGAGTTGCTCGAACAGTCTGGCGTGCTGCGGGAAGCGTTCGCTGAGCCGATGCTTGCAGCCCAGCTGCATGTCCGCGTAGTCGAACCCGGGACATACCGCCTCACTGATCAGCCCATAACCCGCCGCGCCGGGCAGCAGCCGCGAGGCCTTCCATACGCCGCCGGGAACGTGCAGCTGCAAGCATTGGCCGGCCAGGACATCGCTGCCCATCACCCGGGTTTGCAGGCGGCCGTCCGGGAGCACCAGGCAGTATTCGAGGGCATCCCCGAGATGGAAGTAATGCAGGATGTCGGACTGGTTCAGATGAAAGTGACCGATGGGCGAATCCCCGGTCAGCAGGTAATAGATGGAGCTCATCAAGTAACGCTGCCCGCCCGCGCTGGCGAGCATCGGCCGCTGGTCCGTCTGGAAGGTCCGGCGGTAGTAGCCGCCTTCCGTGTGCGGTTCCAGGTTGAGGGCGCTGAGCAATTGTTGGGTGCTGCAAGCAGGCTTGGGCGGGAGCGGGTCAGTCATGGCGGGATCGCAGGTCAGGGAGTTGCTCCCAGCGTAGCAGCGCTTCGCCCTGGCGCCCTTGGCTGGCCCGACCTGCCGTACGAATGGCAGGTCGGGCCCTGGTCACTTACGCCCGCCGCGTGCCGGCTACCTTGCCGGCCGGTGCAGGCTTGCGCGACAGGGTCCTGGTCCGACGCAGGTAACGTACGGCCCAGACCAGCAGCATGCCAAGGCTCAACAGCAGCGGAACCGCAGCGATGTTGAGCATCTTCAAGGTCCTGCCCAGCTCATCGATATCGGCGTTCAGCTGGTATTGCACCTCGCGCAGTTCCTTGCGAATGCGGGTTTTCTCCTGCAGGAACTGGCGCACCGTCGCCTGCTGTTCGGTGCTGAGGCTCTCGCCCTTTTCCGACGAGCCCTGCAGCTGCTGCAGCTTGCCTTCGGTTTCCTCGAGACTTTCCTCAAGGGCGAAGCGTTTGGCGCGGAAGCTGTCTTCAGCCTGGCGGCGCAATTGCTCCACCACCACGAACGGACGGCTGTAGGGGCCGCGCGAGCGCAGGTTGTTCAGGGCATCCGAACCCGCGAGGTTGTCCAGGGTGTTGAGCACGAAGGAGGCGTTATCGGCCCATGGCCGCGTTGCCGGGCGCCCGTTGATGTCCTGCATCTCCAGCCACATCCGGTCGCTCAACAGGTCGGTATCGGCCACCACCACCAGGTTGACCTGCTGCGCTTCCTTGAGGCCGTCCTTGCGCCCCTCGATGCCCTCGGCAAAGGCGGTCTTTACCGGCCCCTGCACTCGGGCAGCGACGATGTAGCGCTGGCTGGGCTGCTCCTGGTCACGCAACATTTGTTTGCGGTCGGCGGGCTTGTCGAAACGGTCCGCCTCGAAGGCCTTGGCCGAGTCGGAGCTGTACATCAGCGGGGTAAAGCGCGTACTGGCGCCGGCTACCGGTTCGAGGATGCCGACGGTGCTCAGGGCGATGAACTTCAGCCCGGCGGTACTCGGGTCCTGCTGGCTCAACGCGGCTTGCGGCACACCCAGGGTGAACGGCCGCGGCAGCGGACGCCCGTCCTCCTCGGAAGTTTCCATCAAGGCATAGAGGTTGTCCCCCAGGACCTTGCCCGGTTGCATATGAATGCCCCAGGCCTTGAACAATGGCTCGAGATTGGACGACTTGTCCTTGCTCTGGATGCCGAAGTACTCCTCGCCGGAGTCCTGTTCGCTGTAGGGATCGACGAAGGCCAGCAGCTTGCCGCCGCGCAGCACGAACTGGTCGATGGCGTACAGGGTCGGCTGCGAGAGTTTTTTCGGGTGCAGCAGCATCAGGATGTCGAGGTCTTTCGGGATGTCCTGGGTATCGGGCTTGAGCTGTTGCAGATCGAACTCCCGGCGCAGCTCCTGGATCAGCATCCACGGCTCGGTCTTGCTCTGCGTGCGGATATCGAAGCCACCGTTGGCCGGCAGGCTGCTCAGCAGGCCCAGGGTCGGGCGCTTGGGGTTGGCCAGGGCCTGCAGCAAGCGGCTGATGTCGTACTCGAGAAACTCCTCCTGGTCCGGCGCAAAGAACTCGATCGTCTGGGCGTTGTTCTGCTCATCGGTGCCGGCCAGGCCGAAATACACCGGCGCCCCGCCCTGCCCCAGCGGCACGGCCTGCAGGCCGAACTCGCTGGCCTTGTCCTCGTCCGCGGAAAACGGCAGCGGGTCGATGACATGCAGGCGGATCTTGCCGTCGGCCTCGCGCTCATAAACCTTGAGCAGTTCCTGGACGCGCTGGGCATAGCCACGCATCGGCACCAGCTCCTTCGAGCCGCTGTCGGAAAAGTAGAAATACAGGTCGAGCGGTTGTTTCAGCTCCGCGAGAATCTGCCGGGTGCCGGCGCTGATGGAGTAGAGCTTGTTCTGGGTCAGGTCGAGCCGGACACCGGTAAGCAGCAGTCCGGTCGCCAGGTTGAAGGCCAGGAACAGCAAGGCAATCAGCAACAGGCCGGAAGTGGAATACAGCATGCGTTTCATCGAATCGTCCTCACTCGGCTTTCTTCAGGTTGACCGTCACCACCGTGGCCATCAGCCAGGCGACGATCACGCTGAGGAAATACAGCGGATCGCGCAGGTCGATCAGCCCTTTGCTGATCGCGCCGAAATGCGTCAGCAGGCTCAGCGAGGCCAGCAAGTCCAACAGCCATTGCGGCGCCCACGGATTGATGGCATCCAGCACCAGGGAGAAACCGCAGGCAACGAACAGGAAACACACCGTGAAGGCGAGGATCAGGGCGATCACCTGGCTCTTGGCCATGGCCGACATGCAGGAGCCGATCGCCAGGTAGGTGCCGGCGAGCAACCAACTGCCCAGATAGCCGGTCAGGATCACGCCGTTGTCCGGGTTGCCCAGGTAATTCACGGTCAGCACCATGGGCAGGGTCAGCAGCAGGGTGAGACCAGCGACGACCCAGGCGGCGAGGAACTTGCCGACCACCGCTTCGAAACAGCTCACCGGCAGGGTCATCAGCAATTCGATGCTGCCGGACTTGCGCTCCTCCGACCACAGGCGCATGGCCAGGGCCGGCAGCAGGAACAGATAAAGCCAGGGATGGACGTCGAAGAACGGCGCCAGGTCCGCCTGGTTGCGCTCGTAGAAACTGCCCAGGTAGAAGGTGAAGACGCCCGAGAGCACCAGGAAGATCTCGATGAACACGAAGGCCAGCGGCGTGGCGAAGTAACTGCCCAGCTCGCGCTTGAAAATCACTGGTAACTGTCTCATGCCGATTCTCCCCGGGTCAGGGTCTGGAACACTTCATCGAGACGGCCCTGCTCCAGTTCCAGGCGCTTCATCTTCCAGCCACGCGCCGTCACCAGCGCGTTGACCTGCGGGAAAATCACTTCGCCAGGCCGCGCCAGCAGCGTCAGGCTGCCCTCGGCCGCGTTCTCCTCGACGCCCGCCACGCCCGGCAATACCACCAGGGCCAGCAGGTCCAGCGGCTCGTCGGCCTGCAAGGTCACCGCCTGGCGATAGCGCGAACTGCGTTCCAGCTCGTACGGCGTGCTGTCGGCCAGCAAGCGGCCATTGCTGATGATCAGGGCGCGGTTACAGACGGCCGATACTTCCTCGAGAATGTGGGTCGAGATGATCACGATCTTGTCCTGGCCCAGGTCCTGGATCAGTTGGCGAACCAGTTGCTTCTGGTTCGGGTCGAGCCCGTCGGTGGGTTCGTCGAGAATCAGCACCCGCGGATCGTGGAGGATCGCCTGGCCCAGGCCGACCCGGCGGGTGAAGCCCTTGGACAGGGTCTCGATGGTCTGGCGGCGGACGTCGCCCAGTTCCAGCAGGTCGATCACCCGGTCCACCCGTTCGCGCTTCTGCGCGCCGCGATAGCCGCGAACACTGGCAATGAACTCGAGAAACCCCTGGACCGCCATGTCGCTGTAGCTGGGCGCGCCTTCCGGCAGGTAACCCATCTGCTGCTGGGCGTGACGGGTCTGGGTGCGGATGTCGAAGCCCATGATGCTCGCGGTGCCGGAGGTCGGCGCCAGAAAGCCGGTGAGCATTTTCATCGTGGTGGATTTACCTGCACCGTTTGGCCCAAGAATCCCCAGAACTTCTCCCGGGCCGATATGACAGGACAGGTCGTCGACCGCGACCTGTCCGGAAAAAGACTTGGTTAGTTTGGATATTTCAATCATGGCTTCCAGGTTCAGCAAGAGAAGTCTGAGGTGAACAGCTAAAGGCCATTCATATTCAGCGGGGGTTGAGATTGAGTAGTTGCAACAGGATCAATAGCTGTGTTGTGCCGGAATGGGCGCAATACAATACACGTTGATATTTTTAATGAGGGGATAAAGCCATATGAATAAGACCATTCAATAGAAATATAAGATTTATCTTACGCATTCGAAGTATTGCTCTTAACGCCAACCGACATTATTTCCTAGTATCCTACCGCTCATATTTTTTACTTGAGTTTACTGGGTGACATATGCTCTTACGCACTATCTTCATCGAAAACAAAGAGCAGCAAATGCTGACAGCGGCTTTGCTCTGCAGTTTTTCTGTTCCAGAAGCAGGTCGAAACTTTCTCGCCTATAGCCTGAACGAAAGCATTGATGAGGATAATCTGCGCGTCTATATCGCCTTGTTATTCAACGAAGGGGGCAATTACTGCCTGGGCGCCCTGGACTCGGAAGAAGACGGGCAACTGGCGATGCGCGTGTTCGGCCAGATCCTGCGCGAAGCCGCCACTGGCGAACGCCGTGAAAGCGATGTGCCCTACCATCTGCTGGACCTGAACAAACAACAGTTGCCTGCCGCCGCCGCGGCGCACCATCGACTCTTGAGCACCAAGAAGGAATGGGTCGCCAGGCTGCTGAGCTTCCAGGCTTCGGCTCAATTTGGCCCGGCGGTCGAACATTCACCCACCGTCATCGACGACCAGCAACTCGACGCCGCCCTGGCACAGCTCGACGAACAGCTGGACCACAGCGCTGAAGAACAGAAACACCACGAATTCACCGAGACGGCCGATGGCTGCGACGCGGAAAGCCCCCGGCCAGAGGCGCCTGCGGCCGAAACCCGCTACTCCGACGCCGGCCCCCTGCCGATGCCGGCCGAGCAGCAGAACCCGGGCGGCCTCCAGGATGACGACTGGCCTTTCCCGGGCACCGACCCCGAGCAGTTCCTGCAGGATGTCGAGGCCAGCCTGATGGAATTCTCCAGCATCGCCGACCGCCTCAAGCAGCAGAAACAGCACAGCCAGACACAACAACAGACCTTGAACTCCAGGGAGTCCCAACTGCAGGAGAAAGAGCGCCTGTTCGAACAGAAGGAAGAACAGTTACAACAATGGCAACGGCAACTTGATCAGGATCGGCAAGCCGACAGCGCACTACGCGCGCAACAAGAAGAGCGTCAGTGCGAACTGGATAAACGTGAAGAAGCACTGCAGCAAAAGACCAGGGAACTGGCGCAGCAATTCAAGAAGCTCAACCATGCCAAGGACCACTTCAACAACACCCTGAAAAACCTCAATGAGATCATTCGAGTCAATGAGGATGTGCTGTCCGAATAAATCTACCCTGGCTGCCAGGCAAACTTCGTTATTGCCAGAATTGGTGGGCCACTCAATTACAAGCTGCCTGACCTTGTCGACTTTTCCATCGGATCGTTATTTAGATAACGGCCTTTGACTTTCTCGATATAACCGTCACGACGCATCGTTTCTATGGCTTTCGCGACATGGGTCACGACCTCGGCGTCGCACACTTTGGAACAGGCGAGGTAAAGCTCATGGCCGACCATGGGCGGGCTCATCAACAGCGGCCGGCTGGAGACGCGCCTCCAGATATAGCGGCTTTCCTGGACCCCGTTGAACCAGGCGTCCACCCTGCCCTTCAACAGCAATTGCGCGGGGTTCTCGCCGATCTTGATGGCATAGATCTGTTCCGGGGCGAAGCCTTTGCTACGCAGGATTTCTTCCTGGGCGCTGCCCAGCCCCACGGCGATGGCCTTGAAACGTCGCCGGGCTTCTTCGAAGTTCGCCACTTTATGTTCGAGGCTGAAAAATGCCCGGTCCATCTGCATGATCGGGGCGATCCAGGTGTAGCGATGTTCCCGCTCGGGTGTGCGGCTGAGTGGAGCGATCAGGACGTTGTCCTTTTCGATGGCGTATTTCTGCGCCCGCGCCCACGGCAGGGTTCTGGGTTCACTGGCATAGCCACTGTTTTTCAGCGCCTGCAAGACAATGTCGCCGACTATGCCGTGACGATCGCCCTGATTGGCCATGGTCAGGGGCGGCGCGTCCGGAATAAGGAACTCGAGAGATTCGTGTGCCTCAAGCACAGGAACCGTTCCCAGGAATAGCGGCAGTAACAATAAGCTGAAAAGAGAGATGCCTTTGGCTGATGTTCTGTCAATCACACAACGAGCCTCTTGTTGGCTTTTATTCGATATCGAGTGGTTGGTGGTCAGGGGGTGAATGGTAGAGCAGTGTCGTTGTCCGTGCCCTGCTTCTGCCGATTCGGACAGCGATAGCGTCGGTTTTTCCCCCTGTTTTTTGACTTCAGGCAAACGATCGGGCGCCGCTACAAGCCCGACGGAGTATATGACGGGAACGCTATGGCTTTATCACAGGTCGTATCGGTCGCCATGGTCGAGCGCCCCGAAGGTGTCAAGGCAGCCAGATAGAGCGTCCACGGATCGCTGGTGGGCAAACGGATGCTCCTTAGTTCAGGTGGTGTTTGAAAACAGTGGCGCCTGCAAAGGCAAAAAACGTCTCTCGGCCAAGCGACTTTCACCCGTGTCATCAGCGCAAAAAAACACCGTTGGGATTGCTGTAACCGGGGTTTTCCCGGTCAACGCGTGGCGAAGTCTGAACACCGGCTGTCTAGGTGAAAGATAAACGCGCCGTTGGCCTTTTTTTCATGTTCGTTTCACATTTTTCCGCTTAACCTGAATCCATTCAGGGGCGCTGGGAGTCAGCCCGGTCATCTAATCGAAACAAAAGCTAACACATTGATATAGCTTTACTTTTACCTTGCATGGTCTTTACTGCAATCAGGCATGGATGACCACACCGACCTCACTTATGGACGCGCTTCAATGACCGAACCAAAAACGCCTTTTTTGAATGCCCCCCGCTGTAGCACAGGCGCTTTTTCTTCTTTCGATTGCTGAAATCCTTTTTCCCCGAGGTCTCAATGAGCCAGGTTTTCCTTCCTTTCTCGCGCCCGAGTATTGGCGATGAAGAGGTCGCCGCGGTCGAGCAGGTTCTACGTTCCGGCTGGATCACCACCGGACCGAAAAACCAGGAGCTCGAGCAGCAATTCGCCGCGCGGGTCGGCTGCAAGCACGCGGTGGCGATGTCGTCGGCCACCGGCGGCATGCACATCACCCTGCTGGCGCTGGGCATCGGCCCCGGCGACGAGGTGATCACCCCCTCGCAGACCTGGGTTTCCACCGCCAACATGATCTGCCTGCTGGGGGCGACGCCGGTCTTCGTCGACGTCGATCCGCACACCCTGATGACCGACGCCGCCACGGTTGAAGCCGCGATCACCCCACGGACCAAGGCGATCATCCCGGTGCATTACGCCGGTGCCGCCTTCGACCTCGACCCGCTGTACGCCCTGGCCGACAAACACGGGATCGCGGTGATCGAGGACGCCGCCCACGCCGCCGGCACCACCTATCGCGGCCGGCCCGTCGGCGCCCGGGGCACGGCGATCTTTTCCTTCCATGCGATCAAGAACATGACCTGCGCCGAAGGCGCGATGTTCGTCAGCGATGACGAGGCCCTGGCCAACCGGGTGCGCATGCTCAAGTTCCATGGCCTGGGTGTCGACGCCTATGACCGCCTGACCCACGGGCGCAAGCCCCAGGCCGAGGTGATCGAACCCGGCTTCAAATACAACCTGGCGGATATCAATGCCGCCATCGCCCTGGTGCAGTTGCAGCGCCTGGACGCGATCAATCGCCGGCGCGAAGTCCTGGCCAACGCCTACCTTGAGCAACTGCGCGACCTGCCGGTGCAACCGCTGCACCTGCCGACGTATCCGCAGCAACATGCCTGGCACCTGTTCATCCTGCGCATCGACGCCGAGCGTTGCGGCATCGATCGCGACGGCTTCATGAAGGCCTTGCAGGAGCAGAACATCGGCAGCGGCATCCACTTCGTCGCCACTCACCTGCACAGCTATTACCGCCAGCGCTTCCCGGATGTGCACTTACCCAACACCGAATGGAACTCGGCACGCCTGTGCTCGATTCCGCTGTTCCCCGACATGACCCTCGACGATGTCGAGCGGGTCGTCGGCGCCATCAAAACCTGTCTGGACCGAAACCTTTGAAACCTTATCCAATCCAGTTCGTGTCGATCGTCATTCCGGTCTACAACGAAGAACAGAGCCTGCCCGAACTGCTGCGCCGCACTGAAGCGGCATGCCGCAAGCTCAAGCACGATTTCGAGATCGTCCTGGTCGATGACGGCAGCCGCGACGAATCGGCGCAGATCCTCGAGGACGCCGCCAGCCGCGAAGGTAGCCCGGTGGTGGCGGTGATCCTCAACCGCAACTACGGCCAGCATGCGGCGATCATGGCCGGCTTCGAGCAGTGCCGCGGCGACGTGGTCATCACCCTGGACGCCGACCTGCAGAACCCGCCGGAAGAAATCCCGCGCCTGGTGGCCCAGGCCGAGCTGGGCTACGACGTGGTCGGCACGGTGCGCAACAACCGCCAGGATTCCGCCTGGCGCCGCTGGCCGTCGAAGCTGATCAACCTGGCCGTGCAACGCTCCACCGGCGTGGCCATGAACGACTACGGCTGCATGCTGCGCGCCTACCGCCGCAGCGTGGTCGACGCCATGCTCGCCTGCCGCGAACGCAGCACCTTCATCCCGATCCTGGCCAACAGCTTCGCCCGCCACACCACCGAGGTGCTGGTGAACCACGCCGAGCGTGAACACGGCGATTCCAAGTACAGCCCGATGCGCCTGATCAACCTGATGTTCGACCTGATCACCTGCATGACCACCACGCCGCTGCGCCTGCTGAGCATCATCGGTTTCAGCATGGCCGGCCTCGGCGTGCTGTTCGCCCTGCTGCTGATTTTCCTGCGCCTGGTGTTCGGCGCCGAATGGGCCGGCGACGGTATGTTCGTGCTGTTCGCCATCCTGTTCGTGTTCACCGGTGGCCAGTTCATCGGCATGGGCCTGCTGGGCGAATACCTGGGCCGCATGTACAGCGATGTGCGCGCCCGCCCGCGCTTCTTCATTGAAAAAGTTCTGCGCAGCCAGCCTGCCGCCCCTGCTCCCGCTGTCACGGTCGACGGTCTAACTTCCACTCTCTCCGATCAGGTTTCGCCATGAGTCATAAAGCTGTTGTCTTCGCCTATCACGATATCGGCTGCGCAGGCATCGAAGCCCTGCTCAATGCAGGCTATGAAATCGGCGCGGTCTTCACCCATGCCGACGATCCGCAGGAAAACACCTTCTACGGTTCCGTGGCCCAGTTGTGCTCGCTCAAGGGCATCCCGGTGCATGCCCCGGAAGACGCCAACCACCCGCTGTGGATCGAGCGCATCGCCAAGCTGAAGCCTGACTACATCTTCTCCTTCTACTATCGCAACCTGCTCAGCGAAGCGCTGCTGGCCACCGCCAGCAAGGGCGCGTTCAACCTGCACGGTTCGCTGCTGCCGAGCTACCGTGGCCGCGCGCCGGCCAACTGGGTGCTGGTCAACGGCGAAAGCGAAACCGGCGTGACCCTGCACCGCATGGTCAAGCGCGCCGACGCCGGGGCGATCATTGCCCAGCAGCGGGTGGCCATCGAGCGCAGCGATACCGCGCTGAGCCTGCACGGCAAGCTGCGCGACGCCGCCGCCAGCCTGCTGCGCGACACCCTGCCAGCCCTGGCGCAAGGCAAGGTCAGCGAGACCGCCCAGGACGAATCCAGGGCCAGCTACTTCGGTCGCCGCACCGCGGCCGACGGCAAGCTGCTGTGGAGCAAACCGGCCGAGCAACTGTTCAACCTGGTGCGCGCCGTGACCAAGCCTTACCCGGGCGCGTTCTGCGCCGTGGGCGAGCACAAGCTGATCGTCTGGAGCGCCGAGGTGGTCAAGGGCAATGAAGGCCAGGCCCCGGGCCGGGTGATCAGCACCAATCCACTGCGCATCGCCTGCGGCCAGGACTCGCTGCTGATCAACGCCGGCCAGCGCAACGACAACGGCCTGTATCTGAGCGGCCCGCAACTGGCCAACGAGCTGGGCCTGGTGGACGGCTCGCTGCTGCGCGGCGCCGAATCCGGCCGTGCCCCGCGGCGCACCCGGGTGCTGATCCTCGGCGTCAACGGTTTTATCGGCAACCACTTGTCCGAGCGCCTGCTGCGTGACGACAAGTACGAAGTCTACGGCCTGGATATCGGCTCCGACGCCATCGAGCGCCTGCGCGACCATCCGCATTTCCACTTCGTCGAAGGCGATATCAGCATTCACTCCGAGTGGATCGAATACCACATCAAGAAGTGCGACGTGGTCCTGCCGCTGGTGGCCATCGCCACCCCGATCGAATACACCCGCAACCCGCTGCGCGTGTTCGAACTGGACTTCGAAGAGAACCTCAAGCTGGTCCGCTACTGCGTCAAGTACAACAAGCGCGTGATCTTCCCGTCGACCTCCGAGGTCTACGGCATGTGCCAGGACCAGAACTTCGACGAAGACACTTCCAACCTGATCGTCGGCCCGATCAACAAGCAGCGCTGGATCTACTCGGTGTCCAAGCAGTTGCTGGACCGGGTGATCTGGGCCTACGGCAGCAAGGGCCTGAACTTCACCCTGTTCCGTCCGTTCAACTGGATGGGCCCGCGCCTGGACCGCCTGGACTCGGCGCGCATCGGCAGCTCCCGGGCCATCACCCAACTGATCCTCAACCTGGTGGAAGGCACGCCGATCCGCCTGTTCGATGGCGGCGAGCAGAAACGCTGCTTCACCGACATTGCCGACGGCATCGAGGCCCTGGCGCGCATCGTCGACAACGAAAACGATGTGTGCAACGGCCAGATCATCAACATCGGCAACCCGGACAACGAAGCCAGCATCCGCCAGTTGGGCGAGGAGCTGCTGCGTCAGTTCGAAGCCCACCCGCTGCGTGGCAACTTCCCGCCGTTCGCCGGTTTCCGCGACGTCGAGAGCAAGTCGTTCTACGGCGCCGGCTACCAGGACGTGGAACACCGCAAACCAAGCATCGCCAACGCCAAGCGCCTGTTGAACTGGGAACCGACCGTCGAGATGAAGCAAACCATCGGCAACACGCTGGACTTCTTCCTGCGCGAAGCCATGCTCGAAATCGCGGAGTCCTCTAAAGAAGAAGCATGCTGATGCAGGCAGGTCTGCGAATCGATGTCGACACCTATCGCGGCACCCGTGAGGGGGTGCCGCGGTTGCTGGAACTGCTCGACGAGGCCGGGATCAAGGCCACCTTCTTCTTCAGCGTCGGCCCGGACAACATGGGGCGCCACCTGTGGCGCCTGATCCGTCCGCAATTTCTGTGGAAGATGCTGCGCTCCAACGCCGCCGGCCTGTATGGCTGGGACATCCTGCTGGCGGGCACCGCCTGGCCGGGCAAACCGATTGGCCGCGACCTCGGACACCTGATGCGTCAGGCCCGGGACGCCGGTCATGAAGTCGGCCTGCACGCCTGGGATCACCACGGCTGGCAGGCCAATGCCGGGCGCTGGAACCAGGCGCAGCTGATCGAGCAGATCCGCCAGGGCGTCGACACCCTCAATGACATTCTCGGCCAGCGCATCGACTGTTCGGCGGCCGCCGGCTGGCGCGCCGACGAGGCGGTGATCGCAGCCAAGCAGGGCTTCGGCTTTCGCTACAACAGCGACTGCCGCGGCACCTCGATCTTCCAGCCACGGCTGGCGGATGGCGGCCTGGGCGCCCCGCAGATTCCGGTCGACCTGCCGACCTTCGACGAAGTGGTCGGGCCGACCGTCGTGGCCCACGACTTCAACACATTCATCCTGGACCGGTTCAGCCCTGAGAGGCTCAACGTCTACACCATTCACGCCGAAGTCGAAGGGATTCTGATGGCCAACGATTTTCGTCAGCTACTGGCGCAAGCCCGCCAGCGCGACATTCATTTCACTCCCCTGGGCAACCTATTGCCCACGTCCTTGCAGAGCCTGCCCCAGGGGCAGGTCATTCGTGGCGCCCTCGAAGGCCGCGAAGGCTGGCTGGGGGTACAAGGCGCATGACCAGACGCTGGGCCCTGCCTCTTCTACTGCTTGCCTTCGGCCTGTTCTACCTGCTGCCAATGGCCACCCACGGTTTGTGGATTCCCGATGAAACCCGCTATGCGCAGATCAGCCAGGAAATGCTCCTGACCGGCCACTGGGCATCGCCGCATTTCATGGGCATCCGTTATTTCGAGAAGCCGGCCGCCGGCTACTGGATGATCGCCCTCGGCCAGGCGGTGTTCGGCCAGAACCTGTTCGGCGTGCGCGTGGCTTCGGCCCTGAGCATGGGCCTCAGCGTGCTGCTCACCTACCTGCTGGCCAGGCGGCTGTGGAACGACCCGCGCAAGAGCCTGGTCTGCGCCCTGCTGTACATGAGCTTCTGCGTGGTGGTCGGCGCCGGTGGTTATGCCAACCTCGACCCGCAGTTCACCTTCTGGGTCAACCTGAGCCTGGTGGCCCTGTGGTTCGCCCTGGACAACCAGACGCTGCGCGGCCGCCTGCTGGCCTGGGCCGGCCTGGGCTTCGCCTGTGGCATGGGCTTCATGACCAAGGGTTTCCTCGCCTGGCTGCTGCCGGTGCTGATCGCCCTGCCCTACATGCTCTGGCAGAAACGCTTGCGCGAGCTGTTCATCTACGGCGGCGTAGCGGTGCTGGTGGCGATTGTCGTCAGCCTGCCGTGGGCCCTGGCGGTGCATGCCCAGGAAGCGGACTACTGGCGCTTCTTTTTCTGGCATGAACACATCCGTCGTTTTGCCGGGGAAGACGCCCAACACGCTTCGCCATGGTGGTACTACCTGCCGCTGCTGGTGGCGTTCAGCATGCCCTGGGTCCTGGTGCTGCCGGGCGCCTTGAAGCAGGCCTGGCAGACCCGGCGCCAGGCGAGCATTGGTTTCCTGCTGCTGTGGCTGATCCTGCCGCTGGCGTTCTTCAGCCTGAGCAAGGGCAAGCTGCCTGCCTATATCCTGCCGTGCCTGCTGCCGCTGGCGCTGCTGATGGGCAATAGCCTGAGCGACCGGCTGCACGCCGGGCAGACCCGGATCATCCGCCTCAACGCGGTGCTCAACCTGGTGCTGGGCCTGTTGCTGCTGTTGGCGCTGGTGTATTTCCAGCTGAAGAAGCCGCTGTACAGCAACGAGCCCGGGCATCTGGTGTTGGTGTTCCTGGCCCTGCTTGGCTGGAACATGAGCAACCTGCTGCCGGCCTTCCGCCCGCTGCACCTGTGGGCCGCGCCGGCCCTTGGCAGCTGGCTGTTCATCGCCCTGCTGCCCGCCGGCCTGCCGAACTCGGTGGTTTACAACAAGATGCCGGATCAATTCATCATCGATCACGCCGAGGAACTCGCCCGGAGCCACACCCTGGTGAGCAACGACCTGGGCGCCGCCTCGGCCCTGGCCTGGCGCCTCAAGCGCCCGGATATCGCCTTGTACAACACGACAGGCGAAGTGAAATATGGCCTGGCCTATCCTGACACCCAGCATCGTTACATCGACCTGCGCAAGGTCGGCGAATGGATGCCTGCGGCCCGCAAGCTGGGCCAGGTGGCCGTGGTGATGCGTATCAATGGCGACGAACACTACGAAATCGATCTGTTGCCGCAGGATTTCAAACGTTATGACCAGGGCAATCTCGTGATCCTGATCTTCCCTCAGAGCCAACCATGAGCCTGTTGCTGCTGCTCGTCGCCTGCCTGCTGACCTGCCTGGGCCAGATCGCCCAGAAGTTCGCCGTGGAAAGCTGGCGCGGCCAGCCTTCGGGCGCGCTCGACAAACTGCGCTCGCCCTGGCTGTGGCTGGCCCTGGTCAGCCTCGGCCTGGGCTTGCTGGTGTGGCTGCTGGTGCTGCAACGGGTCGAGGTCGGCATTGCCTACCCGATGCTCAGCCTGAACTTCGTGCTGATCACCCTGATCGCCCGCTTCGTCTTCCATGAAGCCATCGACCGCCGCCACTGGCTGGGCGTGGCGCTGGTGCTCGCTGGCGTACTGCTGTTGAGTCGCCACGCATGAGCCGGGCTCTGGGCTTCACCTTCGCCATGGGCAGCGTGCTGCTGGTCAGCGCCGCGCAGTTGGGCATGCGCTGGAGCATGACCCGCCTGCCGGCGCCGGCGGACTGGCTGGCGGCGCTATCCAGTGGCCAGGTCGACCTGCTGGCGCTGGGCGTGGTGCTGGCGGCAATCCTCGCCTATGTCCTGTCGATGCTCTGCTGGCTGGCGGCGCTGCGCGACCTGCCGCTGGGCCGGGCCTATTCCCTGCTGAGCATCAGCTACGCCCTGGTCTACTTGCTGGCCGCCGCGCTGCCGCTGTTCAACGAGCCGTTCAGTCTCTCGAAAACCCTGGGGGTGGCCCTGGTCATCCTCGGCGTCATTACCATCAACTCACGACCTGCTCCCGCGACAAGTCCCAGGAATACCCCATGAAAATCAGCGTATTTGGAAGTGGTTACGTCGGCCTCGTACAGGCCGCCGTGCTGGCCGAAGTCGGCCACGATGTCATCTGCATGGACATTGACGAGCACAAGGTCCAGCAGCTGCAACAGGGGCACGTCAGTATCTTCGAGCCCGGCCTGTCGAGCCTGGTGCGCGACAACCTGGAAAGCAAACGCCTGAGCTTCACCAGCGACGAAAAGCTCGCGGTGCAACATGGCCAGGTGCTGTTTATCGCGGTCGGCACGCCGTCCAGCGAGGACGGCTCGGCCGACCTGCGCTACGTGCTGTCGGTGGGCGACGCCGTGGCCCGGCACCGTGAGCAGCCGGTGATCCTGGTGGAGAAATCCACGGTGCCGGTGGGTACCGGCGACACCTTGAAAGCCCATATCGAAAAAGCCCTGGACGGGCGCGCCCTGCAGTTCGATATCGTCTCCAACCCGGAATTCCTCAAGGAAGGCTCGGCGGTTTCCGACTGCCGCCGTCCGGACCGGATCATCGTCGGTTGCGAGCGCGAAGAAGTCCGCGACGTGATGCGCGACCTGTACTCACCGTTCAACCGCAACCATGACCGCATCATGTTCATGGACCTGCGCAGCGCCGAGCTGACCAAGTACGCCGCCAACTGCATGCTGGCGACCAAGATCAGCTTCATCAACCAGATCGCCGAGCTGGCCGAACACCTGGGGGCCGATATCGAATCGGTGCGCCTGGGGATCGGCGCCGACTCGCGCATCGGCTACCACTTCATCTATCCGGGCTGCGGTTATGGCGGCTCGTGCTTCCCCAAGGACATGCGCGCGCTGATCCACAGCGCCGAGCAGGCCCATTGCTCCAGCGACCTTTTGCAAGCGGTGGAAGCCATCAACGAACGGCAGAAACACAAGCTGTTCGAGCGCATCAACGCCTTCTACCAGGGCGACCTGAAAGGCAAGACCTTCGCCCTCTGGGGCCTGGCCTTCAAACCCAACACCGACGACATGCGCGATGCCCCCAGCCGGGTGCTGCTGGAGTCGCTGTGGGCCGCCGGCGCCAATGTGCGCGCCTTCGACCCGGAAGCCATGCAGGAAACCCAGCGCCTGTACCCCGACGAGCCGAAGCTGATGCTGATGGGCACCCCGGAATCGGTGCTCAACGACGCCGACGCGCTGATCATCTGCACCGAGTGGCAGCAGTTCAAGGCGCCGGACTTCCAGCTGCTGCAACAGCGCCTCAAGGCCCCGGTGATCTTCGACGGGCGCAACCTGTACGACGCCGAGCGCCTGGCCCGTGGCGGCTTCACCTACTTCCCGATCGGTCGCGGCGAGTCGCGCCAGCTGCCGATTCCTCACCGGCAATGGGCCGACGCCAGGGCCAAGGCCTGAATGCCCAGGGCCGGCAGCACGCCTTCCAGCACCCTGCATTGGCAAGCCTGGGGGCTGGGGCTGCTGGCCCTGCTGCTGTTCTGCGCCGGCGCCGGGCAAGTGACGGTGATCGGCTTCGATTCGCGCTTCGTGCTGTTCGCCAAGGAAATGCTGCGCCATGGACCGGGCTTCTTTCCCACCACCTACGGCCAACCCTACGCTGACTACTCCAGCGCCTCGACCCTGCTGATCGACCTGTTCGCCCTGGCCTCGGGCCGGGTCACGACCCTCGCGGCCTGGCTGCCCACGGCCATCGCCGGGGCGCTGATCGTCAACCTCATGTACCGCCTGCTGGCGCCCAGTTCAAAAACCTGGGCCTTGACCAGCATCGCCCTGCTGTTGCTCAGCAGCACCTTCATCAGCGAAACCCGCGCCGTCTCCCTCGACCTGATGCTCGCGGCCATCGCCCTGGCGGTGTTCTACCTGGGCTATGCCCACGATCATTTCGCCGCGCCGCGCCGCCTGTGGCTGATCCTCGCGTTGCTGGTCGCGGGGTTCGCCATTCGCGGGCCGATCGGCCTGGTGATTCCCTGCGGCATGCTGTGCAGCTATTACCTGCTCGAAGGCCAGTGGCGGCGGATGTTCATCTTCGGTGGCTGCGCCCTGCTCCTGCTGCTGGCGTGCGTGGCGCTGTTGCTGGGGCTGGCCCGACTGAGCGGCGGCCCGGCCTTTGTGCAGGAGGTGATCCGCATGCAGTTCACCGGGCGCATGGATGGCAGCGAAGGCAGCAGCGGCCCGTTCTATTACTTCAGCAGCTCCCTGGGCAACTATGCCCTGGCCTACCCGCTGGCGATCCTGACCTGGCTGGCAGTGTGGCTCGGCCCCCGCGAACAGCAGGACCGCGCGCGCAGGCTGCTGGTGCTGTGCAGCGCCGCGGCCCTGCTGGTGTTGATCGGCCTGTCGATTCCCCAGGCGAAAAAAGCCCGCTACCTGCTACCGATGTTGCCCATGCTGGCGATCGTCGCGGCTTATCCCTTCCACGATATCCAGGGTCGCGGCCTGGCCTGGCTGCGCCAGGGTATCCAGGGCCTGTGGCTGTTGACACCCGGATTGCTGATAGCGGCGTTGCTGGTGGCGCAGCGGCGCTTTGCCGAACCCTTGGCCGGCTTGACCCCTCTGCTGGTGTTGCTCGGCGTTTTTCAACTGGCGGCGCTGGGCCTGTTGCGCATGCCGCGCTGGCGGATTGGCGGCCTGGCCCTGGGCGCCGTGCTGGCCGTCTGGAGTGCCTATATCCTTGGGTTCGAGCCGCTGGCCCGCCAGCTCTACGACACCCGCACCTTCACCCTGGCCGCCTGGAAGCTGATCGAGCAGGACCCGGCCCCGGTGGTGCTGCACCATATGGGCAAGGACGCCAAGGCGATCAAGTTCATGGTCCACCTCGACCAGGACCTGCAGCCACTGTTCACCGAACGCCCCGAGGCCCTTGCCGCCATCCCCGGCCCAGCCTGGGTGATCATGGATCAAAGTGACCTGGCGACGCTCAAGGCCACGCCCCTGGCGCGGCTGGCCCCGGTGCTCAGCGGGCGCTTCGACAAGAATGACTACGTCATGCTGCACCTGCCTGCCACCCCCCAACCCTGAAGGTTGCCCCACCGCGCCCTGGCTCCTTACACTCGCGCCCCATGACCCTGCAAATCCGCCTGGCCACCGAGGCCGATGCCCTTCTGCTCCCCGCCATCGAACGCAGCGCCGCCGCACTGTTTCGCCGCGACCCCGAACTGGCCTGGCTGGCCGACGCCGAGGTGCCCGACGCCGCGCAGCACCGCGCGCATATCCGCCAGCAGCGGGTGTGGGTCGCCGTGCTCGATCGAGAGGTGTGCGCCTTCCTCGACGCCGAAGCCTGCGCCGATGCGCTGCATATCTGGGAAATCTCGGTCGCCAGCAGCGCCCAGGGACGCGGCATTGGCCGCCACCTGCTGGAGACAGTGCGCGAACAGGCGCGCCAGCAGGGTTTCGCCGCCCTGACCCTGAGCACCTTTCGCCAATTGCCGTGGAATGAACCCTTCTACCAGCGCTGTGGTTTCGTCACCCTGGACGCCGACCAACTGGGGCCGCGCCTGCAACAGGTGCTGGCCGAGGAAGTTCGCCACGGCCTGCCAGCGGCCCGGCGCTGCGCCATGCGCCTGACATTGCCTGCGAAACCAAGCCCATCGTAGGAGCGAAGCTTGCTCGCGATGGCGGTCTGGCAGGCCATATCGATGTTGAATGTGCCGGCTTTATCGCGGGCACGCTTCGTTCCTATAGAGGGGTGTTCGGGGGTGTTTCCAGGCATCTAAGGCTGCCACTCCGCGTTATTTAAAGTGGCTTGCGGGCGGGACCGCCAATGGCATGTCTTGTACTCACCGGTTACTTCATGCGGATAACCGCGCGGGAATCTAAAAGACAGTAGTCCTGGGTTGAAAATGCCATTACGCAGGATATATCGGCCACCCGTTTCAGGCGCCTCGCCTGATCGACCGCTGTACTTTCCACAGCGACTTCAGCAACAGCCCCTTAATCCCCGACAAGCCCGCTCCGAGAACTTGGTAGTGTCAGCCATTACTCTTGAGATCCACTCCCAGCGCCTGGGCGAAAACCTTCACCAAAGGGCTGCGTACCGTGTTGTGCCGCAGGATCAGACTGAAAGGCGTGCTGTAGTGCACCAGGTCTGGAAGCAGCGCGCGCATTTCGCCGCGCTCCACCAGCGCCGCGGCATAGTGCCGGGGCAGAAACCCGAGGAAACGCCCGGTCTTGATCAGTATGGCCACGGCCTCCACCTGGGAGGCCGCCGCCGAAAAGCTGTCGTACGCGGCGAAGTGGCTCTTCTCCTGATGGATCGCGTAGCGGTGGTTGATGAACTCATGCTGCTTGAGCGTCTCGGCGTCGATTGCGCTATCGGCCACGCTGAACAACGGATGCCCTTCGGCGCAATAAGCCGCGGACTCTTCGTCATATAATTTGAAGTAGTCGAACTCTTCACGTTTTTGATAAACCGGCACTATTCCGGCAACTAAGCGTCCTTCCACCACCCCCCGTTCAACTTCATCCAGCTGTGAAGCATACAGCCTGAACCTTACTTTCGGAGATTCAATATTGATGCGCCGCAAGGCAGCAACTAGCGGAGAATTAACATCAGTAATCGTGTTATCAATTACCCCCACTCCAAGATCGCCGATTATTTCATTCTGCGCGCAACTAAGCCGATCACGAAAGTTGTCCACCGAGGCAAACAGATCAATCGAGGCCTGGTACACCAGGCTGCCTTCCTCGGTCAGGCAAAAGCCCTCCCGGCCCCGGGTGCACAGGCGCATGCCGATGCGGATCTCGAGGTCGGAGATCTGCTTGCTGATAGCCGCAAGGCCCACGTTCAGCTCGTTTTGCGCAGCGCTGAAGCCGCCCGCCTCGACCACCGCCTTGAACACCTTGAGCAGTTTGAAGTCCAGTCCGCTGAGTGCCAGCGGTGCTCTGTGGGCGGTTTTAATCGGTGGGTTTCCAGAATTGGAAAGTGGGGTTTCCATAATGCTTATTGACCTCGGGCGGCATATTCAACAGGCTTTGCTGCACAACAAAAACACAGCCGACAAATAATAATGAACACAGAAAACAAGGCTTGGCAACCATCAAAGTATTCCCTGGACCCGCTGCAACTCGCTGATTCAATGCAATTAAAAACTGACACTTCGATCAGTTCTCGCCACTTGCTACTGCCCTCTTGAAACCTGCCTGACCCGAAGACTTTCCGATGCCCTTTCGCGGGTTGTCAGAGTGTCCTTCCGGTCGGCTGTACCGAATTCAATTCGCGTTATCGACGAGGAAAAAACAATGAACCAGCCTACCGATCGCCTCTGGGGCGCCCGTTTCAAAAGCGGCCCGTCCGAGGCCCTGGCCGCCCTGTCGCGTTGCCCCGAGCGCTACTTCCGCCTGACCCCTTACGACCTCGCCGGCTCCAAGGCCCATGCCCGGGAACTGCAACGCGCCGGCCTGCTGGACGAGCAGGAAACCCGCACCATGCTCGAGGCCCTGGAACGCATTGGCGAAGACTTCCGCGCCGGCCGGGTGAGCCCGACCCTGGACGACGAAGACGTACACACCTTCATCGAGCGCCTGCTCACCGAGCGTCTCGGCGCCCTCGGCGGCAAGCTGCGCGCCGGCCGCTCGCGCAACGACCAGACCGCCAACGACCTGCGCCTGTTCCTGCGCGACCATGTCCGCACCCTGGCGGTGCAGGTGCTGGACCTGCAGCAGGCGCTGGTGGAACAGGCCGAACAGCATGTGGACAGCATCTGCCCGGGCTTCACCCACCTGCAGCAGGCCCAACCGATCGTCTTCGCCCATCACCTGCTGGCCCATGCCCAGTCGATGCTGCGCGACGTGCAGCGGCTGGTGGACTGGGATGCCCGCACCGCCCTGTCGCCCTTGGGCGCGGCGGCCATGGCCGGCTCGGCCATCGCCCGCCAGCCGCAGCAGTCGGCGAGGGAAATGGGTTACGCCGGCGTCTGTGAGAACTCCATCGACGCGGTGGCCAGCCGTGACCACGTGGCCGAGTTCCTGTTCGTCGCCAGCATGCTCGGGATCAACATCTCGCGCCTGGCCGAAGAGTTCTGCCTGTGGTCGTCGCGACAGTTCCGCTGGGTGGCCCTGGACGACGCCTACGCCACCGGCAGCTCGATCATGCCGCAGAAGAAAAACCCCGATATCGCCGAGCTGGCGCGGGGCAAGGCCGGCCGGCTGATCGGCAACCTCACCGGGCTGCTGTCGACCCTCAAGTCGTTGCCGCTGTCCTACAACCGCGACCTGAGCGAAGACAAGAACGGCGTGCTCGACAGCGTCGACACCCTGCTGCTGGTACTGCCGGCCATGGCCGGGATGGTCGCGACCATGACCGTCAACGTCGAGGAACTGCGGCGCCAGGCGCCACTGGGTTTCACCCTGGCCACCGAAGTCGCCGACTGGCTGGCGGTGCGCGGGGTGCCATTCAAGGAAGCCCACGAAATCACCGGCGCGCTGGTCCAGGCCTGCGAAAAACACGACCTCGAACTCTGGGAAGCGTCCCCGGCCCTGCTGGCCGAGATCGATGCGCGCCTGACCCCAGAGGTGCGCGACAGCCTGACCCTGGAAGCCGCCATCGCCGCCCGCAGCGGCTGGGGCGGCACCGCGCCGGAGCAGGTGCGCGCGCAGATCGCCCGGCTGAAAACCGCCCTGGCGGCGCAGCGGCAATGGGCCGCGCAGTACGACGGTTTCCGTCTCTGAAACCTTGAACGCAGTCCCGCGGGAGCGAGCCGGCGTCGATGCCGCCCGCTCGCTCCGCCGGGATGATGACCGACAGACCGCAGGCGCCATCCGCCTGCGTTGGGAGAAACACCATGAGCCAGACCCAGGCAGAGCGCCTCCTCGCCGAGCGCAAACAAGCCGAAAACCAGTTCGACATCACCCAGTACGAACATGTGCCGCGGCGCTACTACGGGCGGATCTTCTTCGCCACGGTGATCGTCATCGCCCTCGTCGGCCTGGTCCGGGCCTTCGCCGAAGGCAAGATCGAATGGTCGTACATCGGCCAGTTCCTCACGTCCCGGGCGATCCTGTTCGGCCTGCTCAACACCCTGGTCATGGCGATCCTGGCCATGGCCCTGGGCATCGTGTTCGGGGTCATCACCGCGATCATGCGCATGTCGGCCAACCCGATCCTGCGCTACGTGGCCGTGACCTACACCTGGCTGTTCCGCGGTACGCCGCTGATCCTGCAGCTGCTGCTGTGGTTCAACCTGGCGCTGATCTTCCCCACCATCGGCATTCCCGGGGTGTTCGAGCTGGACACCGTGAGCCTGATGACGCCGTTCGTGGCCGCCCTGCTCGGCCTGAGCATCAACCAGGGCGCCTACACCGCCGAAGTGGTGCGCGCCGGCCTGCTGTCGGTGGACACCGGCCAGTACGAGGCCGCCAAGTCGATCGGCATGCCGCGCCTGCAAGCCCTGCGCCGGATCATCCTGCCCCAGGCCATGCGCATCATCATCCCGCCGGTGGGCAACGAGTTCATCGGCATGGTCAAGATGACCTCCCTGGCCAGCGTGATCCAGTACTCGGAACTGCTCTACAACGCCCAGAACATCTACTACGCCAACGCCCGGGTGATGGAGCTGCTGATCGTCGCCGGCATCTGGTACCTGGCCGCCGTCACCGTCCTGTCCTTCGGCCAAAGCCGCCTGGAACGCCGTTTCGCCCGTGGCGCCGGCAAGCGCTCGTAAGCAGCCCTGGAGAATCCGATCATGAGAAACATCGTCAAGGCTGTGGGCCTGAACAAGTACTACGACAACTACCACGCCCTCAAGGACGTCAACATCGAGGTCGAGCAAGGCGAAGTGCTGTGCATCATCGGCCCGTCCGGCTCGGGCAAGAGCACCCTGCTGCGCTGCGTCAACCAGCTGGAGAAGATCGACAAGGGCGGCCTGTGGGTCGACGGCGAGCTGGTGGGCTATCGCATCGTCGGCAACAAGCTGCACGAGCTCAACGAATCGCAGATCGCCCGCCAGCGCCTGGCCACCGGCATGGTGTTCCAGCGCTTCAACCTGTTCCCGCACATGACCGTGCTGCAAAACATCGTCGAAGGCCCGTGCCAGGTGCTCAAGCGCTCGCCCAAGGAATCCCACGAGGAAGCCCTGGAGCTGCTGGCCCGGGTAGGCCTGGCCGACAAGCGCAACAGCTACCCGATCGAGCTGTCCGGCGGCCAGCAGCAGCGGGTGGCGATCGCCCGCGCCCTGGCCATGCGGCCCAAGCTGATGCTGTTCGATGAACCCACTTCGGCACTCGACCCGGAACTGGTCGGTGAGGTGCTGTCGGTGATGCGCGACCTGGCGCAGACCGGCATGACCATGATCGTCGTCACCCATGAACTGGGCTTCGCCCGGGAGGTTTCCAACCGCATGGTGTTCATGGACGGCGGCCAGATCGTGGAGGCTGGAAGCCCCGAAGAAATACTAATAAGCCCACAAAATCCACGCACCCAAAGCTTCATTTCTGCCGTTCGAACCTAGGCCCGAGCTCGCAAACCCGGAGCGGACCTCACAACACTCATAAGAGAACGACCATGAAGAACTTCGTCATTCCAGCAGTACTCGCAAGCCTGATGGCCAGCAGCTTGACCTTCGCCGCCGAGCTGCCCGCCAGCCTCAAGGCCAAGGGCGAGATCGTCGTAGCGATCATGCCCAACTACCCGCCGATGGACTTCAAGGACCCGGCCACCAACCAGCTCACCGGCCTCGACTACGACCTGGGCAACGCCCTGGCCGAGCGCCTGGGGGTGAAGATCGCCTGGCAGGAAACCGGCTTCGAGCAAATGATCAACGCCCTGACCACCGACCGCGTGGACGCGGTGCTGTCGGGCATGACCGACACCGCCGAGCGGCAGAAGAGCGTGACCTTCGTCGACTACTTCACCAGCGGGCCGCAGTTCTACACCCTGCAGAAAAACACCGCGATCAACGAACCCACCGACCTGTGCGGGAAGAAAGTCGGCACCAGCCGTCGCACCACCTTCCCGACGGAAATCGCCACCTGGAGCAAGGCCAACTGCGAAGCCCACGGCAAGCCGGCGGTGGTGGTGATCGGCGCCGAAGGTTCGGCCGACGCCCGCGCCCAACTGCGCCAGAGCCGCATCGACGCGGCCATGCAAGGCAGCGAGACCCTGCCGTACCTCAAGACCCAGGAGAAGGACACCTACAAGACCCTGGGCCTGCCGATCTCCGAGCAGTTCACCGGCCTGGGCGTGAGCAACAAGAAGCCCGAGCTGGCCGAAGCCCTGAAGAGCGCGCTGCAAAGCATGGTCGACGACGGCAGCTACCAGGCCATCCTGAAGAAATGGGACCTGGAGCTGGGCGCGATCAAGACCGTGACCCTCAACGCCGGTAAATAACCACCCGAGCAATCCCCCCGCGGGCGCGAGCCACTCGTGTCCGCGGGAGGTGGCCGTTGCTCAGCGGATGACGGGCAAACCGGCCCGCCCCAATGACTGGAGCGCTATCGATGTCCTCCTCACCCCAACCCACCTGGCCGGACGGGCACCAGGCGTGCCTGGCCCTGGCCTTCGACCTCGACGGGCCGACCGGCGACGCCATGCTCGACGGCTCGATCTGGCGCAAGCCGGAATACTTCGGCTTTGGCGGCTACGGCCCCTATCGGGCCCTGCCGCGCTTGCTCGACCTGCTCGATGCCTTCCGGATCCCGACCACCTTTTTCGTCCCGGCCTGGGTGGTGGAGAACTGGCCCAGGCAATGCCAGGCGATCGTCGAACGCGGGCACGAGGTGGCCTACCACGGCTACCAGCATGAGTCCTTCTATGCGCTGCCGCTGGAGCAGCAGAAGGCGGTCATGGCCAAATCCCGCGAGGTGTTCTGGAAGCACCTGAATATCCGCGCCGAAGGTTTCCGTACCCCGTCCGGCGACTGGCGGGCCGAAACCCCGGCCATGCTGGTGGAAGCCGGCGTCACTTACTCCAGCAGCATGCGCGGCGACGACCGCCCGTACCTGGTCCGGGTCCCGGGCCATGCCACGCCGCTGGTGGAGATCCCCGGACGCTGGGAGATGGACGACTACGCCTCCATCGCCTACACCCGCGCCCCCGATTTCCCCGCGGGCCTGGACCGCACCGCCAGCTACGAGCTGACCCTGGACAACTGGCGCCGCGAGTACGACGGCGCCATGGACGAAGGGCTGTGCCTGACCACCCTGTTCCACCCCAAGATCACCGGCAAGCCCGGGCGCATCCTGCTGCTGGAGCGCCTGTTCGAACATATGCGCCAGCGCCAGGACGTGTGGTTCGCCACCTGCCGCGACGTCGCCCGCTGGTGGCTCAAGGAGCATCACCATGGCTGAACCCCAGGTCTGGCCCCAGGGCTACCGCTGCGCCGTGGCGGTGACCGTCGACTACAACGACATCCACGGCATCCTCACCCAGGCCCCGGAAGTGGCCGGGCGCGACAAGACCCTGTCGGTCTGGCGCTATGGCAGCCAGCGTGGCGTCGAACGCCTGCTGGCGCTGCTCGACGAACTGCGGGTGCCGGCCACCTGGTTCGTTCCGGGGATCGTGGCCGAGGAAAACCCCGGGCATGTGCGGGCGATCCAGGCCGCCGGGCATGAAATCGCCTGCGCCGGTTATCGCCACGCCAACTACGACCGCTTGAGCCTGGCCGAACAGCAGCTGGAACTGCAACGCGGTTGCCAGGCCCTGGCCGAACTCACCGGCCAGCGCCCCAGGGGCTTTCGCATTCCGGCCGGCAACTGGGCCCCGGGGTTCGTCGAGGCGCTGCATGGGCAAGGCATTCGCTGGTCGTCGTCCTGGCGCGGCGATGACCTGCCCTTCCCCCACGCGACCCGGCCGCAAGTGATAGAGCTGCCCTTGCACTACGAGCTGGAAGACGAGCCCTACTTCGCCTTCAACCTCAGCCCGGCGGTACCGCCGGGGCAATCGCGGATCGCCTCCTACAGCCACACCCTGGGCAACCTGCAGCTGGACTTCGCCGGCTTCCACCGCTTCGGCCTGCTCTACGTGCTGCGTCTGCACCCGGAGATCATCGCCACCCCGGGGCGCATCGGCCTGCTGCGCGAGCTGTTGCAGGGCATCCAGCGGCACGAGGATGCGTGGATCGCCCGCGCCGGCGAAATAGCCCAGTGGTGGGCGGAACGCGCGCAACCGCTGGCGGAGGATCACCCCGCGGCGATTTATGAACGTCACTATCGGGCCTACCTGCCATGACCGATCGTTTGCAACGCCTGGCGCAATTCTGCGTCGACAGCCGTTTCGAAGACCTGCCCCCGGCCCTGGTGGCCCAGGCCACCCGGCATATCCTCGACACCTTCGGTGCCGCGCTGGCCGGGGCGCACAGCGAAGTCGCCGCGGCGGCGCGACAGGCCCTCGGCGACGAAACCGGCCCCAGTCGGGTATGGGGCACCGACCTGAGCACCAGCGCCACCCAGGCGGCCTTGCTCAACGGCATCGCCGCCCATGCCCTGGAGCTGGACGACACCGGCGGCTGCGACCATTCCGGGGCGGTGGTGCTGCCGGCGGTGATGGCCGCCGTCAGCCTGCGCAGCACCGCACTCAGCGGCCGCGAACTGCTCACCGCGGTGGTCATGGGTTACGAAGTCGGGCGCCGGGTGCTGGAAGCCTGCGGCGGTTATTCCGCCCACAACGGTGCCGGCTGGCATTCCACCGCCACCTGCGGGGTGTTCGGCGCGGCCGTCGCTTGCGGCCGGGTGCTCGGCCTCGATGCCCGGCAGATGGGCTCGGCCCTGGGCCTGGCCGGCAGCTTCAGCGGCGGGCTCTGGGCCTTTATTCACGACGGTTCGCACAGCAAGAAACTGCACAGCGGCCGGGCGGCCGAAGGCGGTCTGCTGGCCGCGCGGCTGGCCCGGCAAGGCGTGACCGGGCCGGGCCAGCTGTTCGAGGAGGTCTGGGGCGGCTTCCTCAAGACCCTGGCCGGCAGCGATGCGATCCCCCAGGCCCTGGACGAAAACCTGGGCCAGGTGTGGAAGCTCGCACGCTGCTCGATCAAGCCTTATGCCTCCTGCCGGGGCACCCACTCGGCCATCGATGCCCTGGGCCTGTTGCTCGAACAACTGCAGGTGACGGCAGATCAGGTGGAAGACATTCAGGTGTCCCTCTGCGCCTTCCTCGACGGCATGTGCGGCAGCCGCGCCATCGACTCCCTGGCCGCCGCGCAGATGAGCCTGCCCTACGCCCTCGCGGCGCGCCTGGTGCATGGCCATGCCGGGCTGGATGCCTATGATCGCCAGTGCCGCGAAACACCGCGGATCGCCAGCGCCATGGCACGGATCCGCCTTGAAGTGGATCCACAACTGTCAGAGGATGGTGAGCCCGTGGTCACCCTGCGTACCCGTGACGGGCGCCAGGCCAGCCTGTGCGTCGAGGTGCCGTTGGGCGCGCCGGGCAACCCGCTCGGCGATCAGGCGCTGCAAGAAAAGTTTCTCAGCCTGGCGACCCGGGTGCTGCCCGCCGAACGGGCCGGCGAATTGCTACAACAGTTGTGGCGGCTGGCGGATATGGAATCCGTCACCGTGCTGGACCGCTGGCTCCAACCATAGGCCTCCCATAGCCCACTCAGACAACAAGGACTCGTGCACCACCGTGGCCACTTATTCGCTGGTTATCCGCCGCCTGATGATCTGCTCGCTGACCATTGTCGTCAGTCGCGCCATCACCAGCCCCCTGCTCACCCTGTTCCTCAGCGAAAAACTCAGCCTCGACCAGCAGGACGTCGGCCTGCTGCTGGGGATCGCAGTGTTCATCGCCACCTTGCTTGCGCTCTATGGCGGCTACATCCTCGATCGCCTGGACAAGCGCCGGCTGCTGATCCTGACCATGCTCTCCAGCGGCATCGGTTTTGTGCTGCTGACCTTCGCCCACAACCTCTACCTGACCACCGCGATCCTGGTGATCACCGAAACCGCCTCGGCGCTGTTCCTGATCGGTTCCAAGGCGATCATCAGCGAAAACCTGCCGGTGAGTCAGCGGGCCAGGGTGTTCTCCCTGCGCTACACCCTGACCAATATCGGCTACGCCACCGGCCCCATGCTCGGCGTGGTGATCGCCGGGCAACTGCCGCTGGCGCCGTTCCTGATCGCCGGCGCCATCGCCTTTCTCAGCACCCTGCTGATGCGCGGCATTCCACCCACGCCGGGCCTGTCCTCGCTGAGCAAGCCGCAGAGTTTCCTCAATACCCTGGTAACCCTGAAAAACGACCGCACGCTGATCATGTTCACCTGCGGCTGCCTGCTCAGCACCATCGTCCACGGGCGTTTCACCCTGTACCTGTCGCAGTACCTGCTGGTCACCCAAGACGCGAAAAGCGCCCTCGACACCATGGCCGCCCTGCTGGCCTGCAACGCCATCAGCGTGATCCTGTTGCAGTACCAGATCGGCCGCTTCCTCAAGCGCGAACAATTGCGCCACTGGATCGCCGTCGGCACCAGCCTGTTCATCCTCGGCCTGATCGGCTTCAGCCTGGCCGACAGCCTGCTGGGCTGGTGCCTGGCGATGTTCGTCTTCACCCTCGGCGAGATGATCATCTACCCGGCGGAATTCCTGTTCATCGACACCCTGGCCCCCGAGGCACTGCGCGGCAGCTATTACGGCGCGCAGAACCTCGCGGCCCTGGGCGGCGCCTTGAGCCCGGTGATCTGCGGCTATCTGCTGGTACACACCCCGGCACCGACCATGTTCTATGCCCTGAGCGCCTTGACCGCCCTCGGCGGGCTGCTGTGTTTCATCAGCGGACGGCGGGTGGCGCAGGCCGCGACAGTGCAAAAATAGTGCACTTAAACAGCATTATTATGAATTTGTAGGCGCTTCGATTGATCGGCACACTGTGCCGGTTCCTCCCCCAACTGTTGGAACGCTTCAGGGCTTTCTGGTAATCCAGACAAGCCCTTCTTTTTGCCCGCTTGAACCGGAATTGGATCGCTTCGTCATGCTTGCTCGCTGGAAACCCGCCGCCATCAATACCCGCCCCTCGGAATGGAGCCGCGCCGCGCTCGGCATGGCCTTGGGCACGCTGTTGAGTGTCTGGTTATGCAGCCGGGTGTTCGGCATGGAGGTGGCGCTGCACCTGATCGGCCCGCTGGGAGCTTCGGCGGTGCTGCTGTTCGCGGTGTCGTCCGGGGCGCTGGCGCAACCCTGGTCGATCCTCGGCGGCTACCTGTGCGCCGCGGTCCTGGCGCTGCTGGTGGCCCATGTGCTCGGACGCACCCTGGGCAGCGCCTGCCTGGCCGCCGGCATGTCCCTGGTGCTGATGTGCTGGCTGCGTTGCCTGCACCCGCCGGCCGGCGCGGTGGCCCTGACGATGGTGCTGGCCGACCCGGCGACCATCGCCCTCGACTGGCTGGCCCTCGGCCCGGTGATGCTGGCGGCCCTGTGCCTGTTGCTCAGCGCCCTGGCCTACAACAACCTGACCCGCATCCGCTACCCCAAGGGCCAGAGTGAACCCACCACCAGGCTGCCCGCCGAGCAGCCATCCACCGATGCCCTGGCCATCACCGCCGCCGACCTCAAGCTGGCGCTGGATGAGATGCAGGAGTTCTTCGACGTCACCCCGCAAGACCTGGAACAGCTGATCCATGCCAGCGAAGCCCATGCGCGCCGGCGCAGTATTGGCGAGGTGTTGGCGTCGCGGGTGTGATCGGGGTTATCCGGACAGATCGCGGACTCAGGTTTTACGGCAACTGCGTTGCCGATCGCAGCCTCGCAGGCTCGGCAGCGGCTACACAAACACCGCGGTCCCTGTAGCCGCTGCCGAAGGCTGCGCTCGGCTGCGAAGCAGTCGTAAAACCAGACGCCGCGTTTTTTAAGTCAGATCATCGGATCCCAACGCTGCGACCAGTCGGTGTCGCTGGCGATGACTTCGCGCAGCACTTCGAAGGCCTGCTGCAGCTGGGCCGAATCCCGTTCGCGGGCGTACAGCAGGTAGGTCGGGAAGTTGAACTCCGGGGCCTTTTCCACCCGTTCCAGCACGCCGCTGTCCAGGTAGCTTTGCACCACCCGGGTACGGAAGTAGCCGCTGCCACCGCCTTCGAGGATGAACTGCAAGGCCAGCGGCCCGAGGTTGAAACCCACCGCGGCCTTGGCCTGGTCCGGCAGCGCCGCGTCGTGCTGGCGGCGGAAATCCTCGCCCCAGTCGATGTACACATAAGGCTCGGGTTTGCCGGCCAGGCGCACCAGGATCAGCTTTTCCTCGAGCAACTGCTCGACCTGCAACCCCGGCCCGTACACCGGCTGGAACACCAGCGCGGCATCCAGCACACCCAGCTCCAGCTGGCGTTGCAGGCTCGCGCCCTCGGCGATCTGGCTGCGCACGGCGTGGCTGGGAATCGCCTGGCGCAGGCGGCGCACCCAGTTGAGCATCAGCGGATTGCACAGGCTGACTTCACCGCCGATGTGCAGCACATTGCGATAACCGGCCAGCAACGGCAGGTCGCGCTGGGCCGCCTCCCAGGTCTGCACCAGCTGGTTGGCGTAGACGATGAACGCCTCGCCATCGGCGGTCAGCCGGGCCCCGGCGCGGTTGCGCACGAACAGCTTGCAGTTGAGCTGGCCTTCGAGGTTCTGCACCCGGGCGCTGATCGCGGTCTGGGTCAGGTGCAAGCGCTCGGCCGCGGCGATCAGGCTGCCGCTGCGGACGATTTGCAAAAAGGTGCGGGCCAGGTCGATGTCCATGGAGCCTCGTCATTGAAAGTCGAGCGCCATTGTAGCCAGCCACTCTGCAGGCTGCGCATCCGTCCAGGGACTTTTTCGGAGGTCGGGGGAATGCCGGCGGCATGTACTGCGACCGGCAGTGTCAGGGGGTCAGGTCACTTGTAGTAGATGTTCAGCACCGCGCCTGCGTTGAATGGTCCCAATTTGGGGGCAGTCATCCACTTCAGCCTGGCCAGGAGCCTGCGAGAGTTGTTCCTTGAGGTGGTTGTCGGGATCAGGGCGAACTCCTGCTTGAACTTCACCACTGTCTGGTCATCGGCCTTGATGAGGCTGATGCCGACCGAAGTATTGTTACTTGGAATCAACGTATCCCTGGTCGATGACAGGGTGGCATTCAGAGGCTCGAGGTTTGCATTGAGACCGTAACTGGCATCGCAATCGCGCTGTTCATTGATCGAGAATGGCACTGAAGTGATAGTGGCGCCGATCTGGGCATTCACGTTACTGAGCTTTCCGAAATTCACAGTGGTCGGGGATATGCTGACGATCGAGGTGCAAGGCACATAACGGAACTTGTTCAAGCCGTTGACGGTGAGGTTATAACTCGAGCCAAGACGTACTCCGCCTTTCCCATCCAGCTGAAACGCCTTGTAATTGTTGATGGGAGAAAGAAGCCCTTCCTTGTTGGCGCCAGCCGGAGATTTTTTCGAGAAAAAAATCGAATAGGTCAGGTTTTTCTTCTCTTTTTGCCAGCCGCAGGTCACTCCGGCCCCACAACCGCTGACCCGCCACCCGATACTCAGCTTTCCTTCCGTCAATGAGGAGAACAGATAGTCCTTGCCTCCATAGGTAATACCAATGTCGATATCAGGGCCGAGCTCGGTTTTAGCGGGGTTGATATAAAGATAGATGTCTTCATCAGGCGCGCCACTAACGTCCACCCAGCATTCAACTTCGATGGTTTGCGTGGGTTGGCGCCAAAGAATTGTGCCAGCCGGTTTTGAGTTCATGATGGCGGTAGTCGTTGTAATGGTGGTCGAATCACTTACCGCCCCGTCCTTCTGGCATTTCAACGCATAGCTACTGGGAATGCTTATAAAGAACAAAAGGCCGATGGCTAAAAGCTTTCTAGTGATCATGACAAAACCTTTTAAGTTGAAGGGCATCACAGATCGCTCTGGCGAGCATGTGCGATTCCAGAGTCGCTGATGAACTTGTAGGTCATCTGGCCAGCCGCCTGGTGACAGCCAGGCACCACCAGGTCGTAGCTGGAAAAAGGCGCGATCATCAGGTGCTCGACGGAGTTGCCACAGGTGGCACCTGTACGATCACGCAGACCGACTTCGGTGAGTGTCAGGTAATAGGGGCTGTCGTTACGGGCCTGGTAGGAGCCGGGTGGTGCCTTGGGCGATGGAGCCCAGCGCAGTTTTTCCAGCGCATCCTCCAGGCTGCCAGGCAGATCCGGACGAAAGATCAGCTTCAAGTTGTGTTGCAGGGCAATCTGGATGTTGTTTTCCTGCCTGGGCTTCTCCGGAACCTGCATAACGCTCAGGAGGAAGAACGACTCCCGGTCGCTCGGTAAACCAACCCCCTGATAGAAGATGGTCAGCGAAGCCTTGCCATGAGCGGGAATCAACAGCAGCGGTTTGTTCACGACCATCGGCAAATCCCGCGCCTGGTCCTTGTCGCCCCAATGAAGAAGGCTTTGTACCAGGGCGGGCGCATCCCCTTCGTTATCCAGGGTGACCATCAGCGACTTCTGCCTGCCATCGAAAATAAAGCGGGTGAAACCACCGAAGCTGATTTCAGCCTGAGCAATTGTGCTGACCATTAGCCCCAGCAACAGAACGATGCTGGCGAAAGCGTTCGTAGATTTCTTCATGGTTTTCGGGAAAAGAACCGGGAATAGGATGGGATGAATACTGTTTCATTCATCGCCGGATTTTGGCGAGATTTGCTCTTTATCGGAATCAGACAATTCCTAAAGCGGAATTCCAAAAATCCTAAAAGCAACATTGCCGACATTAAAAATATCAGTGCCGCTTGGCTTCCCTGCGCAAGCAATTGCCCGATTGAATTGCATGGAAAAATAACGATCCTGCAACGATAAATACCGAAACCTTGAGCAAGTCCGAAACATTTATCGCACATGTCGGCTCAACGGTTGCTATCTGCGAATCCATCGCCCAAGCCCTCCTGAATCCCATGCAAAAATGCACAGCCAACCTGCAGTTATTCGGGTTGTACATGGCAAATTTGCACTGTTACGATCCCTCATCGTTCGCGCGCGAACACACCTATAAAGAACAATAAAAGCAGGGAGTTAGTGATGACTGCTCAGGTTCCATCCCAGGCCACGCGAGACGCCGGCGCCACGTCGGTCGAGGCCTCGCAACAGGACGTGCTGGCCGAAGTCCGCAACCATATTGGTCACCTGACCCTCAACCGCCCCGCCGGCCTCAATGCCATCACCCTCGGCATGGTGCGCACCCTGCAACGCCAGCTCGATGCCTGGGCCCAGGACCCGCAGGTGCACGCGGTGGTCCTGCGCGGCGCCGGCGAAAAAGCCTTCTGCGCCGGCGGCGATATCCGCACCCTCTACGACAGCTACAAGAACGGCCAGACCCTGCACGAGGAGTTCTTCGTCGAGGAATACGCGCTGGACCTGGCAATCCACCATTACCGCAAGCCGGTGCTGGCGCTGATGGACGGTTTTGTCCTCGGCGGCGGCATGGGCCTGGTCCAGGGCGCCGACCTGCGCCTGGTCACCGAGCGCAGCCGCCTGGCGATGCCGGAAGTGGCCATCGGTTATTTCCCGGATGTCGGCGGCAGCTACTTCCTGTCGCGCATCCCCGGCGAGCTGGGCGTCTACCTGGGGGTCAGCGGCGTGCAGATCCGTGCCGCCGATGCCCTGTACTGCGGGCTGGCGGACTGGTACCTGGAGAGCGACCAACTGAGCCTGCTGGACCAGCGCCTCGACAACCTGCAATGGCGCGACACCCCGCTCAAGGACCTGCAGGGCCTGCTGGCCAAGCTCGCCGTGCGGCAGTTGCCGGACGCGCCGCTGGCGGCGCTGCGCCCGGCCATCGACCATTTCTTCGCCCAGGCCGACGTGCCGAGCATCGTGCAACAGTTGCGCGAAGTGACCGTTGGCGATACCCATGAATGGGCCAGCAGCACCGCCGACCTGCTGGCGACCCGCTCGCCCCTGGCCATGGCCGTGACCCTGGAAATGCTCCGGCGCGGTCGCCAGCTGAGCCTGGAACAGTGTTTCGCCCTGGAGCTGCACCTGGACCGCCAGTGGTTCGAGCGCGGCGACCTGATCGAGGGCGTGCGCGCCCTGCTGATCGACAAAGACAAGAACCCACGCTGGAACCCGCCCACCCTGCAGGCGCTGGACGCCGCGCACGTGGCGAGTTTCTTCAGCGCTTTCGACCCGAGCCGGAGCTGAGCCATGCACGACATTGAATTGAGCGAAGAGCAGGTGATGATCCGCGACATGGCCCGGGACTTCGCCCGCGGTGAAATCGCCCCCCACGCCCAGGCCTGGGAAAAGGCCGGCTGGATCGACGACGCCCTGGTGGCGAAGATGGGCGAGCTGGGCCTGCTGGGCATGGTGGTCCCCGAGGAATGGGGCGGCACCTATGTCGACTACGTGGCCTACGCCCTGGCGGTGGAAGAAATCTCCGCCGGCGACGGCGCCACCGGCGCGCTGATGAGCATCCACAACTCGGTGGGCTGCGGGCCGATCCTCAACTACGGCAGCGAAGAACAGAAACAGACCTGGCTGGCGGACCTGGCCAGCGGCCAGGCGATCGGCTGCTTCTGCCTGACCGAACCCCAGGCCGGTTCCGAAGCCCACAACCTGCGCACCCGCGCCGAACTCAAGGACGGCCAGTGGGTGATCAACGGCGCCAAGCAGTTCGTCAGCAACGGCCGACGCGCCAAGCTGGCCATCGTCTTCGCGGTGACCGATCCGGACTTGGGCAAGAAAGGCCTGTCGGCGTTCCTGGTGCCCACCGACACCCCGGGTTTTGTCGTCGACCGCAGCGAACACAAGATGGGCATCCGCGCCTCGGACACCTGCGCGGTGACCTTCAACCAATGCACCGTCCCCGAGGCCAACCTGCTGGGCGAGCGCGGCAAGGGCCTGTCCATCGCCCTGTCCAATCTCGAAGGCGGGCGCATCGGCATCGCCGCCCAGGCCCTGGGCATCGCCCGTGCGGCGTTCGAGGCGGCGCTGGCCTACGCCCGCGAGCGGGTGCAGTTCGACAAGCCGATCATCGAGCACCAGAGCATCGCCAACCTGCTGGCCGACATGCATACCCGCCTGAACGCCGCGCGCCTGCTGATCCTGCATGCCGCGCGCCTGCGCAGCGCCGGCCAGCCGTGCCTGTCGGAAGCCTCCCAGGCCAAGCTGTTCGCCTCGGAAATGGCCGAGAAGGTCTGCTCCTCGGCGATCCAGATCCACGGTGGCTACGGCTACCTCGAGGACTACCCGGTGGAGCGTTACTACCGGGACGCGCGGATCACCCAGATCTACGAAGGCTCCAGCGAGATCCAGCGCATGTTGATTGCCCGCGATAGCGTCTTCACAGACACCGCACAAATAAAAACCGCAGCCTTGGCTGCGATTTTTTATGGGTAACGACAGCCCGGATTATTTGTCCTTGAACTGCGCCTCGCGCTTGGCGATAAACGCCGCCATGCCTTCCTTCTGATCCTCGGTGGCGAAGGCCGCATGGAACACCCGGCGCTCGAAACGCACGCCTTCCGACAGGCTGACTTCGAAGGCGCGGTTCACGCTTTCCTTGATCATCATGCTCACGGGCACCGATTTGGCGGCGATCAGCGCCGCGACTTTCAGCGCTTCGTCCAGCAGCTCATCGGCCGGCACGATACGCGCGACGATGCCGCAACGCTCGGCTTCCACCGCATCGATGAAACGCCCGGTCAGGCACATTTCCATGGCCTTGGCCTTACCCACCGCGCGGGTCAGGCGCTGGGTGCCGCCCATGCCCGGCAGCACGCCGAGGTTGATTTCCGGCTGGCCGAACTTGGCGTTGTCGCCGGCCAGGATGAAGTCGCACATCAGCGCCAGCTCGCAGCCACCGCCCAGGGCAAAACCGTTGACCGCGGCGATGATCGGCTTGCGCCGGTTGGCCACCCGGTCGCTGTCGCTGAACAGGTCGTCCATGTAGATCTGCGGGTAGGTCAGCTCGGCCATTTCCTTGATGTCGGCACCGGCGGCGAAGGCCTTCTTCGAGCCGGTGAGGACGATGCAGCCGATTTGCGGATTGGCTTCCAGGCTGTCCAGGGCCTGGTTCACTTCGCTGACGATCTGCGCGTTGAGGGCGTTCAGCGCCTGCGGGCGGTTGAGGGTGATCAGGCCGACGCGGTCCTTGATCTCCAACAGAATGGTTTCGTAACTCATGGATCAGCTCCTGCTAAAAGTCAGAGGTTGCGCGAAATGACCATGCGCTGAATGTCGCTGGTGCCTTCGTAGATCTGGCAGACCCGCACGTCGCGGTAGATGCGCTCCAGCGGAAAGTCGTTCAAGTAGCCATAGCCGCCCAGGGTTTGCAAGGCGGCGGAACAGACCTTCTCGGCCATTTCCGAGGCGAACAGCTTGGCCATCGACGCCTCCACCAGCGCCGGCTTGCCGCTGTCGCGCAGGGCCGCGGCGTAGTGCACCATCTGCCGCGCCACGGCGATCTGGGTGGCCATGTCCGCCAGGCGGAAAGCCACCGCCTGATGCTCGATGATCGGCTTGCCGAAGCTCTGCCGTTCGCGGGCATAGTCACGGGCAGCCTCGAAAGCCGCACGGGCCATGCCCACCGATTGCGAGGCAATGCCCACGCGGCCGCCTTCGAGGTTGGCCAGGGCGATCTTGTAGCCCTCGCCCTCCTCGCCCAGGCGGTTGGCCACCGGCACCTTCACATCCTCGAAGAGAATCTGGCAGGTGTCGGAGGCATGCTGGCCGAGCTTGTCCTCCACCCGCGCGACGCTGTAGCCCGGCGCGTCGGTGGGCACGATAAAGGCGCTGATGCCGCGCTTGCCGGCCGCCGGGTCGGTCACCGCGAACACGATCACCACCCCGGCGTTCTGCCCGGAGGTAATGAACTGCTTGCAGCCGTTGAGCACGTAATGGTCGCCCTCCAACCGCGCCCGGGTTTTCAGGCTGCTGGCGTCGGAGCCGGCCTGGGGTTCGGTCAGGGCGAAGGCGCCGAGCATGGCGCCGCTGGCCAGGGGCTTGAGGAAACGCTCCTTCTGCTCGTCGTTGCCGAACTTGAGGATCGGCACGCAGCCCACCGAGTTGTGCACGCTCATGATGGTCGAGCAGGCGCCGTCGCCGGCGGCGATCTCTTCCAGGGCCATGGCGTAGGCCAGGTAGCCGGTGTCGCAACCGCCCCACTGCTCCGGCACCAGCATGCCGAAGAAGCCCAGCCCGGCCATCTCGCCGATGGCCTCGCGAGGGAAGCGATGCTCGCGGTCCCATTCGGCGGCGAACGGCTTCAAGCGTTCCTGGGCGAACTGCCGGGCCGCGTCGCTGATCTGCTGTTGTTCGTCATTAGGCAGCATGGTGATTCCTTAATACAGGCATTCGACGGCCATGGCCGTGGCTTCGCCGCCGCCGATGCAGATCGCCGCGACGCCACGCTTCAGGCCTTTCTGGCGCAGGGCCGAGAGCAGGGTCACGAGGATCCGCGCGCCGGACGCGCCGATCGGGTGGCCCAGGGCGCAGGCGCCGCCGTGGACGTTGACCTTGTCGTGGGGGATTTCCAGCTTCTGCATGGTGACCAGGCTGACCACGGCAAAGGCTTCGTTGATTTCGAACAGCTCGACCTGGTCCAGCGACCAGCCGGTCTTCTTCAGCAGTTTCTTGATCGCCCCGACCGGCGCCACCGGGAACAGTCCCGGGGTATCGGCGAACGCCGCATGACCGTGGATCACCGCCAGGGGCTTGAGGCCACGTTTCTCGGCCTCGGAACGGCGCATCAGCACCAGGGCTGCGGCGCCATCGGAGATCGAACTGGAGTTGGCCGCGGTGACGGTGCCACCGTCGCGGAACGCCGGTTTCAGCGTGGCGATCTTGTCGAGCTTGGCCTTGGGCGGCTGTTCGTCGTCGCTGATGGTCTGCTGTTCCTTGCCGACAGTGACCTGCAGCGGCACGATTTCCGCCTTGAAGCTGCCGTCCTTGATCGCCTGCTGGGCGCGGGTCAGCGAGGCCACCGCGAAGGCGTCCTGGGCTTCGCGACTGAAGCCGTTGGTCTCGGCGCAGTCTTCGGCGAAGGTGCCCATCAGGCGGCCCTTGTCGTAGGCGTCTTCGAGGCCGTCGAGGAACATATGGTCGAGCACCCGCCCGTGGCCCATGCGGTAGCCGCTGCGGGCGCGATCCAGCAGGTACGGCGCGTTGGACATGCTTTCCATGCCGCCGGCGATCACCACCTCGGCGCTGCCGGCCAGCAGCATGTCGTGGGCGGCGATGGTCGCGGCCATGCCGGAGCCGCACATCTTGTTCAGGGTGGTGCAGCGGGTGGCCTTGTCCAGCCCGGCGCCCAGCGCCGCCTGACGGGCCGGCGCCTGGCCGAGACCGGCCGGCAGCACGCAGCCGAACAGCACTTCATCGACGCTGTCGCTGGCCACCCCAGCGCGCTCCACCGCGGCCTTGATCGCGGCGGCGCCGAGTTGCGGCGCGGTCAGGCTTTTCAGCTCGCCCTGGAAACCGCCCATCGGGGTGCGGACGGCGCTGACGATAACGATCGGATCTTGGTTCATGAAGAGTCCTCCTTACTTGGCTGCCATGCGCAGGGCGCCGTCGAGACGGATCACCTCGCCATTGAGCATGCTGTTGCTAATGATATGCCCGACCAGCGCGGCGTACTCGTCCGGCTTGCCCAGGCGTGGCGGGAACGGCACGCCGGCGGCCAGGGAAGCGCGGACTTCGTCGCTCATGCCGGCCATCATCGGGGTTTCGAAAATGCCCGGGGCGATGGTCATCACCCGGATGCCGAAGCGCGCCAGTTCGCGGGCGGCCGGCAGGGTCAGGCTGGCGATCGCGCCCTTGGACGCGGCATAGGCGGCCTGGCCGATCTGCCCGTCGAAGGCTGCCGCCGAAGCGGTGTTGATGATTACCCCGCGCTCGCCGTCGGCGTTCGGTTCGCTATTGGCGATGGCCGCGGCGGCCAGGCGCATCAGGTTGAAACTGCCGATCAGGTTGACGTTGATCACCTGGCTGAAGCTGGCCAGGGCATGCGGACCGTGCTTGCCGAGGATCTTCTCGCCGCGCACGATCCCGGCGCAGTTGACCAGCCCGTGCAGGCTGCCGAACGCCTTGAGCGTGGCCTGCACCGCCGCTTCGGCGGCCGCTTCGTCGGTGATATCGGTGACCGTGCTCCGGCAGCCGAGCTGCTGCGCCTGGGCCGCGACGGCCTCGGCATTGAGGTCCACCAGCATCACCTGGGCGCCGGCCTTGACCAGCATCTGCGCGGTGGCCGCACCGAGACCGGAAGCGCCGCCGCTGACGAGAAAAACCTTGTTTTCGATGTGCATCATGAGTTCCTGGGTAATTCAGGCCGAAGCCTTGTGCGCCGCGGCCTCTTGAGCCTTGGCGATTTCCTGGTTGCGCAGGATGAAGCGCTGCAACTTGCCGCTTGGGGTTTTCGGCAATTCGCTGACAAATTCGATTTCACGGGGGTACGAGTGCGCGGCCAGGCGCTTGCGCACATGCTGGCGCAGCTCTTCGGCCAGCTCCGGCGCGGCGCGGTATTGCGGGCTGAGCACGACGAAGGCCTTGACCAGCTCGGTGCGCTCCGGATCGGGCTTGCCGATCACCGCCGCTTCGACCACCGCCGGGTGCTCGATCAGCGCGCTTTCCACGTCGAACGGGCCGACCCGGTAACCCGAGGTGGTGATCACATCGTCGCTGCGGCCGACGAAGCTGATGCTGCCGTCCGGGTTCAGCTCCACGGTGTCGCCGCTGAGGTAGTAGTGGCCGACGAAGGCCTTGGTCACCACGCCGTCGTAGCCGTTGAACCAGCACATCGGCGACTGGCTGCGGTCGATGGCGAGGATCCCCGGCTGGCCCACCGAGAGTTCCTGGTGCTGCTCGTCGAGCACCACGATGCGGTGGCCCGGCGAGGCGAAACCGGCCGCGCCGACATGCACCGGATGCTCCAGGCCGTGGTGGTTGCACAGGACCATGCCCAGTTCGGTCTGGCCGTAATGGTCGTGGATCACCACGCCGAGGTTGTCGGCGAACCAGCGGATCACCTCCGGGTTCAGCGGCTCGCCGGCGCTGCTGACGATGCGTAGCTTGCCCTTGATCGAACGAGCGAACTCGTCGCCGCCGGCGATCAGCAGGCGGTAGGCGGTCGGCGAACCGGTGAGGTTGCTGATCCCGTATTTGTTGATCACCCGGCAGGTGCTTTCCAGGGTGAAGGGCCCATCGTAGAAGGTGATCGGGTGGCCCAGGCCCAGCGGGCCGGTGACGCCAAAATAGATGCCGTAGGCCCAGCCCGGGTCGGCGACGTTCCAGAACGCGTCCTCGGGACGCAGGTCGACGGCGTCGCGGGTGTAGCTCTGGAACGCGACGATGGCCTTGAGCGGCACGTACAGGGCCTTGGACGGGCCGGTGGTGCCGGAGGTGAACATCAGCAGGAACGGGTCTTCGCCCGTCAGCAGCACGGGTTCGCACTGCGCCGGGTAATTGCCCAGCTCGGCCCAGAAACTGAAGTCGCCACGGACGATGCCCTGGCCCTTGGTGCCCGCGACCGTGACGATGGTCGGGCAGTCGGCCACCTCATTGAGCTTTGGCCGGTTGACCGCGTCGGTCACCACCACTTTGGCCCCGGAGCTGTTCAGGCGGTGTTCGATGGCCTTGGGGCCGAAGGCGGTGAACAGCGGCTGGTAGACCGCGCCGATGCGCCAGGTGGCGAGCACCGCGATCAGCAGTTCGACGTTGCGCGGCAGCAGGCCGGCGACCTTGTCGCCCTTGCCCACGCCCTGGGCCAGGAGGAAGTTGGCGAAACGCGCGGCCTGGGCCTGCAACTCGCTGAAGGTGTAGGTCGCGCTACTGCCGTCGCGGCCCTCCCAGAACAGCGCGATGCGCCCCGGCAAGGCGTGCCGGTCACAGCATTCGACGCAGGCATTGAGTGCCGACAAGGAGCCATGCAGGGCCGCATCGACCGTGTGCTGATAATTGAAGTGTGCCGTGGCAGACAGGTAATCGCGCATTGCCAGAATCCCTCGCTGTTCTTATTAGGATGGGAACCAATGGGAACTACAAAGACATCAGGCAAATACTGGCGCCACGGCCCGGGCGGGACAATGGTCAAAGCTTTCAAGTTGCGTGACTGGTTTGGCCAAGAACCCCATGGCGGTCAAGGCGCCCTGTAGCCGCTGCCAAGCGACAGCGAGGCTGCGATCGACCCGCGTAGCGGTCGCAACCCAGGCAACGCATTCAGCCTGACACACCGCAAGCTCAGGTTTTGCGGCAACTGCGTTGCCGATCGCAGCCTCGCGCTGCTCGACAGCGGCTACCCAAGTTCCCCGTAGCCGCTGCCGCAGGCTGCGATCGACCCGCATAGCGGTCGCAACCCAGGCAACGCATTCAGCCTGACACACCGCAAGCTCAGGTTTCGCGGCAACTGCGTTGCCGATCGCAGCCTCGCGCTGCTCGACAGCGGCTACCCAAGCTCCCCGTAGCCGCTGCCGCAGGCTGCGATCGAGGCCGCAGGACTCGCTATCAGCCTTGACGCGGTGCATCAGCGACACCGCGCCGCACGCCTTTGCGACGGTTCCGGTCGATCGCAGCCTGCGACAGCGGCTACAAGGATGCGCTCAGGCCGGGTCGTTGAGGATCAGGCTGCGGTAATGCCCGGGGTTGGAGCCGGACCATTTGCGAAAGGCTTTGTAGAACGAACTGGCGTCGGCGAAGCCCAGGCGGCTGGCGATTTCCGTGAAGCTGATCTGCGGCTCGGCCAGCCAGGCGATCGCCAGTTCCTTGCGCACCCCGTCCTTGATTCCCTGGTAGGTCTGCCCCTCTTCCGCCAGACGGCGGCGCAGGGTCGAGGCCGACATGCACAGGCTGTGGGCCAGGCTCTCGGTTTCCGGCCACTGCGCGGCGGGCAGCTGGCGCAGATCGTGCTTGATGCGGCTGGCCAGGCTCTGCGGGTCGCGGTATTTGACCAGGATATTGGCCGGCGCCTGGGCCAGGAAACGCTTGAGCTCCTCGTCAGTGCGCTTGATCGGCAGGTCCAGGCAGTCGGCGGCGACGATCATCCGCGTGCGCGGCCGGTCGAACCGCAGGTTCTGCGAGAACATCACCTGGTAGTCGTCGCAGAAATCCGGTTCCGCGCAGCGCAGCTCGATGGCCAGGATCGGGATGCGTCGCCCGGCCAGCCAGCAGGCCACGCCGTGGACGATCATCCAGTAGGTGAAATAGGTGAAGGCCCGGCGCGGCGCCTGCTCGTCCTCCAGCAGGACGATCTCCGCCAGGCTCTGCTGGCGCACCAGCTGGGCCGGCAGGTGTTCGAGCATCAGCGACAGGAACGCCAGCCCGGACTCCAGGCCCGCCGCCAGGTTCGGCCGGGCCATCGCGGTGCGACAGAGAAACTCCAGGCTGCCGGACTTGAGCTTGCGCGGGTCCATGCCGAAGAACTCGTCGTCCGTGCGCCGCGCCAGCAGGCGCCACAGCCGGGCATAGGCCACCGCCGGCACGCGGGCGGCGCTGACGTCCAGCCGGGCCGGGTCGATGCCGACCTTGAGCAGCACTTCTTCGCTGGCGGCACCCGGGGCGCAGCTTTGCAGCAGCGCTTCGCGCACCAGTTGCATGGAGATCGTGTCTTTTTCCGACATCGCGCGTAACTGCTTCCTGCATAAGGAGATTTGTCGGTCATCTTAGGCAGTGACGAGGAAAAAGCCAGTGGGCTTTTGGCTAAGCGGCCCATCTCGTTCCGTCCCGGCTCCTGACCTTTGTGCGCCGCTGCCTGCAGTGCTCTGCGCAGCGACAGGCTGCCGCCCATTCGCCGCTGCCCCAGGCAGATAAGCCTCAGTACACCGAAAGAAAAATCTCTTACAAGTCCTGATCTTGCCTTCGCCACAAAAAGATAAATCTCATTAACGCCAAAAAATTGTAAGCGTTCTTGTACATTCCGTTTTTAATAATCAATCTTAAATAGGATTTAATCTCATCAAACCCAAAGAGTGATTCTCATGGATAGCAAAGCCCCCTCCTCCTTGCCACAGCACCGTCTGCTGGCCCCCACAATAGGCCTCGCCATCGTCTCTGCCTCCGGTCTCACCGCTGCTGGCGAACGGCAGAACGTCTTGCAACTGGACAACATCAAGGTCGAGGCGGAGGAAGGCAAAGGCTACAAGACCGAACGTTCGTCTTCCGCCAAGTACGTGGCGCCGCTGCTGGACACCCCGCAGACCATCACCGTGGTGCCGCCCAAGCTGATCCAGGAACAGCAGGCGCTGAGCCTGCGCCAGGTGCTGTCGAACGTGTCCGGCATCACCTTCAACGCCGGCGAAGGCGGTGGCGGCTCGGGGGACAGCATCAACATCCGCGGCTTCTCGGCCAACAGCAACATGCAGATCGACGGCCTGCGCGACAGCGCGCAGACCAACCGTTCCGACACCTTCAACGTCGAGCAGGTGGAGGTGATCAAGGGCCCCAACTCGGTGTTCGGCGGCGCCGGCACCACCGGTGGCAGCATCAACGTGGTCAGCAAGCAACCGAAGAACCAGGCGTTCACCCGCCTCGGCGGTAGCCTCGGCACCGATAACTACTACCGCCTGACGCTGGACAGCAACCAGCCCCTTGAAGGCGTCGGCCAGGACAGCGCGGTGCGGATCAACCTGATGGGCCATCAGAACGATGTGCCCGGCCGCGACAAGATCGACCGCGAGCGCTGGGGCATCGCGCCGTCGTTGCGCCTGGGGTTCAGCGACGCCACCCGGCTGACCCTCAGCGCCTTCCACCAGACCGACGACAACCTGCCCGACTACGGCGTACCGGCGCTGGACGGCAAGAAGCTGGCCGGGGTCAAGCGCGATGCCTATTTCGGCTGGAAGAACCTCGACAAGGAGCAGATCGAACAGAACGCCTTCACCGCCGATTTCGAGCACGACTTCAGCGACCACCTGCGCCTGCAGAACCTCACGCGCTACAGCCGCACCGCGCGCGACACCATCGTCTCGGCGTCCCATGTCAACACCAGCGGCGTGCCGGCGGGCCGCTACCGTCCGGCCGGGCCCCAGGCCTACGGGCGCGACGCCACCACCGAGATGTGGATCAACCAGAGCAACCTGATCGGCGACTTCGAGTTCGCCGGCATGCGCCACGACCTGGTGGCGGGCGTGGAACTGTCCCGGGAAACCCTCGACCTGAAGACCTACAACCACGGCCTGAACACCGCCTTGTATCCACGCGACGGCTATGCCCTGGGCAGCCCGCCCGGGCGCTGGAACGGCCCGGTCAACAAGACCACCAGCGGTTATACCGAGACCACCCTCAAGGGCCAGGCGTACTACCTGTTCGATACCATCGCCCTGAGCGAGCGCTGGGACCTCAACCTCGGCCTGCGCTACGACAAGATCAAGGGCGATGTCGACAAATACTCGGCCAGCCATGTGAAAAGCGAGAGCCTGGTCTCGGACACGAACAAGGCCAGCGCCCGCACCGGCCTGGTGTTCAAACCGACCGAAAACGGGCGCATCTATGCCGCCTGGGGCAACTCCTTCAACCCGTCCGCCGAGAACCTGGCCTCGACCGGCGGTGGCTTGAGCAAGGGCAACCAGGACCTGGCGCCGGAGAAGAACGAAACCTGGGAACTGGGCACCAAGTGGGAATTGCTGGACAAGCGCCTGGAACTGGACGGGGCGCTGTTTCGCGTAGAGAAGAGCAACGCCCGGGAAACCATGGCCGACGGTTCGACCCAACTGGCTGGCAAGCAACGAGTGCAGGGTGTGGAAATCGGCGTCACCGGGCATGTCAACGAGCATTGGGATGTGTTCGCCAACTACACCTTCCTCCACAGCGAAATCCTCAACGCGGCAAACACCGCCTCGGGCATCGCGCGCAAGGGCCAGGCCCTGGGCAACACGCCACCGCGTTCGCTCAATCTGTGGACCACCTATGAACTGCCAGCCGGCTGGACCCTGGGTTACGGCACTCGTTATGTCAGCGAGCGCAACGTCAGCTCCAGCACCCGCGCCAAGCTTGACGCTTACTGGGTACACAACGCCATGCTCGCCTACAAGGTCAACCACAACCTCGACCTGCAGCTGAACGTCAACAACCTGTTCGACAAGGACTACGTGGAACGGGTGCGCCAGCAGA